>CAYPOY010000052.1:0-22182 GCA_964412395.1 uncultured Anaerolineales bacterium | reverse complement strand
GGCAACTTGGTAGAGGAACTGGCCGACGCACCCCCTGCCATCATCAAGCGCCTGACTATCTACGCCTCCGGTCACAGTTTCCACGCTATGGTGACGGAGGTGGAATTGCTGGCCCAGGAGTAGCGAAGAATACCTGATGGGCGAAGTACTCCCCTGTTAGCTCTCCCCCGTGATGGGCGAAGGTCTCTCGACCGAGCCCTCTCCCCTCGGTCGGGAGACCTTCGGCGAGCGAGGCGGGTGGGAGCCTTTTCCTGCCATGCGTATGGTCACAATTGCTTCAATTTCTGCGTCAACTCGGCCGGCGTCTCGGCTTCAATGGGGGTGTACTTCACGCCGGGGTAATGCTCCTCGAAGAAGGCTCGCAAATCGCTGGGCCATCTCCCAGGATTGACCGCGATCACCTGCCGCACATCCAGGTCACCGATACCGGCGTCGTCGGCGCTGCTCCCGATGGTGTACCTACGCTGGTCCCACGTCCCGTCCACCACCGCCAGGGCCCAGGCTGCGCTGGCATCAGAGGGAAGCAACACGTAAGCCCGTTTGTACTGTTCACGGGGCAGCCCGCGCTGCGGCGTCACGGCCGGAAGGCACTCAAACGCATCGGTCACCATCACATCACCAGCAGCAGAGAACACGACTTCGTGTGCCCCGGCCTTGCTCAGCGGCGAGGTGGTATACGCCCATGTGTGCCACTCTCCGTCATGCCCGACCACAACCGCCCCTCGCGCCAGTTCCGCCCCCGAGGGCTGGCGGACTACCAGATTTACATCGGTTAGCCCGGTCAATGAGCGAGCCTCAATTGTCACCGCTTCGCCGACCTTCGGACTGGCTGGCTGGTGGCTCAGCCGTACCTGCGGCGTCACCTCCTCACCCCCACCCTCAGCGTTCACAGCGATCAATTCTGCATCGTCCCAATAGGCATCGCTGTGCTTGAAGGGCCACAATGTTTTGCTACGCAGAAACACCGTCACAGCGTCACCCTGGGCCACTGCTTCCACAGAGGGAGGTTGAGCATACTGGTTGTAGATATGTGCCCCCTGACCCCATACCACTGTATCGGCATACGGGTTGGTGCCGCCGGTTGGATCAATCCCCACGTAGAAGGTAAAGTTCCGCCAGTCGTCATTTGGGGCTTCTCCCTCCAGGAGGAATCCGGCGTCGTACCCTGGCCCCTCGCTCCAGCGTCCGTCGGAAGGATGTGGGCCATCCTTGTGATTGCTCCAGGCATGCGCCCAGGCTGTCAGGCGCAACCGGGTGTCCGGCGTGACCCGCACCTGCTGGAGAAATCCTGCGTCGTGCTTACGGTAAAACGTAAACAGAAGCATTCCCTTTTGTCCACCGTGAGCACGGCGCGGGTCAACGCTCACCCATGCATCCCGCACCTCGGGCTGGTCCCACGTGCCTGGGTCGTGGCGGAACCACGTCACCCATCCAGGGGGAGTGAATATGTTGCCCACGTCCTGCTCGTACGGCTCTGTGCCCTCGGGGAAGACCAGGCAGCGATGACTTTTCTCCTCCCCCCAATCAGCTTCGAACCCCCCGTCCTTCAGCAAGTTCCGTGACATTTGTCGCCTCCTTTCCTGAATCATGTTTGCGCTATTGTGCGTCAAGGCTGATACAGCATGCCGGTCGCAGGTTACGTGAAACCCAACCCGCGCTCGCGCAGGCTCACAAAACGCTGCTGTCCGATGACCAAGTGGTCCAGAACTTCAATGTCCAACAGGTTGCCCGCTGCTACTAACTGGCGGGTTACCTCTACATCCTCGGGCGAGGGGGTAGGGTCGCCCGAGGGATGGTTGTGGGCGACGATAATCGCCGCGCAGTTCCGTTTGACAGCATCCCGGAAAACCTCACCCACCCGAATGTGGGAGGCATTGAGACTCCCCACGTACACCGTTTCGGATCCGAGCAGCCGGTTGCGCGTATCCAGGTATAGCACCCGGAAATGCTCCTGCTCCAGATGGGCCATCTCGGCCATCAGGAGTTGCGCCACATCGGCCGGGGAGCGCACGACAAAACGGTCTTCTGGGGCGGCGAGCAGCATGCGACGACCCAGTTCCAATGCTGCCTTGAGTTGCGCCGTCTTGGCCTCGCCCAGTCCCTTCTCGGCCTGCAATTCGGAGAAGCTAGCCCGGGCCAGGCCCGGCAACCCGTTGTAGCGGGAAAGGAGCCGCGTGGCCATGTTCAGGACGCTTTCGCCACCCACGCCTGTGCGCAGGATGATGGCCAGCAGTTCCGTCGTCGAAAGCGCCCCCTCGCCTGCGCGGGCCAGCCGCTCGCGTGGGCGCTCGCCAACGGGCAAATCCCTGATCATTGGCCGGTAGTCGGCCCGTGTTTCGTCACTCGCCATACTACTACTATACTGCAATTGGTACAGAATTGTCAAATGGCCCAGGTATCTCCACGCCAGGTTTCGCCCCTGAACACTTGCTCCTGTTACCAGCCGGTGGTATAATACGTCTCGCTTAGCCCGAACAGCAGGCTGAAACAAGGAGCATGCCACCAATGGAGAACATCCTGGAGAGCATCCCCTTCTATCTGACCATTCTATCCACCGCTTGTGGGGGAGTAACCGTTGCGCTATTGGGTGGGATGGCGATTTGGACTTTTCGCGACATTCGCGCGCGTTCCCGAGACATTCTGGCCCATATCCTGGCTACGTTATTAGTGATTGTATTGCCCGCTATTGGGTTGGTGGTATACTTGATGCTACGCCCCCGAGAGACGCTGGCGGATGCGTATGAGCGTTCCTTGGAGCAAGAGGCGCTGCTACAGGCCATAGAAGAGCCGGAGGTCTGTCCCGGGTGTGGACAGCGGGTCAAGGGTGGCTATCTGTATTGCCCGACTTGCCACACTCGGCTCAAGAGGGCCTGTCCAGAATGCGGTCGCCCGCTTCACCTGCGGTGGTCTCTCTGCCCCTACTGTGGCGCAAGCGTCGCACCACAGGCACTTGAGCCCGTGCCCGTCTCGACGCCGGAGGTCCCTCCGGCAGAAGACGAAGCGGCAATCCCTCCAACGGACGAAGTGGCACCTGAAACGTAACCCGCTTACGTTTTACGTCTTGCGCCTCCCCATCTCGCCCACTACGTGAACTTTCAGCATATTGGTCTCGCCTCCACTGCCGAAGGGGATGCCTGCCGTCAGTACTACCGGGTCACCCCAGGCCACCAGGCCTTTCTCACGTGCTGCTTGCACCATCACCTCCACCATATCATCGGTAGTCCTGAACTCCGCCACCTGCACGGGCACTACACCCCACACGAGTGTCAATCGAAACAGCGTCGAGTGGCTGGGAGTCACAGCGACGACAGGGATAGACGGACGGTGACGTGCCACCATGCGCGCGGTCATCCCCGACACTGTCGCGGTGATGATTGCCCTGGCTTCCACTTCATTGGCGATCTCAACCGCAGCACGACTGATGGCCTCTGTGATCGTTCCGTGGTTATGAGATTCACCATGTAGCAAGCGGCCATAAGGTAGATGAGCCTCCGCATTGGCGCATATCACCGCCATCGTCTCCACTGACTCCACAGGGTAACGTCCCACTGCCGTCTCGCCGGAAAGCATCACCGCATCCGTGCCATCCAGGATGGCGTTGGCAACATCTGACGCCTCCGCCCGCGTTGGGTGTGGGTGCTCTATCATCGTCTGGAGCATCTGCGTGGCGGTGATGACCGGCTTGCCGGCCTGGTTGCAGGCGCGAATGATGTGCTTCTGGTGGAACGGCACCTCCTCGGCGGGCGTCTCCACCCCCAGGTCCCCCCGGGCTACCATGATGCCATCGGCCTCGGCCAGGATCGCGTCGAAATCCGAGAGCGCCTCGGGCTTCTCGATTTTGGCGATGATAGAAACGTCGGCTCCTCTACTCCTCAAGAACTGCCGCAGTTCGCGAACGTCGGCTGCGCGGCGGACGAAGGAGAGGGCAAAGAAATCCACTCCCTGCTCCAACGCGAACACCGCGTCCTCCTGGTCCTTGGGGGTCAGAGAAGAGAAGTGAAGCGTTGCCCCGGGTACATTGATTCCCTTGCGAGAGGTAAGTTGACCACCCGTGACTACTCGACACATCAGGCAGCCTTCACCAGCCCGCACGACGACCAACTCCTGGTCTCCGTCATCCAGCAGCACAGTCTGACCAACCCGCAGGTCGCGCAGCAACTCCGGATTGGGCACAGGTATCTCATCCATCGCGCCTGGCCGGGGACGCGACGTCAGCGTCACCACACTCCCCTCGTGCAGTTCGACTGCTCCCCCTTCGATCTCACCCACACGCAACTTGGGCCCCTGCAAATCGGCCACCATGGCCACCAACCGGCCTTCTTGTTCTGCAATCTGCCGCAGGGTAGCAATAGACCGAATATAAGTAGCATGGTCACCATGGGAGAAGTTGATGCGCGCCACACTCATACCGGCCCGGATGAGACTGTGCACCACCTCGGGAGAACTGGAGGCCGGTCCAACCGTGCAGACAATCTTGGTACGTAGCATCTTGCTCCTCCGTGGACATCGGTAGGGACGCGGTTACCGCGCCTCTACTCCCGCTCGACACCTATCGGAGACGCAAATTGGTGAAGGCCCCCATCCCGGCGTAGGCCGCTTCATCGCCTAACTCCTGCTCGATGCGCAGCAATTGGTTATATTTGGCGACTCGGTCGGAACGGCAGGGCGCACCGGTCTTGATCTGGCCAGTGTTCAGTGCCACCGCCAAGTCCGCGATGGTCGCATCCTCCGTCTCGCCCGAACGGTGAGAAACGACGACTGTCCATCCCGCCCGCTGTGCCAGTTGCACGGCAGCGATGGCCTCCGTGAGCGTTCCAATCTGGTTCACCTTGCACAGGAGCGAGTTGCACGCCGCCAAGTCAATTGCCTTCTGCACCCGCGCCACGTTGGTCACCAGCAGGTCATCCCCCACGATCTGGATCCGGCCACCCAGTCGCTCCATCATCAACCTCCAACTGTCCCAATCGTCCTCGGCCAGCCCATCCTCGATGCTGATGATGGGGTACTTCTCCACCCAATCGGCGTAGAACTCGACCATCTCTGCACCGGTGAGCGTGCGGCCTTCTTTCTTGAGGATGTACTTTCCGTCCTCGAAGAACTCGCTGGCAGCGGGGTCGAGCGCGATGCTGATCTGCTCACCGAGTTTGTAACCCGCCTTCTCTATGGCATCCAGGATGACCTCGATGGCCTCCTCGTTCGCCTCGAGTCTGGGTGCGAAGCCTCCCTCGTCCCCGACGCCGGTGGAGTATCCCCTGGTCTTGAGGACAGCCTTGAGCGTGTGGTAGACCTCGCTTCCCCAGCGCAATGCCTCGGCGAAGGTCGGCGCGCCCACCGGCATAATCATAAACTCTTGCAGGTCGGGGCCGTCCACTGCGTGCTTGCCGCCGTTGAGGATGTTCATCATTGGTACCGGCAGCACGTGAGCGTACACGCCGCCGATGTAGCGATACAGGGGCATCTGGAGCGCGTTGGCCGCTGCGTGGGCCACGGCCAGCGAGACGCCCAGGATGGCGTTGGCTCCCAGTTTCTCCTTGTTGGGCGTGCCGTCCAGTTCCAGCAACAGCGTGTCAACCCCCGCTTGGTCGGTGGCATCCCAGCCGAACAGTTCGTCGGCGATGACGTCGTTGATGTTGGTAACCGCCTGCAGCACTCCCTTACCGTTGTACCGGCTCTTGTCGCCGTCACGGAGTTCCAGCGCCTCGTGAACACCGGTGGAGGTTCCAGAGGGAACGGCAGCCCGGCCCCAGGCTCCTCCCAGCAGGGCCACTTCTACCTCGATAGTAGGGTTACCCCGCGAATCCAGAATCTCGCGGGCAACTATGGCATCAATCTCAGTTTCGATCATCATTTCTTCTCCCAAAGTGATTTTATGACTACTTGTATGGCACGAAGATGTAAGGTGCGACGTTGTACATCGAATCGTGCTGCCTGGTCAGGTACTCCATCCGACTCTACTGGTTACAGCATATCACAAAACCGTGCTGCCGTCAATCATCGCGCGCTTGACGCAGGATCGCCTCGGCCACCTGGCGCATGGTGCGCCGCTCCTGCCGCGCCTGGCGCTGGATGCGCCGGTAGGCCTCCTCCTCGCTGAGGGGCTCGCGCTGCATCAGCACACCCTTGGCCCGCTCCACCACTTTGCGCGTGGCGAGCTGCTCTTCCAACTCGGTCGCCTGCTGGCACAACCACTGACGCTCTGCGAAGCGCGCCATGACGACCTCCAGTGTCGCCAGCAACTCCTGCTCGTTGACCGGCTTGATGAGGTAGGCCATGATAGGTAGTTCGGCTGCCTGCTCGACCAGTTCACGGTCACCGTAGGCGGTCAACAGCACGATGGGCAGAGGCCGCTGGCGGTAGATCGTCCGAGCCGTCTCTAATCCGTCTATACCGGGCATCTTGATGTCGAGGATCGCCAGGTCCGGCCCGGTCTGCCTGGCCAATCTTGTCGCCGTACGTCCGTCCGGTGCGGCCACGACCTGGTAGCCGGCCTCCTCCAGGATGCGACACAATCCCATGCGAATGATGGATTCGTCCTCGGCGAGAAGGATGCGCAAAGATTTCACACCGTTCCCTTCCCTCCGGCCGTGCCAGACACAACGATGGTGGCACGGGTGCCCTGTTCGCTCAACTCGACTCTCAACTGACCACCCAGGTCCTGGCCGATCAGCGTATCAATGATCTGCAACCCCAGGCCGCGCAGGGGCGGTTCACCCGGCGGAAGGCCCACACCATTGTCCTGCACCTCGACCTCGAACCCCGGCTGGCGGTTGCGCAACATAACCGTGATACGCCCCTCCTCCCGCCCCACAAAGGCGTGCTTGAGCGCGTTCTGGATCAACTCGTTCACTGCCAGGGTCAGCGCGGTGGCCGACCGCGACGGCAGGGTGATCTCATCCCCGCGCACCTCCACGTGCAGGTCTTTGTGAGGGTACAGTCTGTTCTGTGTCACCGTCTGTGCCACCTGTGTAAGGACCTGCTTCACGTCGGCCAGCCGGAAGCCCTTTTCGGACAGCACCTCGTGCACAGCGGCGATGCTGAGGATGCGGTTGATGCTCTCGCACAGAGTCTCCCGAGCGTTGATCCGGCCTCCCTCCCCCAGTTGAAGGCGCAGGAGCATGGCGATGGTCTGCAGATTGTTTTTCACGCGATGGTGCATCTCGCGCACTACGGCGGTGTTGACCACCAGACTGGCATTCTCGATGGCCAGGGCGGTTTGGTTGGCCAGCGTCTGAAACAGGCCGGTCTCCTGGGAAGTGAAGGCATGGAGCTCACCCGTGTAGCAGTTGAAGACGCCGATGACTTGCTCGCGCACCCGCAATGGCACGCAGAGGAGCGAGCAGAGCCCCTCCTGGCGGGCGATATCGGCGTAGCGGTAGCGAGGGTCCCGGCGGACGTCTTCCACCACCATCGGCTGGCCGGTTTGGGCCACGCGGCCGGCAATACCCTCACCCACCTGTAGAGGTGGCTTGTTGCGGTAGGCCGGACTGAGGCTCTGGGTGGCCCGCAGGACCAACTCATCCCGCTCTTCGTCCAGCAGCATCAGGGAGCAGACCCTGGCCCGCATGACCCGGGCGGCCATGTCCACGATCAGGCCCAGCATCTCGTCCAGGTACAGGGGCGAGGTGATGGTCTCACTCACCTCGGCCAGGGTGGAGAGTTCGGCGATCTGGCGCTGCATGCGCTCGTAGAGCATTGCCTTCTCCAAAGCCCCGGCCGCCAGGTCGCTGATCAGGGACAGGAGTTCCACCCCGTCGGCACCGTACTGATGGTAGGTCCGGGTCTGCACGTTCATCGCGCCGATAACCCGCCCCTGGTTGACCAGCGGCACGGCCAGAAGCGACTGGAAGGCCGACTCTTGCGTCTCCGGCAGATACTTGAAGCGTGGGTCGCAGGCGGCGTCGGCCACGCCCACCGGCTCCCCTGCTTGCGCCGCCCAGCCGGTCAGACCTTCCCCCAGCCGCAGCCGCGCGCGACCGACCGATTCCGGGGCCAGCCCGGTAGTGGCCTTCAGGACCAGGTATTCCTCTGCTTCGTCCAGCAGGTAGATGGAGCAGGAGTCCATGTCCATCACCTCGGCCGTCTTGCGCGTGATGAGTTCGAGGGTCGCTTTCAGATCCCAGGCGGCGTTGATCGCCCGGCCTATCTCCCGCAGTGCGGCCAGTTGTGCTGTCTTCTGATCCAGTTGGTGCTGTAGGTCCGGCATCGTCCGACGATAAGAGCGGGGGCATGCTCCAGTCCCGCCTGCTATGTTCCTGATGTCACGGCAGTTATACCACAAAGCGATGTGGACGCAAGCCCGCCGCTTGTCTCCTGATGACCGTGGATTGGATGGTGAAGCAGCGGATGAAGAAGGCCAACGTCGCTTCCCTGGAGAAGTTGCTTCAGGACTTCAAAGAACCGGGGGGCAGGATCATCGCCTGCGAGATGGCAATGGAGATTATGGGCATCCGTCGCCAGGACCTGCGCGAGGACTTGATTGACGAGTACGGCGCGGTGGGGACCTATATCCAGGAGGCGCGCAACTCAAAGATCACGCAGTTTATCTAATGGGAGGAGAATCTGTTCATCTATCAGCAATCAGGCCTGCCAGTTCATAGATACGGGTGAAGGCCTGGCGGCCCCTGACCCGTATGGGCGGCAAGGGGTTCACCCGTACCCGATCTCGTACTATCTCCCACGTCTCGTGGGAGATAAGAATCTGCCCCGGCTGGGCATTCTCCTGCAACCGCTTGGCCAGATTGACCGTATCCCCAATGGCTGTGTACTCCATCCGGTCCTCAGTTCCCACATTGCCCACCACGGCCACCCCCGTACAGATGCCAGTGCCCAGGAAAAGCCGTTCCTCCGGGGCGATGTGGTGGTGGTAGGTTTCCACCGCTTCCTTCAGCGTCCAGGCCATCCGCACCGCCTGCCAGGCGTGCTCTTCTTCCTCCAGAAGCGGTGTGTTGAATAGGGCCATCACGGCATCCCCCATATACTTGTCCACGATGCCCCGGTTGAAGCGGACCGCTGCCCCGGCCATGGTCAGGTAGTCGTTGAGCACATCCACGACCCGCTCGGATGGGTTGCTCTCGCTGAACCCGGTGAAGCCCCGGATGTCGGCAAAGAGGACGGTGATTACTCGCCGCTCCCCGCGCAGCCCCAGTTCAGCCAGGTCGTGGGGGAGCCGGTCCACCAGCCCGGCTGGCAGGTAGCGGCAGAGCAGTGCCCTCTCCCGCTCGTAGCGACGTTTCTCCGTCACGTCGTCCATCACAATCGCTACCCCCAGCGTTTCTCCCCCGCCCCCCTGCAGCGCGGAGAGGCTCAGGTTCAGGTAGAGCTGTTCTCCCTGCGGAAGACGGGGGTAGATCTCTTGATTAACGTAGGTCTTGTGGTGCTGGCGCACGTCCTCGACTAAGGCAGGGAAGGGAGTGCTGCGTAGGAAACCAAGCACCTGGTAGTAGAGACGGTTCACCGCCTGCTGGGACGGGATGCGCAGGATCGTCTCGGCGGCCCGGTTGAAAGTGGTGATGACATCGTGGATGTCGGTGGTGATGACACCGCTGGCGATGCTGGCGAAGATGTTGTCCATGTAGTACTTCATCGTGGCAATCTCGTCCCGCTGCCGCCGCACGTTTTCGAACAGGAGGGCATTCTCCAGGGCGATGGCCGCCTGCCAGGCCAGAGCAGATAGCAGCTTCTCATCACTTGCCGTGAAGATCGTTCCTTTTGCTTTACCGGCCAGGAGGATGGCCCCCAGCCGTCGCTCAGAGGTGAACAGTGGGACAGCCAGGAGTGGTATCTGCTGCTCTCCATTGGTGAAGTCATTGACGATCTGAGGCTTCCCTGTGCGGGCTACCTCATCTGCCAGCGTGTGTCCCTCCACGATGGCCATCTCCAGTTCCTCCGTCGGCCCGGTGCTGGCAGCGCTGACCATCTCCCCTGTCTCGTCATAGAGCAGGATCGCACCCTGGCGGGCCTGGATGATCTGGCTTGCCTCGGTCAGTATCCGTTGGAGGAGCTCGTCCACATCCAGACAGGTAGCCAGTATCTCTCCCATGTTGTAGAGCTCGTTGATCTCCCGATAGCGATCCAGCGCCTCGCGGGCGATGGCACGCCTCTCCAGAGCGACTACGGCCAGGGACTCCAGGGTGTGTTTCAATGCGGTCAGAGCGACGCGCGTCTGAGCTGGCGGGAGCAGCGAGCCCGCTGCCAGGATCAGCCCCACTTGCTGCGCCTCCACGCAGATGGGGGTTGCTGCTCCTTGCGAGGTAATCACGACCTCTGCCGCTTCTGGCGCGGCCTCCCAGAGGGCGTGGGCGGCCCCCGGTGGGAAGGATCGGTGGTCTCCTAGGAGACGACCAGGCCCATCGCTCACGGCCAGGGCAACCTCTGGCCCCAGCAGCAGCGTGAAGTCTCGCAGGAGCGTCGCGATCTGTTCAGGCTGGAGGAGTTTCTTCAGACGAAGCTTTCTTTCCATGTCCATAGCACCTTTGGCTCAACCTTCTTGGTTCGGCAAACTGGCTTCTCTGCCTGGGGCTTCGGGATTGCCCATCGCGCACTGTGGGACTTGTCTCCCTCGCACCCGTGTTCTTGTGGGGTACCGATGCGGTGGCCTACTTTGCGATAGGATCTCCGACTTCCTCCGAAGCTTCTGCCCAGAAAGGCTCCGCGGGCAGGGCGAAAGAGAAGGTACTGCCTTTGCCCGGCTTGCTCTCCACCCAGATGTGCCCTCCGTGGTACTCGATGATTCCTTTACAGATGGAGAGCCCTAGCCCCGTCCCTTGCGGCTTCCCCGTCAGTGTGTCCCCCACCTGGGTGAACTTGTCGAAGATGCGAGGAATCTCCCCGGTTGGGATGCCAATGCCACTGTCGGTGATGCTCACCACCACCCATTCTCCCTCTGAGAGCTGGAGGCTGGCAGGCGCACCCTCGATTGTCCAGGCTGGGCCATGGGGGGGCGGGGAGGTCCCACTGCTGTGCACTGTTTCACTCCCAACATATGTCTTCCAGCCTCGCACCTCGATCCAGCCTGGTTCGGTGAACTTGATGGCGTTAGAGAGCAAGTTGGTCACCACCTGTATGAGCCGGTCCCGGTGGCCCCAGACCGGAGGTAGGCCGTCGGGGGGCAAATAGACCCGGATGGGCAGGTTCTTCTCCTCGGCCAGGGCGGCGGTGGCGACGACAGCGCCCTGAACTACCTCCGTTAGATCGGTACTGTCCATATGCCACTTCATTCGGCCTGCTTCTATCTTGGCGATGTCCAGTACGTCGTTGATAAGCCGAGCGAGGCGCTGACTCTCATTTTCGACGATGGCCAGATTGTCCAGGATGTCTTCGGCGACCCGGTGGGCTTTCCTGTCAGTGGCTACGTGGGGGACGATCCAGCGGCGGAAATCCCGCTGGATCAGGCTGGCAAAACCCAGGATGGATGTAAGGGGGGTGCGCAGTTCGTGAGAAACGGTGGAGATGAAGTCGGTCTTCATGCGGTCTACCTCGACCTCGTGGGTGATATCCCGCAGGATGGTGACGACGCCAGCGATTTGCTCTCCCTTCTCTGGCTCCAGGATCGGTGGTGGGATGCGCAGGGCAGTGGCCGAGGTCTTCAGTACCCGACCGTCGGGCGGTTCCAGGTTCTCGGTGAGAACCTGGCCTGGTACCTCCAGGGCCTGGGCAACGAGGGGCTGCAGGCCGGGCATAGGGAAGGACTCTGCCAGCAGGCGACCGTGCAGCGAGCGAGCCGACGGCAGGTCAGCGGTTTCCCGGAAGGCTGGGTTGCTCAGGATGATGCGTCCGGTAGGATCAGTCACCACCAATCCGTCAGCGATGTTGTTGAGGATGGCATCCAGCTTGCTCGATTCCTCGGTCAGTTCCTGGCTCTTGCGCGTCAGGGCGCGCCTCTGCTGCTGGATGTCTTGCAGGAGCCGGGCATTGGCCACGGCCACTGCCGCCTGGCTGGCTACCGTCTGGCAGATCTCCTTTTCCTCATCCGAGAAGGTCCGCCGCTGGCCCAGAGAGGCCAGGAGCAGGATACCGATCATTTCACGTCGGGCCACCAGGGGCACCAGGAGCAATGAGCGGACCTTCAGTGAGGCGATTTGCTCCTGAAAAGACTCCAGGAGCGGGTGGCTAGTGGCATCTTCGACTGCGTAGGGGATACCCAACTCCAGCACTCGTTGGACCGAGGGCGAGCGCGGGAGCGACAAACGGAGGTCGGCAAATTGACAGGTGGGATACTCGGTGATGATCAGGCCGTGCTGTCCATCCCGCTCCAGGATGAGCACACCGCCGTAGCCCACACCGCTTAGCTCCATCAGGTGCTGGACGGTTATGTTCAGAATCTCATAGGCGTCCAGTGATGAGGTCAGGGTAGTAGAGATACGGTTGATCAGCATCAGGTTGCGGGCCCGTTGCTCCAACGCTATGGTGTTGGCCTGGCTTTCTTGCAGCAGGCGGACTGCTTCGATGGCTGCTGCTGCCTGGTTGGCCAGGGCGGTCATCAACTGCAAGTCTCGCTCCTCGAAGGCGCCGGTTTGATCGCTTGCCACGTCGAAGATGCCCACCAGCCGCCCCCCAGCGAACATCGGGATGAACATCTCGGAGCGGACTTCGCTGCTGCTAGTGCAGAAGTCACGCTGGCTCGTGTCGGGGATCAGGAGAGGAGTCCCAGTGCTGGCTACGCGGCCCACGAGGTTCTCGGCCCCGATCCTGAAACGGTGCTCCCTCGCCTCTGGAGCGAGAGGACAGGTAGAAGCAGCCAGGTAGAGTTCCTCCTCTCCTTCGTCTGCCAGAAAAATGAGGACATTGTAGTAATTGAAGGTGGTACTCACGCTCTGCACCAGCTCATTCAGCAATCGGTCCAGATCGAAGATGGCACTGATGCGGGAAGAGATCGCTTGAAGGGCCAGGAGACGCTGATGCTCTTGCTGCAGTTTCTCCTGCTGAGTTTGTGTCTGTGCCTGAACCTCGTTGAAGGCCCGCACCAGGTCTCCTATCTCGTCCATTGAGAGGACGTGGAGTTGTTCCCCTACCTCCTCCCGCCGGGCGATTTCCAACAGGCGACGGGTGATCTGGCGCAGTTCGCCGGAGACGTCGCCAGTCACGGCGAGGGCGGAGAGGAGGGTGAGGGCCAGGGCCATCAGGCCAAACCCCAGTAGAAGGAAGACGGTGTGGCGGACCAGGGGCTCGGATTCGGCGCGAAAGCGGTAGACCACCCCTAAACACCAGTCGCGTCCCGGACGATCCAGGGGCAGGAGCAGCGTCGTCTCCCGTCCCTCCACGACTTGCTCCCCCGGATCCGGCAGAGGTGGCGGGAGAGCGGGCGGGTGGGTGATGTAGCGCCCCTGGCCATCCACAATGAAGGCCTGACCGTCATCAGTCAGCGTGGCCTCTTCCACGTGATTGATCAATGCTGCGTCATCCAGGATGGGGGCAATTTCTTGGATCACGCTCTCGGCCCACCGTCGATGACGATGGAGCGCCGACTCCTGGGCAGCCTGGTAGACCAGGTTGAAGGCCAGGATACTGGGGAAGTAGTAGGCGACGAAGTTCAGAGCCAGGATGACGATAAGCAGGCGGATGCGAATGTCGAAGCGGTGCCCTTCATAGGTTGGCGGAGGGGAAGTGTCGAGGGAGGGAAGCAAGTGAGCGGTGGCCACGAGGGCCGGTTGCAACTGCCGGCGGGCGATAAGGGCCAGCACGAGCGCCACGCTGGTGGCGGTGGCGATGATGAGAAGTGATTCGGAGAAGTGAGGCACGAACTCGTAGTCGGGGGGGCAAATCAAGCCGATCAGATGGCTGAGGAAGGTCATCAGGACGGTTGATCCCAACAAGGTGACGAAGAGGTAGACTGGCGTGTTGAAGGCGACCTGGCGGGCCTGGCGAACCACCTCCGGCGGCGGTTCCTCCTCCTGGCGCAGGAGACAGCCCAATCGGGCGACAGGGGCCAGGTGTCGGTAGGTCAGCCCCAGGAGCACTGCTGTCAACAGGGGGGTGAATAGGAGGTAATTCGGACGGGACTGGCGTGCTGCCTGAGGGGCGAAACTGACGATGAGTGGAGAGATCAGAATGAAGATCAGCAGAAGGACGAGGATGGCTGCCAACAAGGTCCACAGGATGTGACGGCGAACCGGGGGAAAGGACTGTTCCATTGCCATGCGCTATCATACCCTGATGCTTAAAACATCGGCTGTACGCTCAACGAGATAGTGAGGATCAAAAGGCTTGGTGATGTATTCATTGGCTCCTACCTCGGTGCCGCGTTGCCGATCCACTGCCTGGCCCTTGGCGGTGAGCATGATGACGTGGGTGTTGGAGAGGTCAGGGTCGCTCTTGATGCGTTGGCATACCTCGTAGCCTGAGAGACCAGGCATCATCACGTCCAGGATGATCAGGTCGGGCCGTTCAGCCTGGACGACGTCCCAGGCTTCCAGGCCATCACTCGCCGACAGCAACTCAACACCGGCATCCTCGAAGTCTTCCAATGCATACTTCAGCAGCAACCGGATGTGAACCTCATCGTCTACAATGAGAATCTTCTTGGACATATCCTGTGCTTCCCGAACCAGTTCGAAAGAATCAGTACTCCGGCCAGGACATCGCGTGGAAGGCCTTGACTTGTCAGTGGTGCATAGGCATAACTGAGTATACACCAGCCGGGGAAAGGGGGCAAGTCGGCGTGCACGCTCCAGTTGACAGTTTCCCTCCTTCCGGCTACAATACCGCCCAACCTGGAAGAGAGAGAGATGTAATGGAAAAAATGACCAGCGCCGAAGTGCGCCAAAGTTTTCTCGACTTCTTTACCGCCCGGGCCCATACTGTCGTCCCCAGCGCCAGCCTGGTACCGGTGGACGATCCCACGCTGCTGTTCACCAACGCCGGGATGAACCAGTTTAAGGACGTCTTTCTGGGAGTGGGCGTCCGGCCCTATAACCGTGCTACCGACACGCAGAAATGTATGCGTGTCTCTGGCAAGCACAACGACCTGGAGGACGTGGGGCGCGACGGCTACCACCACACTTTCTTCGAGATGTTGGGCAACTGGTCCTTTGGCGACTACTACAAGAAAGAGGCCATCGCCTGGGCCTGGGAACTTCTGACCGAGGTCTGGGGATTGCCCGGAGATCGGCTGTGGGCCACGGTCTTCAAAGACGAGTACGGGGAACTGGAGGCCGATGAGGATGCAGCCGGCTACTGGCGGTCGGAGACGGACATCCCGCCCGATCACATCCTGTATTTCGGGCGCAAGGACAATTTCTGGGAGATGGCCGACACCGGTCCCTGCGGGCCGTGCAGCGAAATTCATCTTGATCGTGGGCCAGAGTTCTGCGACAAACAGGAGGTGCCTGGTCACGTCTGCCAGGTCAATGGCGACTGTGGCCGCTTCATTGAATTGTGGAACCTGGTCTTCATCCAGTACAACAAGGATGCCGATGCGAACTTGCATCCACTGCCAGCCAGGCACGTGGACACTGGCGCTGGATTTGAGCGGCTGGTCGCCGTCCTCCAGGACATGGACTCCGATTACAAGACTGACCTGTTTACGCCTATCATCCAGCGCGTGCAAGAGATGATGGGGCACACTGACGCTGAAGTGGAAGAGAACATCATCGCCTACCGTGTCATCGCCGACCACGGACGTGCGATCACCTTCCTCATCGGCGATGGTGTCATTCCAGGTAACGAGGGGCGTAACTACGTGCTGCGTATGGTCCTGCGCCGTGCGGCTCGCTTTGGGCGCGAACTTGGCTTCACTCAGCCCTTCCTGGCCGAGGTCGCCAAAGTCGTGATTGAGATTATGGGGCCTCATTTCCCCGAACTCACAAGCCGACGCCAGTTTATCCTCACCACAATCACCCAGGAGGAGGAACGCTTCCTGCGCACGCTCGACCTGGGCCTGGCGCGGCTGGATGAGGTGCTGGCTGAGCTGGATGTGAAGGGCAAGGAAGTTGTGCCCGGCGACGCGGCCTTCCGGCTCTACGATACCTTTGGTTTGCCGCTAGAGATCACGCGCGATGTGGCCAGAGAACGGGGCTTGAGCGTGGATGAAGCTGGCTATCAAGTGGCGCTCGGGGAGCAGCGTCAGCGTGCCTGGCAAGTGGACACATTCGGGGCCTATGACGAAGAGGCGTTGAAGCGCTACCGGAGAGTTCTGACAGACCTGCAAGAGCAGGGTCTCCTGGGCGAAGGGGGTGTTGAACACGATCCCTATTCAACCACTGAATTGGAGACCACAGCCGCAGCGATCCTGCGCGATGGAGAATCGGTCAAGTCGGTCAAGGAAGGAGATCAGGTTGAGATGGTCCTGCCAGCGACCTGCTTCTACGTCGAATCTGGCGGCCAGGTCTCCGACACTGGCTACATTGCGGCCTATCCGCCGGGGGAAGATGAGCCAACCTGGGAGATCGAGGTGCAAGAAGCGTGCCGCCCGGTCCCTGGTCTGATTGTCCACGTCGGCGTGGTCAAGCAGGGCCGGCCACGGGTCGGCGATGCTGTTTGGGCTATTGTGAACTACGGACGGCGGATGGACATCGCCCGTAATCATACTGTTACCCATATTTTACACAGCGAATTGCGCTACGTCCTGGGCGAGCACGTGCAGCAGGCTGGGTCGCTAGTCGCGCCTGATCGGCTGCGTTTCGATTTTACACATCCGGCTATGTTGACCGAGGATGAGTTAGACCTGGTGACCCGTTCTGTCAACGATGCCATCCTGATCAACTACCCGGTGGAGATTGTCGAGGAGAGGTATCGCCAGGCTGTGGAGGAAGGGGTCATCGCGCTCTTTGGTGAGAAGTATGGCGACATCGTGCGGGTCGTGCGTATTGGATGGCCGGGCGAGCCTTTCAGCCAGGAACTGTGCGGCGGTACTCACGTGAACGAGACGGGCGAAATAGGTCTGTTTCACATCGTCTCCGAGGAGGGGGTAGGAGCGGGGCTGCGCCGCATTGAGGCGGTGACTGGCCGTGTGGCGGTGGATTTGGTTGAGCGCCAGTTGGGCACCCTCCAGCGAACGGCGGCTTACCTGGGCGTCTCATCGGACGAGGTGGATCGCAAGGCACTGGGGCTACTGGGTGAACTGCAATCCGCCCATAAGGAGATCGCGCGTCTTCAGGAGCAATTAGCACGCCGCGAGTTTGAGACGTTACTGGAGCAGATACAATCGGTGGCCGGAGTCTCGCTGCTGAGCGCCCAGGTGACCGCGCCCAGCATGGAGGTGCTGCGTGAGATGACAGACTGGTTTCGCGACCGGCTGGGCTCTGGCGTCGTCGTCCTCGGTACAGTGCTGGGTGAGCGACCCGCCCTCGTCGCCGCCGTTACATCCGACCTGGTGGATATTGGCGTAGATGCGGCTATTCTGATACGTGATATGGCTCGTATCGTGGGCGGCGGTGGAGGCGGTAGGCCCACCCTGGCCCAGGCGGGTGGTCGTGACCCCAGCCGACTCGACGATGCACTGCGCCAGGCCCCTCGCATGCTGGAAGAGATGCTGGCTAAATAGCGGTTGGCAATCATTGGTGGTTAACTGCTAATCGCTCCCGGCTAACGGCTAATTATGGGTTTTGGAACCTGTTCGGTCGTAGAACTGCAACCCCAGGATGATTTCGCCTCCATCCAGCATCGGCTCAGTTGGCTGGGTAGAGGTCGCGTCGCGCTTGTTCTCCCGTGGAACGTGCGTTTCCTCTCCCGTCAGTTGGATTTCGACCTCCTGCGGCGCGAGGCCGAGCAGCAGCAGTTAGAGGTCGCTGTCATCTCTGCTGACCCTGAGCGGAGGGGGCTGGCCCGTGGGTGTGGATTCCCGGCTTTCGCCACCGTCGAGGAGGCACGGGAGACTGAAGTATGGCGTGGTCATCCCCCGGAGCAGGTGAAGCCGCCATCTCGTTTCTGGTGGGAGGAGAATGTTGTTCTCCAGCCGCAGCCTGTTCGCCCACGCGTGCCGTGGTTGGATTGGGTCAAACTGGGGATTCGCCTCATAGTTTTCATGCTGTCGCTTCTGATCCTCGCTGGGAGTGCTTATATCATCGTGCCCAGCGGTGTGGTGACGCTGGTGCCGGCCGGCAGGGAGTTCACCACCATCGTGCCGGTATCGGTGGATCCCGATGTAGATACGGTGAATCACGCTGCCATGCTCATTCCGGCGCGGCGGGTTGGCCTGGAGGTCGAAAGCTACGCCGAGATTGGAACGACCGGTACCACGAGTGTGGTCACGGGCCGGGCGACCGGAGTGGTCCTGTTCACCAATCTGCTGGCGCAGAATTACATCGTGCCGGCCGGTACGATTGTGCGCACTTCCTCCACCAGTTACCCTATCCGCTTCCGTACCACCGCGGACGTTGCTGTTCCTGCCGGCGGACAGGCGACTGTGCCTATTGAGGCGTTGGAGGCTGGGGTGGGCCACGTGGGGGCTTGCCAGAGCAACCGGCTGGAGGGTGTAGCCGCTTCTGCCGTACGGGTGATCAACCCGGAACCGACCACAGGTGCGGAGCCCAAAGATGCGCGCGTCGTCACCCAGGCCGACTACGACCGGTTGAGAAGGCAGTTGATGCGACAGTTGCTCGACCAGGCGTATGTAGAGATGGGCGACCTGCAGGAACCTACAGAACTCCTCCTTCGTCAGTCGCTGCGCATTGAGGCGGTGCCCAAGGAATCCTACACGCGCTTCGTCACCGAGCAAGCCGATACGGTGGGTCTTGATATGCGGTTGTTGGTGAGTGGGCTGGTGGTGGACGTGCACAATGCAGAGGCTGTGGCCTACATCAACCTCTCGCGTCGCCTGCCGCCAGGGTACGCATTGGTGGATGCCCGCTTTGAATTGGGCGAGGTGGCCGAAGAGGACATTGGCCCGGGCCGGTTTACCTTCTTCGTCACTGCTCGCGGCTACGCCGCTGCCGCCCTCGACACCGACACGGCGGTCGCTCTCATTCGAGGGCAGCGCGTGGCCGATGCCCGTGAGCGACTGCTGGCGGAGTTTCCGCTGGCCGAAGACCCCCAGGTCGTGCTCTGGCCGGAGTGGCCAGAGCGACTGAAGTGGCTGAAGCGGCTGCCGCTGCTCCCGTTGCGCATCAGTGTGCAGGTTGTGCCACAGAGCCAGGCCCTCTCCTATCCTGGAGGGGAAGGCAGGGGCGGGCGGAACCAGGCTTCGCTGGCCCCATAATGTGGCCGAGGTAGAGTGTGCGTACTCTTGGGTTGGACGTAGGGGAGCGGCGCGTGGGAATCGCCATCAGCGATCCCACCGGCATTCTGGCTCGTCCGTTACAGACATTGGTGCGAGGTTCGCGAGAGGATGACTTCGCCGCTATCACAGCCATCGTGGCCGAGCACGACGTTGGATTGGTTGTGGTTGGCCAGCCACTCAGCCAGGACGGAACGGAGGGTCTGCAGGCACGGCGGATTGCCCGCTACGCTCTTGCGCTGGCTGCTCGTCTTTCTGTTCCGGTTGTCTCGTGGGACGAGCGTTTCACGACGGTGGCGGCGGAAGGGATTCTACGGCAGACCCGTAAGAAGAAGGATAGGCGACGTGCACGCGCCAAGGGAGAGGTGGACGCGATAGCTGCCGCCGTGATCTTGCAGAGTTACCTGGATAGCAGTTAGTAGTTCGGCAATGTCATGTTTCGTTGGTAGTCGGCGATTCATTGCCGGAAGGTGATCAGCGGCTAACGGCTGATTTTGAAGGGGAGCGATTTTGAAGAACGTAGGCAGGGTTGTCGCTTTTTCTGGGGCATTGATGGCAATTGTCATCACCGTAGCCAGCGTGGGCTGGTTTTTCACCTACTCTGTACCTGGCGGTGGAAGCATCTCACTCGGCCTGTGTGGTCTATCCTCACCCGGTGATTTCTTCATCCGTTTCTACCTGGATGCAAGGGCTGCCGAGTTGGAGCAGCCGGCCGGGAGCGATGATACTCTGGTCACCTTTGTCGTCGAACCAGGGGAGACGGCGGCGGAGATCGCTGTCCGGTTGAAGCAAGAGGGATTGATCTCTGATGCCGAATTATTCCGCCGCTACGTGCAGTACCACGGGCTGGATGCCGGCATCGAGGTCGGGGAGTTCACCCTGTGTCAGACGATGGCCATCCCTGAGATCGCGCAGGCGTTGCAGCAGGGACAGCGCCCGGAGCAGCTCGTAACGATCCAGGAGGGACTGCGGCTGGAGCAGGTCGCTGCTGTAGTGGCGGATCAGACCAACATACCGCAGGACGAGTTTCTGGCGTTGGCGACGACCGGGTGGCACGACGCGGGCTTCACCTTTGATTTCCTGGCTGATCTGCCCCCTGCTGCGACGCTCGAAGGGTTCCTCTTTCCTGAGACCTACCGCCTGCCCGAGGAGGCCACCGGTGTTGACCTCTTGTCTCGTATGCTGGGAACCCTTGATGCGCGCCTGACCCCTGAGATGCGGGTGGCGGCCGCCGACCGTGGGCTGAGCGTCTACGAACTGGTCTCATTGGCCGCCATCGTCGAACGGGAGGCGGTGTTGGCTCTTGAACGCCCGGTCATCGCCGGGGTCTATTACAACCGGCTGGAGGCGGGCTGGTTTCTCGGTGCTTGTCCCACCGTGCAGTATGCGATGGGTACCTCGGATAACTGGTGGCCCCAGTTCACACTGGAGGCTACGGAGCTGGATTCACCTTACAATACTTACCGCAACCTGGGCCTGCCGCCGGGCCCTATCTGCAGTCCGGGCCTGGCCTCGATTCAAGCGAGCGCATATCCGGCCGACACGGATTACTATTTCTTCCTTGTGGACTGCGCGAAGAACGACGGCAGCCACCTTTTTGCCGTGACGGAGGAGGAGCACCTCAGCAATTACAGGATGTGTGGCGGTGGGGTGCCGTAGTCAGCGGTTAGTCGTTAGCAGTCAGCACTGTGAGCAATGGGGAATCGTGAGCAGGAGGCAGGAGGCAGGATGCAGGATGCAGGATGCAGGATGCAGGATGCAATTTCTTGCCTTCTGCCTCTTGCTTCTCGCCTTCTGCTCCTTGCCTCTTGCCCCCTGCCTCTTGCCTCTGGCACGCTTTCCGGGGTCGGTGCAGCCAACGGTGAAGATTGGGCTGGTCGCTCCTTTCGAGGGGCGTTACCGCTACGTCGGCTACGACGTCATCTACGCGGTCCGGATGGCGCTGCGGGAGGCGAACGCGGCCGATGGAGTGGGAGGCTACAGCGTCGAATTGGTCGCCTACGACGATGGCGCCGATCCCGCGATGGCGGTCGAGCAGGCCCGCAAACTGGCCGCTGATCCCGCCGTCATCGCTGCTATTGGCCACTTCCGCGAGGAGACGACCGGGGCTGCCCTGAGTGTCTACGCTGGGGCAGGCATCCCCCTCGTCGCCCCGGCGGTGCTCGACCCGGTGCTCACGGAAGGAGACGGCGCGGTGTTCCGGCTCGGGCCGGATGCCGACGCGCTGGCTGCCGCCCTGCTTGACGGAACTGCTCAGCCGCTCCCGCCGGATGTGCCGTCCGGCGGCCTTTTAGAGATGGTGCTGGTGAGTGACGACGGGCCACTGGGCCAGTCGTTGCAACATGCGGCGCAGGAGCGAGGTGGGCGGCTCACGCCCGTCGTCTCGCCTGATGGGGACGGCTGGCTGGCGGAGGTGATAGCATCGGGCGCGGACGTGGTCTTCTGCGACGCTGACCCGGTGACGGCGGGCGAGGTCGTCGCAGCGCTGCGGGAGGGCGGGTGGGAGGGGGTCTTCCTGGGCGGGCCGGAGTTGGCCTCGACCGACTTCGTCGCGGTGGCGGGTCAGGCTGCCGAGGGTGCGGTCTTCGTCACGCCGTGGCCCTTCCCAGCGGACGTCTCGGGCAGCGCGGATTTCGTGGTTGACTACCATGCTGTCTCCAACGGCATGTCGCCTGGCCCGCTGGCCCTTTCGGGCTACGAGGCCACCTGGGTGCTGTTGGAGGCGCTGGAGCGGGACATCGCCACACACGGAGCGCCTACGCGGGAGGGGGTAGCGGCAGCGCTATCCGCCACCGAGCGCGAGGGATTGCTCGGCCACGTCACGTTTGACGCCGGCCGCAATTGGGGCGATGGCCTGCTGTACTGGTATCGCGTCGGTGCGGGGGGCGTGCCACAGCGTGTGCGATGGTGAAGGGGAAAATGGCATAAGAAGCCCAGGTCTTTCGCTGAACAGGGCGGTCTTGGTGCCTGAAATTGGTTTGAGTGTGGCTAAAAACTGTGGGAACTTTCACGGGCAGGCATCAGGTAACAGC
>CAYPOY010000051.1:0-22410 GCA_964412395.1 uncultured Anaerolineales bacterium | reverse complement strand
TACTCGTGAGTCAACGAATGCCGTTCGGTAACATTTACTCGTGAGTCAACGAATCCATTTCGGTAACCTTTATTCGTGAGTCAACGCGCTCAGTCTGCCCCGCCGCCCTGCCTCTATTTACAAAGAAATCCACTGTCCCATCCGCTGAACTGCCAACTTGCCAATTTGCCCCCTTTCTGGTACGATTTACACACACTGATTGAAAGGGGGTGTTGGATCGTGACACCAATCCGCATCGTTCGATTCGTCGCCCTGCAGCACCACCGGCGCCGCCGTGCCGAGGAGCGAACCGGTTCAAGTCAACTGCTCCGCGTCGCCGGCATCCTGCTGCTTGCTGTGCTGCTCGTGGCCACGGGGACTATCGTCAGTTGGATGAGCGCCGCCGCTGGCGTGTACGCCTATTTCACCCGCGACCTGCCCGAGCCGGAGCAGATCGAGGCTGCTGAGGAGAACTTTGAGACCACCAAAATCTACGACCACGCCGGTCAGACTCTTCTCTACGAGGTGATTGATCCGACCGGGGGCGACCGCACCTGGGTCACGCTGGGCCAGATTCCAGAACACCTCATCTGCGCGACTGTCGCCAATGAGGATCGCACTTTCTGGGAGAATCCCGGCATCAACACGCGCGGTATCGCCCGTGCCTTCTGGGCTAACATCCGAGGCCAGCAAGTCCAGGGCGGCTCCTCGATCACCCAGCAGTTGATCAAGAACGTCGTCATTGACCCCGGACGGCGTTACGTCGGCGCGGAGGGCCCCGGGTGGAAGGACTATGAGCGCAAAATCACCGAAATTCTGCTAGCCTATCGCATCACGCAGAAGTACAGCAAAGAGCAAATCCTGGAGTGGTACTTGAACACCAACTTCTACGGCAACCTGGCCTACGGCATCGAAGCAGCATCTCAGGTATACTTTGGCAAGAGTGTCAGTGACCTGACGCTGGCTGAGTCCGCCACGTTGGCCGTCATTCCGCAGTTCCCACGGTTGAATCCCTTCGACGACCCGGAGGCCGCACGCAAGCGCCAGCATGTCGTGCTCGACGCAATGGTGCACCAGGGCTGTATCACCCCTGAAGAGGCGGTCGCCGCCAAGTACGAACCCTGGGACCTGGCCGTTTTCATCGAGCGCTTCGACATCTTAGCCCCACATTTCTCCATCTACGTGCGCAAACAACTGGAGGACATGCCCGAAGTCGGCCCTGAGGCTGTGTACCGTGGCGGGCTGCGGGTCTACACTACCCTCGACTTGGATCTGCAGGAACAGGCCCAATGTGTGGCCCGGGCTCAAGTTCGCCGTCTCTCCGGCGAGGACGAGGCCACCGTCATCCAGGAGGCGATTGCTGAAGGTTGCGAGGCGGCGCAGTTCCTGCCGCCGCTCCGCGCTAGTGATGTCGGGCGCGATCACAACGCCAACAATGCGTCCGTCGTCGTCATCCGCCCCGGCACCGGCGAGATCCTGGCTATGGTCGGCAGCCTGGACTACTGGGACGAGGACATAGACGGCCACTTCAACGTCGCTGCAGATGGGCTGCGCCAGCCAGGGTCTTCCTTCAAGCCCTTCACCTACGTAACGCTGCTCTCACAGGGCTACAATGCCGCCCACATGTTCCTCGACGTGCGCACCGCCTTCCAGCAGCCCACCGGTTACCCTTATGTGCCGGAGGACTACGATCGCAAGTACCACGGCCCGCAACGGCTGCGGCTGGCGCTGGCTTGTTCCTACAACATCCCCGCCGTTGCCGCGCTGCAACTGGCCGGCGTGGACAACGTGATTCGCACCGCTCACCGCATGGGCATCAACACCCTTGACCGGGGGCTGGATTACTACGGCCTCAGCCTGACGCTGGGCGGCGGCGAGGTACGCCTGCTCGACATGGTCTACGCCTTTAGCGTCTTCGCCAACGGCGGCCGGATGTATGGCACACCCGTGCCCGAAGGCCGGCTGCGCACCGGCCACCGGGAACTCGACCCGGTCGCCATTCTGCGTGTGGAGGACAGCGACGGCAACGTACTCTACGAGTACGAGCAGCCCGAGAGTCGTGACATCCTCTTGCCCCAACTGGCCTACCTGATGAACAGCATCCTCTCCGACCGGCGGGCTCGCTGGAAGGCAATGGGCTATCCCAACGCGCTGGAACTCTCCAACGACCGGCCTGCCGCCGCCAAGACCGGCACCACCAACGATTTCCGTGACGCCTGGACCATCGGCTACACGCCGCAGTTGGCTGCCGGCGTGTGGGTAGGCAACTCCGACAACAGCGAGATGAAGAACCTGCCTGGCCTGCGAGGTGCCGCGCCTGTATGGCACGCGGTGATGGAGTACGCGTTGCAAGACGAGGAGAGCACCCCCTTCGCGCGGCCGGACGGATTGGTCGAGCGGGCAGTCTGTGCTGTCTCCGGCAAGCTGCCTACCGAGCACTGCCCCACCGTCAACGAACTCTTCATCCCCGGCACTGAACCGACCGAGCACTGCCACATCCACCAGGTCTTCCGCGTCAACCGCGAGACCGGCCGGCTGTGCACCGTCCACACGCCACCGGAACTGTGCGAAGAGCGTGTCTACGAGGTCTACCCGCCCGAGGCAGCCGATTGGATCGCCAGCCTGCCGGAGGATCAGCGACCGGCCACACCACCCACCGAGTACGACACCATCTACGGTCCCTCGCGCAGTGATGCCGACGTCACCATCATCGGTCCCGCTCCCTACTCATATATTCGGAGCACTGTCCCCATCACCGGCAACGCCAAAGGCGGCGACTTCAACTTCTACCGCGTGGTGTTCGGCGAGGGACTGAACCCCAGCGAGTGGATCCAGATCGGAACCGACCATGGCAACCAGGTGGACCACAGTGTACTGGAGTTTTGGGACGTCAGCGGGCTGGACGGCCTCTACAGCCTGCGCCTCAGCGTCGTGGACCACTCGATGGCGCTGCGCGAGGCGACTATCCAGGTGACGGTGGATAACATCTCCCCCACGCTCGACCTGACCTACCCGGAGAACGAGGCCGTGTACGAACTGGGGTACGACGAATGGGTCAACGTCAACGCCGAGGTACAGGACTACTCCATCGCACGGGTCGAGTTCTACGTGGATGACGCACCGGAGCCCTTCGCTGTGCGCACCGTCGCTCCCTTCAACACCAATTGGACGATCAAGGAGTTAGGAAGGCACACCTTCCACGTCATCGCCGTGGACGAGGCGGGCAACGTGACCAGGAGCGACCCGGTGATCGTCAGGGTCGTGCCTCGCCAGGAAGGGCAATGACGATGGCTACAGAACATAATAGGGAGGAGTCATGCCAACACGAAAAAAACGTCTCATCACAGCAGAGGATCTGTATCGTTTTCAACTGATCACCGACTGCCAGATTTCGCCGGACGGCCGACACGTTGTCTTTTGCGTCCAGAGAGTGGACAAAAAGACCGAGAAGAAATATTCCAACTTGTGGGTTGTCCCCACTGGCAGGGGGCGCGCCCGGCAGTTTACCTATGGCGATCAAGTGGATAGCCAGCCCAAATGGTCGCGCGACGGCAGCGAGATCGCCTTTATCTCCAATCGAGGCAACGAAAATGAAAAGCAGCCGCAAATTTACACTATCCCCTTTCATGGCGGGGAAGCACGACCGCTCACCAACCTGAAAGGCGAAATCGGCGTGTTTGAATGGTCACCTGATGGCAAGCAGCTCGTCTGCCAGTTCCGCAAAAAAGACAAAGAGGCCATCGAGCGGGAAGAAGACGAGCGAAAGAAAAGTATGGGCATCGTTTCGCGTCACATCACGCGCGTCTTTTACAAATTGGATGGAAGCGGGTTCCTGCCCAAAGAACGCTGGCACATCTGGACAATTGATGCACGCACGGGCCGAGCCAAGCAGTTGACCGAGAGCGACGTTTATGACGAGTTGGAGCCGCACTGGTCGCCGGACGGGAAGGAAATTGTCTTCTGTTCCAACCATAGTGACGACCCCGATCTCGATCCGGACGCCATAGATTTGTTTGTCATTCCGGCAGAGGGTGGAGCTCTCCGCAAGATCGAGACGCCTGTGGGACCGAAGGGAAACCCCACCTTTTCGCCGGATGGAAAATGGCTGGCCTATCTTGGGCAAGAGGGACGAGGGCAGGGGTGGAGAAACATCTGCCTGTGGGTTGTCCCGGCAGACGGCAGTGGAGAGGCGGAGAACTTGACGGAGAGGTTTGATTTTAACGCGTCGAGTTGGACGATTAACGACCTTCCGGGCAACCCGCCGACGACGCCACCCACCTGGTCGAAAGACGGGAGCAGGCTCTATTTTCAAGTGTCGCACCACGGTAACACCATTCTCAGATCGGTGGCGCTGGATGGTGGTGAGCGCAATCTGCAAGCTCTGCAAACGGTGATCGGGGACAAGGGGGTTGTGGGGTCGTTTGGTTTCGACAAAGAGCAGTCGAAGCTCGCCTATTTTCACGCCGATATGACCAGTCTGGGACAGGTCTGGGTGCAAGACCTGGCCACTGGACGCTCACGCAAGTTGACGCACGTCAACGAGAACCTGCTGCGGGCTCGGGACCTTGGGGCAATAGAAGAAGTTTGGTTCAAAGGCACTGCCGACAACGACTTACAGGGTTGGATTCTTAAACCGCCCGGCTTTGACGAATCGAAAAAATATCCCTCGATTCTGGAAATTCACGGCGGCCCCCGGGTGCAGTATGGCAACTTCTTTATGCACGAGTTCTACTATTTGGCCGCGCAGGGCTATGTCGTCTATTTCTGCAATCCACGCGGTGGGCAGGGGTACGGCGAAGAACACTCCAAAGCCATCCTGAACAACTGGGGCACAGTGGACTACGACGATTTGATGGCCTGGGTTGGCTTCGTCCAGCAAAAGCCGTACATTGATACCGAAAGAATGGGCGTCACCGGCGGCAGCTACGGCGGTTACATGACCAACTGGATCATCGGACACACAGACCGGTTCAAGGCGGCGGTCACGCAACGGAGCGTCAGCAACCTGATTAGCATGTACGGTTCCAGTGATTTCAACTGGGCCTTTCAAGAGGAGTTTGGAAACGAGCCCCCGTGGGAGAGTCTTGAAAACTATTGGCGTCAATCCCCTATGAAAAACATCGGCAATGCCAAAACGCCCACCCTCGTCATCCACAGCGAACAAGATTTGCGGTGTGCCATCGAACAAGATGAGCAAATCTTCGTGGCGTTAAAGAAGTTAGGGGTGGATACCGAGATGGTCCGTTTCCCGGAAGAGCCACATGGCCTGTCGCGCGGAGGACGCACGGACCGGCGCGTTGAAAGGCTGCACCACGTACTGCGCTGGTTTGACCGCTATTTGAAGGAGGACAACGGATAGAAGTGACTGAGCCGGATCCCGTGCGGGTGATCCCTCTGCGGAGGCTGCCCGATCGCGGTCTCACGAGCACATAAGCGGGAGATGTCAATCTGCAATCCGCAATCTCTAATCTCCAATCTCCAACCCCCAATCTCCTCGACTGGCTCCTGGCCTCCCTTCCCATCCTGACCATCCTCGTCCTGATGCTCCGCTTCCGTTGGGGCGGGGCTAAGGCCGGGGCGGCCGGATGGATCGTGGCGTTGCTGGTGGCAGCGCTCCGCTTCGGCGCGGGGTGGCAGGTGCTGGCCTATGCCCAACTGAAGGGGTTCTTGCTGGCCCTCTTCGTACTCTATATCATCTGGGCCGCGCTTCTATTCTACCGCGTCACCGACGAGGCCGGCGCGTTGAAGGCTATCGGCGCGGAGCTCCCTCGCCTCACACCTGACCGAGGACTGCAGGCGCTGCTCCTGGGATGGGTCTTTGGTGCTTTTCTGCAGGGCGTTAGCGGCTTCGGCGTGCCGGTGGCGATCGTCGCGCCTATGCTGGTCGGGCTAGGTTTTCCACCTGTGGCCGCCGCCGTCATTGCCTCGGTGGGCCACGTCTGGGCCGTCACCTTCGGCTCACTCGGCTCTTCCTTCTATGCCCTCATCGGAGCTACAGGGCGCAGCGGGGAGGAATTGGCTCCCTGGTCAGCGGTGATGCTGGGGCTTTCATGCCTGGGCTGCGGGGCGGGAACACTGTGGGCAGCGGGAGGGAAACGCACGTTGCGGGCAGGCCTGGCCCCGCTGCTCCTCATCGGATCGGTCATGGCCGGGAGCCAGTTCCTTGTCGTCACCCACGGACTGTGGGCCATCGGCGGGATGATGGCAGGGCTGGCCGGGCTGGCAGTCGGGGTGGCCTGGGCCATGGGGCGCGCCAGAGGCTCGGTCGGGAGACCTCGCCCAACAACGGGGGATATGCCCCTCGGCTGGGCGCTGGTCCCATACGCCCTCCTGGTCGCCATCGTGCTGGCGGCCCAGTTGCCCCCGCCCGTGCACGAGTTCCTGGGCCAGGTGGTCATCCGCGTGCAGTTCCCCGAACTGACCACCGCCCGTGGCTGGATCACGCCGGCCGGGGGGGGCCGCACCATCAACGTCTTCGGCCACGCCGGCGCACTGCTGATCTACGCCTCCCTGGTCACCTATACGCTGTTCCGCAGGCAGGGCCGCTACGCGCCCGGGACAGTGCACCGCATCGTGCAATCCGTCGCCCAGCGGGCGACGCGCTCCAGCTTAGGGATAGCGGCTATGGTGGGGATAGCGGTGACGATGGAACATGCAGGGATGACGTACTTGCTGGCCGACGGGGTGGCGCGAGTGGCCGGACCGGCTTTCCCGCTGATCGCCCCCTTCATCGGCGCACTAGGGGCCTTTATGACCGGCTCCAACACCAACTCCAACGTTGTCTTCGGCGGTCTGCAGCAGCACGTGGCGACGCTGGTCGGCGTGAGCCCGCTTATTATCCTGGCCGCACAGACAGCAGGCGGAGCAGTCGGCTCGCTGTTTGCCCCAGCCAAGATTATCGTAGGATGCAGCACGGTAGGGTTAGGGGGTGAGGAGGGGCCGGTGCTTCGGGCCGCGATGCGCTACGGCCTGGTCATCGTGGCCGGCCTGGCCCTGGCGACGGGCGTGGCCGTTTACCTGTAAGGAGTACCCTCCCCCGGCGCAGGCTGCACCGGAGGAGGGTGCCTGCTTTCAGAAGGTCGGCAACACTGCTACGGGAAATTTCTTGTCACTAACGGCAGGTGCACCCGCTTCGTCTCCCCAAGCATGGCGAAGAGGGTCATGTGGTCAGGGGTGGCGGTGAGGCAGCCCTCCGTCGCGTTCACGCTGCTGGACTCCAGCTCCCACTGGCTCCCGCCCCACCAGTACAGGTCCAGGGTGCTCTCGATGGCTGCCCCCTTCCGCCCCACCCTCAGGCTGAATGACAGATTGCCACCCGAAAGGAGCCCTATGTCCCAACCCCTCACCGCCGTCCTGATCGGCGCTGGCGACCGGGGCTACGCCGCCTACGGCCCCTACGCCCTGGCGCACCCCGACGAAATCCGCTTCATCGCCGTCGCCGAGCCACGCGACGCCCGCCGTGCCCGCTTCGCCCAGACCCACGCCATCCCCCCGGAGCGCCAGTTCCGCACCTGGGAGGATCTCCTGGGCCGGGGGCAGATCGCCGACGTCGCACTCGTTTGCACGCTGGACCGCAGGCACGTCGCCCCCACCGTCGCCGCGCTGGAGGCCGGCTACGACGTCTTGCTGGAGAAACCCATGGCCACCACCCTCGCTGACTGCGTGCGGCTGGTGCAGACCGCCGAACGCACCGGACGACTGTTGCAAATTTGCCACGTCTTGCGCTACACCGCCTTCTTCTCCACCCTCCACGACATCGTCGCCTCGGGCCGCCTGGGCGACATCGTCACCGTCGAGCACCGCGAGAACGTGGCCTACTGGCACATGGGTCATTCCTTCGTGCGTGGCAACTGGCGCGACAGCAGGATCGAAAGCCCAATGATCCTGGCCAAGTGCTGCCACGACCTTGACATCCTGTACTGGAACCTGGGGCCGTGCGTGCGGCTCAACTCTTTCGGCTCGCTGATCCACTTTCGCGCCGAGAATGCGCCGCCTGGGGCCCCGGAGCGCTGCACCGAAGGCTGCCCGGTCGCCGATGAATGTCCCTGGTACGCGCCGCGCCTGTACCTGGAACTGATTCCGCTGATGCACATCGCCCGTCGTTCATCCAGCGCATTTGAACGGCTGGGGGCCACGCTTGCCCTCGACCATCCCGCGCTCGTGAGCGCAGTCCGCCGCCTGACACCCGCTCTGGACGTGGCTCTTGACTATCGGGACTGGCCCATCTCCGTCATCTCCGAGGATGCCAGCCCCGAGGCCCGGCGGCGGGCGCTGGAAACGGGACCGTATGGCCGCTGCGTCTACCGCTGCGACAACGACGTGGTGGATCACCAAATCGTCAACATGGAATTCGAAAGCGGCGCTTCGGTGGTGCTGGTGATGCACGGCCATTCCCAGGAGGAGGCGCGCACCACGCGCTATGACGGCACGCGGGCCAGCCTGCGCGGCAAGTTTGCCTACGGCCTGAACGACTCTATCGAGATTCACGATCACCTGACCGGTCGCGTAGAGAGGAGAATCCCCAGGAGTCCTAAAGGGGGCACCAGCGGCCACGGCGGCGGCGACGCGGGCGTGATGGCTGCCTTTGTCCGCGCCGTACACGACCCGTCCACCGCGCTGACCACTGCCCGCGAGTCGCTGGAGAGCCACCTGATGGCCTTCGCCGCCGAAGAGGCCCGGGTGAATGGAACCATCGTATACCTGGACGAATTTCGCCGCCGGGCTGAGGCAGTGACCGGGGCATAAGATTCGCGTACCAGACAGCAAGCGGGGTGTGGTCTGTCTCGACGACAGCGCACCGCACCCCGTTCGGGAGGCAAGAAGTGCGGTTCTTACTCCCCACCAGCGGGATAGCGTTTGAGATACGCCAGCGCCTCGTCCCGTTCGCTATCCATCACCAGTTCCAGATAGCGCCCCCCTGTCACTGCCGGCACGTCTATCACCTTGACGAAGGGAGCGTACTGCACATCGGCCGGGAGCAACTCTCCCAGCACATTGACCGCTTTGTCGAAGAAGGCGCGATTGAAGACCGTGTCGGGTGCGTTGGGGTACAGCGGCAAGGGGTAGATGCGTGCCTCCACCAGGTCCTGGAAGAAGTGCGTGCCGTAGGAGACCTCCAGCGTGTCGTCGGCCCGCGACTGGGCGACCTCGATCAGAGCGCGGGTGTTGTAAATGTCGGCGTAGGTGACCTTCAGTCCCAGTTCGACGTTCGAGGTACCCCAGCGCCCTGGCCCCATCAAGACGAAGCACTCACCCTCCAACTGCTTGTTGAGCCGGCCGATCACCCGCGCCAATTCGAACCGGGTCTCATAGTTGGGCGCGCGACTGTATCGTGCCGGGTCAACGTAGACGAGGTAACGGATGCGACTGACGCGACCGTGAGGCACCAACCGTCGCGCCAGGAAAATCACGTCCTCCGACGGCACGTCGCTGGGGATGCGCAGGCTCTCGCCCCACTCCTGGCTGCTCAGGGGGCGGCATTGGAGCAGATGCAGGATAAAGTGGGGTGGGCGCTCCGGGGTGACCTCCACCGTGAACTCGACGTCCACCGGGCGGCCGTAGTGCCGCTCCAGTTTCTTCAACACGCTTCGCGTCAACACCACGAATTCCTGGCACTTCAGAAGTTCACTGAAGGTCAGAACCAGAGGGGCCTGATCCAGAGCCCCTGGCGCGTAGATGGGCTGCAGGTAGTCCCATTTGTCCACTGAGGCCAGGAACTGGATGCCAGGATAGTCCGGCTGCAATACGTCGGCCACGGGCAGCGTTCTGAACTCGTTGGCTCGCAGGTCAATCAGGTCCACAAACCGCTGAGAATACTTGCGGATCTGGGGGGCTCCCGCCTCTGGCCTCAATTGCGGGTGGCTGAGCGGTACCATACGCGGGTAGTCGTTGCCTACCCGGTCCACGGCGCGAGTGCCCAACCCCCACACCATCCGCAGCAGGCCGTCCTGGGCACGGATCTTGCGGTTCCAACGAAACGGATTGTGGCTGAACCCCACGCCGGCCAGCGTGGGGAAGAATAAGTCGTGGTAACGCTGGCCTTGCACTTTCTGGATCAGGATCGCCATACGTTCGTCGTAATCCACGAGCCCCATCTGTTGACGGTACAGCAGCGCATCCGGGTTCAGGACACTGGCGTACACCCGGGCGATGGAGTTGGTCAGCGCAGCCAGGTCCTCCTCCGGAGTACCCTGGTTGGGGCAGAAGAAACTATCGTATTTGCCGGCGAAGGAGAACCCGAAGTTATCCTCCAGAAGGCTGGAGGAGCGCACAATGAGTGGAGTATTCCCTACCTCGGCCAGCAACGTCCGCAGCATGCTCTTCACATCTTCGGGAAATCGCCCACCGGCGTAGATTTCCTGGATACGAGGATAATCGGCCTCAATCTCCTCCTGCGTCTTGTACTTCTGGTTGATGAACTCCTCCAGCCCGTTGATGGCATGAAAGGCATAGAAAACGTCGGCACCTATGAAATAGGAATCGGGGATGACGACGCACCCGCGCAGATCTATCTCGTCGGCTGGGTCCTCCTGTTGGAGAATCTTCCAGGCCAGCATCATCCCTGCTGCTTTGCCACCGATCTTGCCCTCGCCGATGCGGCGCTCGTTAATCATCTCAAAATCCGCAGCATCGAGGAACTCCTTGGCCAACCCCACGAAATCCATCTGGTCGCTAATCATCCCTTTGATCAACACGACAGTGATCTCTGCCAGGTGGTGACGGACCTGCCTGCGTTGCTGATGGGGAAGGGCCGTGTATTCCTTCGCCTGGGCAAGCAGGATGGACTGAGGAGCCAGCTCCGGGTTGAAGGGCAGGGCAGCTTCCTGATCGAGCGCTCGCTCGGCCAGAACAGTGTGCATAATCTCTTCGAAGAGCGCGGGCGGCAGATTATAGGCGAAGTAGAAGTCGGTCAAGTGATCCTGAATCTGCGTCCATCGCTCCTGCCACACCTCCGCTGGCTCCTGGCCGAAGGGATCCAAAAGCCCTTCCCGCCGCTGGGAGAGGATGGCCTTCTCTTTCACCTCCTGCTCGAATTGTTCCGGGGTGATGACGCCACGGGCGAAGAGTTCCTGGCGCATCCGCTCCCGAATACGGCGGCCCAGGATCGGGTACTGGGAAATCTGCAGGTAGATTTCCAGCACCTTCGGAATTCGTTCCAGATTCTGACGCATCATCCGCTCCTCCGGGGTTGTTCCTGCCCCAAGTATACCTTACACGGTCACTTCGTCAACTCCAGAAGCCGGGGGCAGGTCCCTCAGCACAAGCCTCAGCACCCGTTGTTCAAAGGCGAGATCGAACTGAACTTCGCCATCACCATCAGCATCAAACCACCGGCCGCGCCAACCCCTCCTGCTCCAGCACCCAGTGAGCCTCCCGCACCGCCGGCCGGAATTGACCCAGAGAGCGTTGACCCCGCGAAACTGCGCCGGGCGATGCACTCCGCCCTGGCCCAGGAGCTACAATAGCAGCCCCGTTCTCACCTGGGCGCTCATCGGCCTGGCCCGTCATCCGGCTCTTGGTGCAGCGTTGGCCCTGAAAGGCGGCACAGCGTTGAAGGACGACGTTGTTGTCCGTCGTGCCGCCTGCCAGCGGGTGGGGGTGGCAGACGACGGTGGCAGGGAAGGGGCCAGGGTCGGCAGGCAGGTGCAGGACGCCCTCCAGCAGCGGGCCGTCGTCAGCGGCGGTGAATGTCACGCGCCAGGTACTGGCAGGTACGGTGCTACCCCCCGCCCACCGGCGGGAAGACGCCCACCTCGTCCCCGTCGTTGAGCGCGTATTCCTCTCTCCGCACAATGCTGTTGACGAAGACAATCTTCACCTGATCGGCGGGGAGCCGCAGGTGGTTTAACAGTTGGCCTACCGTCGCGCCTTCCGGCAGTTCCACCGGCATCGATTCGCCGATCCCCAGGTGGGGGTAGTGGCGACGGAGGGTGGCGAACAGTTTGGTGTGGACGGTGATCATCTATATCACAACCAACAAGGAGCCAATATGATGTATTATACCACATTGCACATTCAAAAACGAATTCTCTATCGTGGCCTTTTCCTCATCCTGTCCATCGGTGCGTAGCGCTCGCTCGAGAGCTGTCGCACAACCTGCCGTTTTATGGTATAATGATGATCAGATATGCGGGCTATAGACATGGCTTTTCCCTGGGGGACAGTGACTGACTCAGAACCTCTCCTCCCAGAGGCGGTTCTAGCACTGCCGAAAACAGGCTTTGTCGTGAACTCTCGGTGTGAGAGGCCGGCCCACTGGTTTTCGAATGGGCTCTTATCCTGGAGGAGCGGGGCGAACGCTTCCCCCCCGCTCGCTGACGTTCCAGACTGGGGAGGCAGCCTTTGAAGTTCCACTGCCGAGACTGCCCTAAAGCGATACGTGAACGTTGCATCCAGGAGTGCAATCAGTCCCCCAGCGTCAAGCTGATGATGCGTCGTGCCTTCGAGGCGGGGACGGACACCAAAGAGATGTGGGGGAGGCTACAGATGAACTGTCAGCTTCTCCTTCAGGCAATGCAGGACGCGAAGGCGCCCCGTCCGACTCTCTTGAGACGACGCTTACAGGGTGAAGCCAGATCTGCTGAGGCGATCGAAGAAGTTGTCCCACCTCCCTCCCCGGCAATGCCCGTGGTCGCCCGCGAACCGACCAGAAAACCGGCTCCTGCCCGGATGGGGGGGACCGAGGAGGAAAGAGAAGAAACAGCTCCCCCCCGCTACTGCCTTGCTCCGCAGAACGGCCAACACCGAATCGCCTTGCCGACACGCGGCGAGATTGTGTTGGGCCGCTTCGACCCGATGACCAATGTGGCCCCTGACGTGGACTTGAGCTATGATGACAGGGAAAACCGCGTCATCTCCCGCCGCCACGCCCGCATTGTCGGTTGCGACGGCCGGCACGAAATTGAGGACCTGGGCAGTACCAACGGCACCAGGGTCAACGGGAAAAAGCTTGCCATCGGCCAGAAGGTATATCTACGGCCAGGCGACCGGGTCGCTCTGGGATACTGTGAATTCGTCTATATCCCCATTCCAGAGATGCAAATCTCGCCCTATGCCGCGCCGCCCCAGGCTTACCTGTGGGTTGCGTTCACCGGCCACCAGTTTCCCCTGCCCGCATGGGGCGAAATGGTCATCGGTCGGAGCGATCGCATGGTAGGCTTCATCCCTGATATTGACTTGAGTAAAGTGGGAGACGCTGCCCAGGTCATTGCTCGCCGTCACGTCAAGATCATCGCCCGCAGCGGCAGCCACTACGTGGAGGACTTGGGCAGCGCTAGCGGCACCAAAATCAACGGCGTGCGCATCAGGCTCGGCGGGATTCGCCTGCTGAGCCCGGGCGATCACCTCTGGCTGGGAGGGTGCGTCCTGGCTTATGATATAGAACTTCAGCCTGACAACGGATGCTCCAGCTAAGAGCCTATCCGAAAAATGCTCTGGCCGGTCTCTGACCGAGCCAGGGGACACTGTCGGAGACCGGCCCCAGCGACTTTTTGGAAATGAAACACACCCATCCGAGAAACGCTGTGCGGGACCCTAAAGCGAGGTTAACGATGCCCAAAAAGAACGAGGAAATAAAAGACGAAGTGTTAACCAAAATTATCACCTGGGAGAAGGATGGCAAGGAGATGGTCTATATCCCGGCTGGGAACTTTCTGATGGGGAGCGACGAGGGCCGGGACAATGAGAGCCCTGCCCACACAGTCTATGTGGATGCCTTCTACTTGGACCGCTACCCCGTGACCAATGAGGAGTACAATCGCTTCGTGGATGCCACTGGACATTCGGTGCCCTGCTACAGCGTGGAATGGGCCGAGCCATACGACTACAATTGGGATCCAGAGAAGCGAACGCCGCCGGAGGGCAAGGAGAAACATCCGGTGGTGCTTGTCAGTTGGGAAGACGCGCGGGCATACGCTGCCTGGGCTGGCAAGCGGTTGCCCACGGAGGCGGAATGGGAACGGGCCGCACGTTCCACCGATGGGCGTCGCTGGCCATGGGGAGACGAGTTCGTCGAGGGCCGCTGCAACACCAGAGAAAGTAACGCCAGGAGCACCACCCCCGTAGGTCAATACTCTCCAGACGGCGACAGTCCAGATGGAGTTGGGGATATGGTGGGCAATGTGTGGGAATGGACTATCAGCCTGTTCCGCCCCTATCCCTACGACACCAATGACGGACGGGAGAGCCAGGAGGCTGATGGCTGGCGCGTCCTGCGTGGTGGCTCGTGGCGGAACGACCTGGACCGAGCACGTTGCACTGCCCGCCTTGATGGGGACTTTCTGTTTTTCAACAACGTTGGCTTTCGCTGTGCTGTGTCAGCCGAAAAAGTCGTGTCGCATGAGGAGAATGAACCGCACTAGGGTTACGAGGGCTGCTCCAACCAGCGGTAGGCCAGGTAGCCCGAGAGCGCGCCGAAGACCAGATTCTGTGCTGGCCAGATGCAACATCAGGCACCCAGAGTGCCGATGGTCAGTGTCAGACCGATGATCCAATTCAGTAGCCAGTAACCGATCAGCAGCAGGATACCCATCGCTGGCCGGCTAGCATAGATCCAGCCGATACCCAGGAACCCGAAGAACCCGCCTACGACCTCTAACGACAATGCCACAAAGGGGTCTCGTTCGTGCATTACAATTCCACCTCCATCTTGCATCTTGCCCCCTATTTTCTATTTCCCAATACGCACACCCATGTCAGAGGGTTGCACCCTCCCATCACTGTGCTATAATGTGCGCGCCATGGTCACCAAGCGACAACTCGGCGTCATCGTCATTGCCCTCGGCGTGCTCGTCGCCCTCGGCGTTACGATAGTGGACTTCATCGGTGCTGGCAAGTGGGGTGGATTTGGCCCGTTGCAGCGAATAGGGATCGGTCTCGGAAGCGCAGCCATTGCCGTGGGCTGCGTCTTGTTTCGCCTGGGCGACCGCCCGGCCTGAACAGCGGATTCTTCACAACCATTCAACCAAACAAAGTCGCTATGACCCCAACCTTGTCGCGTATTTTCAGGGACCTCGGTATCGTTCTGACTCTCCTCGCCGTCCTGGTCTATGTTGGCTACCTGATCGTATACGTTGTCTACGCGGTGGACCTCTTCCGCTGGCCCTTCGACTACGATCAAGGTGAGGGCTTCGAACTGTATGACGCCATCTTGTACAGCCGAGGGGAGTGGCCCTATCGGGACAGTGCCGCCTATCCGTTCTATGCCTCCAACTACCCGCCGCTCTTCCACATGCTCATCGTCCCGCTGCTTCCGGTCCTTGGGCCGCAAGTACTTGCCGGAAGGCTGGTCTCCTTTACCGCTACGCTCATCACCGGGGGAGTCATCTTCGCCATCGTGCAGCGCAAAGTTGGCGGCTGGTTCATTCCTCTCATCTCTGGACTGGCCTTTCTCGCTTCTAACTACGTCTATCAGGTGGGGCCGCTGTGCCGGATGCATATGACGATGGTGATGTTCGAGACGTTGGCTGTTGCTTTCATCGCCGAGTTTGAGCACCCCCGGCACGGCAGGCGCAACCTCATCCTGGGTCTGCTGATGCTTCTCTGCGCCGGGTACACGAAGCAGATGGCCGTGTTCACCGTCGCCGCGCTTCTCTCCTACGTCTTCCTGCGCGATGTCAAGAAGGCCATCGCCGCGGGTGTGCTGTTGGCCGCTGTCGCCGGTGCTATCTTTTGGCTGCTGAACGTCGTGACCGAGGGCCAATGGTGGATCAATATCATTCAGGCCAACGTCAACGAGTTTGACTATCGCCAGACGGTTTTCCTCTTTGGGCAATGGTTCCGCCTGCATACTGTCTTTATCCTGCTGGCAGCGGGGTACCTGACCTACGAATTGTTCTGGGATCGGCTTTCGGCCTATTCGTTGTGGTTTTTCTTCTCGCTAGGGGCTGGTGCGCTGAGCGGCAAATGGGGCGCGGGATTTGGCTACTTCACCACTGCCGTCGCCGCTGCCTGCCTCACCTCCGGTCTGGCGTTGGGCCGCCTACGGAATGTAGATTGCAGATCGCAGCTTGCAATTCGCAATTCGCAATCCGCAACTCGCACGCTTCTGGCAGTCCTCATCCCTTTGCTCTACCTGCTGCAGGCCCCGCGTATGCTTCATATGCCCACCTCCGGCCCAGTCTTCGGCTCACTGGCTCGCGCACTCGGCGTGGCTGACGCGCTGATCGAGGGTGATTGCGTCACATTCCAGTACCATGACGCGATGGGCTACACGCAACTGGGCCACCTGCTTACGGCCGATGATTACACAGCGGGCGAAGAGATCCTCAATTACGTCCGCACCGCCGATGGCCCTGCGTTCAGTGAGGAGGCTATGTTCAGTCTGCTTACCGGCGAGCCAGTGGTGACCAACCCGACCCAACTCCTCAATCTCTACCACAACGGTCTGCTGGACACAACGGAGATCATTGAGCGCATCAGCCGGCAGGAGTTTGGCGTGGTCATCTTCCGCGCCCAGTTCTATCCCCAACCAGTGCTGGACGCCATTGGGCAGAATTACCAGCCGGTGGAGCACCTGTGCATGAACGGTTTCTACTACCACATTTTGTGGCCCCGCCGCAGGTTGGCTGGCTCTTCTGGGTTATCAGATAGTGCAGACGGCCTGGCCCATGCTTCATCCTCGGTGAGGTGAGTGAGATGGAAGATGATTTACACTCTGCGCGACTGGAATGTCCGGGCTGCGGCAGTTCCTCCTTCACCCCCAGTCCCGATGGCAGACTCGTCTGTGACTACTGCCACACCGCCTACGTCCCGCTTGATCGGGCGTGCCCTGTCTGCGGAGCGCCTCACGAGCCGGATGCCCGCCATTGCCCCTCCTGTGGCGCTGACCTGGTGCGTGAGTGTCCGGCTTGCGGCGCTCCAAATCCGTCCATCGCACGCAAATGCCTGGTGTGCGGGCAGGAACTGGAGATACTGGAGTCGCTGTTTGCCCGTGTGACGGGGGAGCGGGCCGACTGGCTGCGCCAGGTGCGTGAGGAAGCGCCAGCGATCAAGCTCCAGGAGGAAGTGGCGTCACAAGCCCGGCTGGCAGAGATGTGGGCTACTGAGGCACGCCGCCGAGAGGACCTGGCGCGGGCGCGGGCCGAACGTGACCGGCAGCAGCGCGTCATCGTCGGTGTGACCATCGCTATCGTCGCCCTCGTCATCGCCGCGGCACTCATCGCGCTGGCGATTACGACGCTCAGTCCTCCAACTCCCTAGTGTATCTTTACGGATGAGGCTAATGACGGCATTGCTTCGTCGCCCAGGGCGCTCCGTTCCTCTGCGTTTGTTCGTCGTCTTCCTTGCCATCTACGGCCTCACTGCTGGCGTCTCGCTGAACCGCCACTCGCTGGCCCCGCACTTCGTCTACCTGGCGGAATCATTCCTCCATGGCCACCTTGACTTGCTTCATGTCCCGGATCCATCCTACGACCTGACGCCATTCGGAGGTCATTGGTACGTCTCATTCCCGCCGCTCCCTGCGCTGCTCATGCTGCCGCTGGTGGCGGTCCGTGGGCTGGCTGTCTCTGACATCGCCTTCAGCGTCGCCCTGGGTGCCCTCAACGTTTCGCTTTTCTACGTCGTGCTAGCTCGCTTTAGGTTTCGGGATTTAGGTTTTGGGGTTTGGCTATGCCTGCTGCTGGGGTTGGGGACGCCGCTGTGGTATTGTGCAGTGTTGGGGTCTGTCTGGTACATAGCCCACGTGGCGGCCGTCACCTGCCTGTGCCTCTACGCGCTGGAGGTGCTGGGAGGGAACCGGCCCTTGCTGGCAGGGCTGTGGCTGGGACTGGGCTTCCTGACCCGCGCTCCCGTGCTGTTGGCTTTCCCCTTTAGCCTGGTGCCAGGCATCCGGAAGGTTCGGAGCTTTCGGGAAGCTGCGCGCTTTCTGCTCTTGCTTGCTCTGGGGGTGGCACCGGCGCTGCTGGGACAGGCTGCCTACAACTGGGCGCGCTTTGGCAGCCCCCTGGAGTTCGGTTACCGCTGGATGAACAGCCCCGGCTCGCTGTTAGAGCGCCAGATGACCTGGGGGCAATTTGGCCTCCACTTCCTGCCGGAAAACCTGTACACGTTGCTCGTGCGGCCCCCGCTCATTTCGCTGGCTCCTCTCCGTATTGAGCCCGACCCGTGGGGGATGGGATTACTGCTCACCTGCCCGGTGCTGTTGCTGGCACTGCCAACCCTTTCCCTTCCCCGGGCCCTCTCCTCCAGCTTCCACCCCAGCCCTCCCCCAACCTTGGGGGGGGGAGTATGGGAGAGGGGTCTGCGCCTGGGGCTGTGGTTTTCCATCGCGCTCGTGCAGTTACCTTCGCTGCTTTACTTCAACACCGGCTCCTACCAGTTCGGCTATCGCTTCGCGCTGGATTGGATGCCGCTAGGGGTGCTGCTGGTGGCGCTGGGGACAGGAGGCAAGTTGCGCTGGTGGGGCAAGGCACTCATCATCGTCAGCGTGCTGATGCACCTCTGGGGTGTGTTGTGGATGTATCCCACTTTCAACGGCCAGCCCTGGCATCTCCAGTACGTTCAACTGCTACACCATTTGCTTCGTTGACCGTAACTACCCACCCTCCCGCAGGTTTGACGTTTCGTCCTCGTTCGCCGAAGGTCTCTGACCGAGGCGTAAAGGGCTCGGTCGGGAGACCTTCGCCCATCAGCCTGAGTAGTTACCGTTGACCTATTGACGTTGCACGATGATTGGTTTATAATGGGAGCACTTTAGAGGGTGGAGATTAGAGAGTAGAGATTGGAGAAAGGACAGATTTCTAAATGGTTGGTATTCTCACAGATACAACGGCCAGTATCCCCGGGGAGTTGGCTGGAAGGTTGGGCATAGAGATTGTGCCGTATTACATCCATCGCGGGCTGGAGACGCTGCGCGACATGATGGATGTCAAACCAGGGGAGTTCGCGGAGTGGTTGAAAGGGGCGAGCAGGTTGCCCACGACCTCTAATCCCAGCCCCGGTGACTACCTGATGGGTCTGAGGCATCTCGCAGAACGGATGAAGGAGATCGTCGTACTCGCCATGACCTCAAAAGGGAGCGGCGCTTACCAGTCGTGTCTGGCCGCCGTGGATATGTTCAGAGGACAGGCTCCCGAGGTTCAGGTAGAAGTGGTGGACACGCTGCAAGTGGGGATGGTGCAGGGATGGGCCGCCGTCGAGTCAGCCCGGACCGCACTGGCGGGCCTTAGCTTCGATGAAGTCATCCATCGAGCCCGCGAGGTGGCCCAGAAGGGCATGATGATCCAGACGGCCGACACGCTGCGCTATCTCTACCTGGGCGGTCGCATTGGCAAGGCCAAGCACCTGGTTGCCTCGCTCCTCAACATCAAGCCACTGATTGGGATGCAGGATGGGATCATCGTGGCACTGGGCACGGCCCGCAGCCGGCGCAAGGCCTATCATCGGATGGTCGAGTTGATGCAGCAGCATGTTGGAGAAGGAGCGCGCATCAAGATCGCGTTTACCCATGTGGCAGCGCTGGAGCATTTGGAGAGGTTGCGGCCGCTGGTCACGGCCCGCTTTGACTGTGTAGAGACAATTGTGACCGATCTCTCCCCTGCACTCGCTGTCCACTCTGGGCCGGGGACCGTGGGTGTGAACTTCTTTTCTATATAGCTGGTTGGTATGGTAGTAGGTTGGCAAATTGGTAGATTGGTGATTTGCCAATGTGCCAATTCCCAATTTACCAGTGTACCATTCAACCCGAAGGTACTGGCCTGACCACCAGTTCCTCCGGCACGGTCTCGGCCGCTACTTCTTCACCTGCTTCGCCCTGCCCTGGCCGCCGCTCGAAAGTCAGCGCTTCCTCTTCCACGTCAACGACGACCATGTCGCCTCTCTCGAAATCGCCATGCAGCAACCTGACACTAAGGGGACTTTCCACGTACCGTTGCAAAGCACGGCGCAATGGCCGGGCACCAAATTGTGAGTCAAACCCTTCGCGTGCCAGCCACCTGCGGGCTGCGTCCGTCAGTTCGACTCCCAATTCCCGCTCCGCTAACCGGTCAGCGATCTCTCCCATCTGCAGGTCTACAATGTGCTCCACATCTTCAACCGTGAGGTTGTTGAAGATGATGATCTCATCTACGCGGTTGATGAACTCGGGCCGGAAGGTCTTCTTGAGCGACTTCTCAATCTCGCGGTGGCTCTCCTCCTCGTCACCGCCATTCTCGCCGGCTCGCAGGAAACCGAGCGTCCCGCCCTTGCGCGCATACTCAGTCCCCACATTCGAGGTCATAACCACGACCGTGTTTCGGAAGTCCACGATGTGGCCTTGCCCGTCGGTCAGCCGGCCATCGTCCAGGATCTGCAACATCGCGTTCCACACGTCTGGGTGAGCCTTCTCGATCTCGTCGAAGAGAATCACGCGGTAGGGTCGCCGGCGCACGGCCTCGGTCAATTGACCGCCCTGTTCGTAGCCGATGTACCCGGGCGGCGCGCCGAAAAGGCGGCTGACGGTGTGGTACTCCCGGTACTCGCTCATGTCAATGCGTAGCAGGGCATCCTCATCGCCAAATAGGAACTCGGCCAGTGCCTTACCCAGTTCGGTCTTGCCCACGCCAGAGGAGCCCAGAAAGATGAAACTGCCGATGGGGCGGTGCGGGTCCTTGAGGCCTGAGCGGGCGCGGCGGATGGCGTCGGAGACGGCAGCCACAGCTTCGTCCTGCCCGATGATGCGTTGGCACAGTGCCTCCTCCATGCGTAACAGTTTCTCTGCCTCTGTCTCCATCATCTGCGCGACCGGAATGCCGGTCCAGCTTGCCACGACCTCAGCAATGTCCTCTTCCTCAATCGTCTCGTCAAGTTGATGTTCCCGCTGCCACATCTCGCGCTGAAGATTGAATTTGGCCTGGACGTTGATGCGCTCCGTCTTCAGTTCGGCCGCCCGCTTGTAGTCTTCCACTGCGCTAGCCGCGTCAATCTCGGTCTGGAGCCGTTGGAGTTCCACCTGCACCGCCTTCAAATCAGGAGGAAGTGTATAGAGCGCCACGCGTAGTTTTGCTGCCGCCTCGTCCATTAGATCAATCGCTTTATCGGGCAGGTGCCGGTCCGTGACGTAGCGATGCGAAAGACGCGCCGCAGCTACGATGGATTCGTCGGAGATGCTCACCTTATGATGGGCCTCGTATCGGTCGCGCAACCCGCGCAGCATCTCGATCGTCTCCTCGACTGTCGGCTCCTCAACAAATACAGGGGCAAAACGTCGTTCCAGCGCACTGTCGCGCTCAATGTACTGGCGATACTCGTCCAGCGTCGTCGCGCCAACGCACTGCAACTCGCCCCGGGCCAAGGCGGGCTTCATCATGCTGGAGGCATCAAGCGCCCCCATGCCGGATCCCGCGCCGACGACGTTGTGCAGTTCGTCAATGAAGAGGATGATCTCACCCTCGGCGCGTTGAATCTCCTCGATGGCTCCCTTCAACCGTTCCTCGAATTCCCCTCGGAAGCGAGAGCCAGCGACCATCGCGGCCAGGTCGAGTTGGATCACCCGTTTTCCCTTAAGGATCTCCGGCACATCATCGCTGGCGATCTTCTGTGCCAGTCCCTCAATGATAGCAGTCTTGCCCACTCCCGCCTCGCCGATGATGACCGGGTTGTTCTTTGTGCGGCGGCTGAGAATCTGGATCACGCGCAGAATTTCATCGTCCCGCCCGATGACCGGGTCCAATTTGCCCTCACGGGCCATCAGCGTCAGGTCGCGGCTAAACTTCTCCAGGATACGGTAGCGTGTCTCCGCCCTGCGGTCGGTCACGCGTTGCCCACCGCGAACCTCTTTGATGGCGTCGTAAATGCGCTCTTTGGTCACGCCACTTTCGCGTATGATGCGGGCTACAGGCGTGTTGCGCTCGCTGGCGATGGCCAGGAAGAGATGCTCTGTCGAGATGTAATCATCCTTGAGCCGATTCGCTTCGTCGTTGGCCCGGTCAAGCACACGCTTGACACGCGGGGTGATGAAGACCTGTCCCACGCCGCCGCCGCCGTAGATGCCGGCCTTGGGGCTGGCTCTTAGCACGTCGTCGAGGCGTTGCTGCACGTAGTCAGCGTCCACCCCCAGCCGTTCCAGAATCTGTGGAATCACACCCTCCGGCTGTTCTAGCAGCGCCAACAGGATATGCTCGATGTCAACCTGCGTATGCCCATAGCGTGTCATAATCTCGACCGCCCGTTGGGCCGCATCTTGTGCGCGCTCGGTGAAACGATCCAATCTCATCATAACCTAACACTCTCCTCGGCATTTAGACTTCGGAAGTCTCAGAAGTGCCTCGAACTGGCAAAACTCGTGCCGATTTCCGACCGATTCCGTTTCGGAATACCTATTCCGAAGACTTCCGAAGTCTTATCCATCTCGGGTGAATTATACCGCACATTGTCTTACCAGACAAAGAAAGGCGGTTCAGGGTTTTCGAAGCAGAACAGGGGCGGAAAATCAACCCCAAAATTCACCCTCCG
>CAYPOY010000050.1:18769-22452 GCA_964412395.1 uncultured Anaerolineales bacterium | reverse complement strand
GGAAGACGTGCATCTTGCCCGCTTTCACCTCGTCGGGGCTCCAGGAGATGGGGGAGCCGATCTGGATGTGCTTGCTGCCTTTGACCACATCGGTCTTCCAGGTGCCGAACTTGACCTCGATCAGTTGATAGTCGGGGCCCTCGAACTTATCCAGCGCTTTATCGAGCATCAGATCGGCCAGGATGCGGCACGCCTCCTCCTGCGTCTCCGACTTGATGTTGACGCGTTCGAAGTAGTCGCAGTCGCCGGGGTAGAGTTGGATCACGCCCTGGGCCGCGCTGCCAGCCAGGCTGATGGCAGTCTCGACGTTGGGCAGGTCGGGCAGTTGGACAATGTCGGCGATGCGGCGGTAGCGATCGAGGGTAGCCTTGTCGAAATCGAGCAACGTGATCTCGTGGCCGTAGATGCCAGCATCCTCATCCACTTCCCATTCCATCGTGCCAACCGCAGCCATCGCTGTCAACCAGTGGGCGACGTCGGTCTCGTCCACCTCAACTCCCAACGATTTGGCTGTCTTGATGATCTGCTCTACCTCTTGTTGGGCATCTATCGCGCTTTTTTCGTCTGTCATTGCTCACCTCCGTGTGTAGGGTCTGGTTGGTGCTTGATAAGCTTATCGCGTAACTACAGGCTGATGAGCGAAGGTCTCCCGACCGAGCCCTGTGTTGCGTGATGTCCGGCCAGCAGGGGGATACTCTCTATTTCTGGCCTCCCTGCTCCCAGTCGCATCCGTGCCACCGTTGGCTGTTCCCCCCGCGTAGGACAGACTGCGCCGGGGTTGACCAGCAGCGTGTGCCCCACTCGCTCAACGTGTGCCCGGTGCGTGTGACCGAAGACGACGATGTCTGCTTCAGGGTAGAGCCATGCCAGACGATGGGCAATGCGCCGATTGAATTGGCCGTTGTCCGTCAGCCCTAGCCGCTGGGCGATCACGCTCAGGCACTTGAGACAGAAACCAGGCAGGCCAGGATGGTGCCCGTGGGTGAGCACAATGCGCTGTCCGGCGAGTTGCAGTTCGACCACGGCTGGCAGCGTCGCGCCGCCATTGGAGAAGTCCTGGAGGTGGACGTTGCCTCGCACGGCGTGCACCGGAGCGATAGCCCGTAGCGGCGCTAGCGCCACTGGGTCGTCCACATCGCCAGCGTGCAGGATCAGGTCCACCCCGGCCAGCGCGTCGATCACCGCCTCAGGCAGTCGCTTCAGGCGATGGGGGATGTGGGTGTCAGATAGTAAACCAATGGTGAGGATAGGCATTTGACAAAGACTGGAGACCACGCCACCTGCTGGTGGAAGTTTAACACAGGTGCCAGATTTGTGCAACTAGCCTCGGTCAGAGACCTTCGGCGAACGCCTTCACATTGGAGGGCTGGTTAGCGGTGTCACTCTTTGCGCCTCGGTCAGAGACCTTCGGCGAACGAGGGAGAGAGACTCGTGTGTTGTCTCAAAGGCTTCGCATCGCCACTGGCAGGTAGATGATGTTCGTCTCCAGTGTTTCCATTAAGAGGTTGTAACCTACTGCATCAGCGCAGCCAAAGGAGGTAGTGCCATCTTCCGGGCTCACGCTCAGGTAGTAGCGACCGCTGGCGGTAGGTATCCACACTAACCGGGTAGTGTCTGTCATGACCAGGACAGCCCCGTGTTCGTCGTACAGTTCCATCAGCGTCTGGGTGTTAGTGACTGGCGCGACTGTAAAGATGACGGTGCTCCTGGTCGAGACATCGAACCAGACGAAATCCTTGTCAGCAGCGTAGTACTCTGGGTCGCTGTCGAGTGAGTGTACCTGCACATCCTCGACCTCGATGGCGTGGGCTTGCTGCCAGGTGTCGTCGGTCTCGTAGGCGTCGGGGCAAGTGTGAGTGATTATGCCTGTGAGATGCAGCACAGCGTTGTGGCTGTTTGTGCCGCTCCCACCTTTGTAGTTCCGCATGACGATGGGCAGATAGATCGTAGACGGTTCTTTGCCTTCGATCATCAGGTCGTAGTCGGTGTAGTCACCAGTCAGCCCGCCCCGGTTAGTGGTGCGCGCGTAGTAGAGGCTGTTGGCCGGGGCCTGCCAGACGATGCGCGAGGAGTAGTCTGTTGTCCCCTCATAGTCGTCGTTAGCCGCTAGCAGGGTGTGGCCGTCGGTATCGAAGAGTGTCAGGAGGGTGTCGGCCCGCCGTCCCCAGGAGGAGGTAGTGATGGTGTAGACGGCGTTGGCCTTGGCCGCGAACTTGACCCAGTCGGTGGAGTCATCACAGAATTGGTGAGCCTGGGTTGTGCCGACGACAAATCTCATAGCCTGAGCTGCAGTGTCGTCCTCCTCGTAGACGTCCGCGTCACAGGTGTGTGCCTTTAGCGGCATGTCGCCAAAGTCCACCTGGTAGCTGCTGCCTAAGGTCGCGTCTACATATACCTCGTTGGGCGTGGTAGATAAGTAGTCGTCGGGATCGGTCTCAAGGATGATGTGCACACCCGCCACTGTGGCGGAGAGGACATAACCGCCGTAGGGGCCGGTAGTGACAGCAGTGTCCTCGTTCAGTGTGACGGTCACGCCGGAGATGCCCAACTCGTCCGCGTCCCGCACTCCATCACCGTCGGCATCGTTAAACACGGTGCCGTGGAGGGCGGCAAAGCCGGAATTGGTAAGAGCGTCGCCAAGGTCCACCTGGTAGCCCGTGCCCAGGTTCACGTCCACGTACACCTCGTTGGGTGTGGTAGATAAGTAGCCGTCGGGATCGGTCTCGAGGACGATGTGTATGCCTGCTACCGTGGTGGAGAAGGTGTAGGTGCCGTTGAGATCGGTGGTGGCCGTGATGACTCCGTCCAGCGTGACGAGCACGCCAGGAATGCCCAACTCGCCCGCGTCCAGCACCCCGTCACCATTGGCGTCGTTAAACACAGTGCCGTAGAGGGCGGCAAAGCCGGAATTGGTAAGCATGTCGCCAAAGTCCACCCGGTAGCTTGTGCCCAGGGTCACGTTCACGTGTACCTCGTTGGGTGTGGTGGAGGAGTAGCTGGGCAGGTCGGTCTTGCCCCCGACGCTGGAGACGAAGTTGAATGTGGGGGACATGTCGCCAGAGTCCAGGCATCTCTCGTTGAACATAGTGGGGGTGTGGGAAGTGAGGTCGGTCTCAATGACGGTGTGGGTGCCTGACACTATGATAGGGAAGGTGTAGTTGCCATTTAGGTCGGTGGTGGTCGTGATGGCCCTATCCAGCGTGACGAGCACACCAGGGATACCAGGCTTGCCTGCGTTCCGCACCCCGTCACCGTTGGTGTCCTGGAACACCGTGCCGTAGATGGTGGTGAAGTGGGAGGCGACGATGTCCGTCATCTCGTCGTCGTCATTGTCGCTGGGGCTGGGGTCGTGGGTGACGCTGGTGATGACCGCGCTGTTGGTAATGGTGCCGCTGGCACCGATGTCCACCGTCACGGTGAAGATGGCGCTGCCCAATGTGCCTGCTACCAGTGTCGGTGTGTACCATGTGAGCAATTGCCCCGTCTGTGTCGGGCCAAAGAGCGATGGGGTCACGTTCACCATCCCACCATAGGTAACGCTGACCGGCAGCGTATCGGTGATGATGACGCTCTGCGTGTCCGAAGGCCCAGCGTTGGTGTAGACCAGCGTGTAGGTCAGAACCTCACCCGCTGTCACCGGGTCAGGGGTGTCGCTCTTGGTGACGGTCAGGTCTGCCAGGGTG
>CAYPOY010000050.1:0-18669 GCA_964412395.1 uncultured Anaerolineales bacterium | reverse complement strand
TGTACGTCGGTGTCCTCGGTGGCGGTGTTGTTCGAGGTGTCGGGGTCCGGCGTGGGGCTGGAGACCTGGGCTGTGTTGACGATGGTGCCGCTGGCGTCGCTGCTCACCGCGACCGCCAGGGTGATGGTGCGGGAGTCGCCGCGAGCCAGCGTGTCCAGGTGCCAGTACAGCGTGCGCTCGCTTTGCGTGCTGGTGAGGGGGTTCACGCTGACCAGGGTCAGGCTCACCGGCAGCGTGTCGCTGACGACCACGTTCTGCGCGTTCGACGGGCCGTTGTTGTCCACCTCCAGCGTGTAGGTCAGAACCTCACCCGCTGTCACCGGGTCAGGGTCGTCGCTCTTGGTGATGGTCAGGTCTGCCAGGGTGTGTACGTCGGTGTCCTCGGTGGCGGTGTTGTTCGAGGTGTCGGGGTCCGGCGTGGTGCTGGTGATAGCCACGCTGTTGGTGATGGTGCCGCTGACGTCCGTGTCCACCGTCACGGTGAAGACGATGATGCCTGGTGCATTTGCTGCCAGCGTCGGTGTGTACCAGGTAAGGAGTTGGCCCGTCCGGGTTGGTCCAAGGAGCGCTGGTGTCACGCTTGCAATCCCGCCGTAGGTGACACTTATGGGCAGCGTGTCGGTGATGGTGACGCCCTGCGCATCCGACGGCCCACTGTTAGTGATGGTCAGAGTGTAGGTCAGGATCTTGCCTGGGTTCGCCGTGTCGGGGTTGTCGGATTTGGTGATCGCCAAATCGGCGGCGGTGTTGGTGGTCACCGTCACCGGATTGCTCGTCTTTACTACATAGGCGCTGCTGATGGCGGCGGTGTTGGTGATATCAGTGCCGTACGGGAGGCCACTATCCAGAACGGCGGCGTAGCCGACCTCCTGGGCACTGACGCCGGCGACTACCGTCTCCACGTTCCACAGCAGGTCTGGCACTTCGTCGGCTTTCGCCCCTGCTCCCCAGATGCTGCCCGTGATGTATTCGGTGCCGGCGGGGATGGTGTCCAGGATATGCACACCGGCGGCATCCGCACTGCCATGGTTGCCATAGGAGATCGTATAGGAGATCGGGTCGCCGGCCCGCACGCTGGGCTCGCTGACGCGCTTTTCCACCCACAGGTCCACTGTCCCCACTTTGACCTGGTTTGACGGGGTCCACTCGTGTATGTACGCCCCGGTCTGTGTACTGGAAATGTGTGCCATGTTCTGGATGGTGGTGTTGGTCGGCAGGGTATCACTCACCCGCACTGTAAAGCTGACCATGCTGTGTACGCCAGCGGCTACTTCTGCATCGTACCAGCGGATGTGCGTGACTGGCGTGATGGGCAGTGTGGTGGTCCAGGTAGCGCCGTTATCCCAGGAGTACGAGATCTGGTCGCCACCATACACTGTGCCGGGGATAAAACTGGTGTAATCCGGTATCGGCTCGCGCACGTAGATGTTTGTCTGGGTGATCGCCTCTGAGGTGTTCTCGTAGGTCAGGGTATAAGAGATCACGGCACCCGGAGCCACCGCCGTCTGCTCTGCCGCCTTGCGGATCAGCAGGTCCGAGATGCGAGTGGTCACCAGGTTGGAATTACGGGGGATGTCGAGGTCTCGGTCGAGCGTGGCTGAGTTCATAATCAGCGATCCGAGCGGCAGGTCGTCCTCGATCTGTACGCTAAAGCGGATCTGGCCTGCCTCGCCGGCGGCAATGGTGCCGGTAGTGATGCCGGGGGTGATGACCAGGGTGGGCGAGATGTAAGCGCCTCGATCGCCGTCGGCGGCGTCGGTCAGCATGGCCCACCCGCTGCCCGTGTTGATGGCCAGGCTGCCGGTCACGTAGGTGGTGGAGATGGGGATAGTATCCTGGATCGTGACCCTGGTGGCCTGTGCCCCGCCAACATTCTCGTAGGAGAGGGTATAGGTGATCGCCTGTCCCCGCGTGGCGACGGTAGGCCCCGACTTGATAAACTCGACGTCGGGCGCCACCACGGTGGTGCGGACCACGTTGCTACCTGCTTTTACTGTCGGGTCACTGGTCACGTAGGCCATGTTCTCAATAGCGGTGCCGTCTTCCACAAAGTCGTTTACCTTCACGGTAAACGTCACGGTGCCGCTGGTCTCCGGTGCGAGCTCATCCAGCGTCCAGGTGATGGTGCCACTGGCACCGTTGTAGACGCCGCCATCGGAGGCGGATTGGAAGGTGACGTACTGGATGGGCACTGCGTCGCGCAGTACTATGTCGGTGATGGTGGTGGAGGGGCTGACGTTAGCGTAGGAGAGGGTATAGACTAGCGTATCGCTGATCATGGCCTGAGCGCTGCTGACTGACTTGACCAGGTTGAGGGGACTGATATAGACAGTGGCCTCGTCGCTGGGGTTAAAGAGCGCACCGGAGTACTCGTGCCTGCCGACCGCCTCGCCCCGGTTGATGCTGACTGTCACGGCGTCGGTGTTGGTGATCTGGGCCTGGAAGGTGAGGGTCAGACTCTTGCCGATATCAAAGTCGGCTGAGAGGTCCCAGAACAAGGTCTGGTTGTTGTCTGTAGGTTCCGGGCTCCCGGTGCTGCCATTGGGATAGGTGACGTGAGTACTGTTTGGCACGTAGGTCCAACTGATGGGCAGGGTATCAGTGATGTCCACATTGACCAGGGGCGTGTTATGGCCCTGGGCCACCATCGTAAAGGTCACAGTCCCGCCGGTGGGCGGCAGGATGGTTGGACCGGCCGTCTTATTCAGTGTCAGCACCGGGTCCATCCAGCGCTGGAACAGGGGCAGCGTGGAGACGCCCAGGTCCAGGTAGGGGGCGGAGGGGCTGGCCGTGCGCGGGTCCTCCCCCCAGGCGGCGGCGAACTCGCCCGTGGCCCAGACGTGCATACCGGTGTTGTCGTTGTCGGGGTCAAAGATGCGCCGCTGTTCCAATACGTCGAGGGTGAAGGTCTGGTTCACGACGCCGTCCAGTGGGCTGAAGTCCACATAAAAGGTGGTTCCGTCGGCCAGCGGTGCGACCCATACTGGCGAGCCGTTGTTTTGTGGAGGGGTGTTGTCGTCTCCAGGAGCCCAGGAGACGTAATAGTCCCGGGAGAGATGCTTGGTGGGGATGCCAGAGAAGCCCCAGTCGTAACCGATGTCCGAGGTGTCGGCGCAGACGACGACGCCAAAGACCCCGTCGGAGGAGGTGAAGCGCGCCGCCGAGTCGGTGGGCACGTATCCTCCTCTCATCGAAGAATAGGCCACCGTCGCGCTGATGTAGGCTGTGGGACTGATAACAAAAGAGGTCTGCGTTTCACGGTCATAAGCGTTGACCATAATTGGAAAGTCATTGGGGTTGGAAAGGTAGACCTCAGCCTCGTTGCCAGAGTTGCCGCTGGGCACGGGCACTACATAATCTGCCCCCCATGATTGATCGGGCAGCACGATCAGGAAGCGGCCCTGGAACTGGCCGTCCGCGCCAGTTATCAACCCCACCTGTGTCGGTTTATTGGAGCGGATGGCGGTGCCGGAGTTGATGGTGATGGTGGGGGCCGAGGTAGAGTTGATGTAGCCCATACTGAAATAAGTCTGCCCCCGGTCAAGGGTCAGGTTGACCATACCCGTGTCGTTGCTAATTGAGACGGTGGTGTTGTCCTCAAATGCTCCCAGTTGGAGGTAGACGTTGCGAAAGTCGCCGTAGGTGCCGGTGTTGCCGCCGCCGAAGAGGTACAGGTCCTCGCCGATGGGCAGGCGATAGGAGTAGGCACCGGCGAAGGTTTGGCGGGAGTAAACCTCCCAGGCGCCGCCGATCCAGGACGTGTTGAGAGGCCACATAGCGTGGGTCAGATTCACCGGCCCTCCGCTGGTGATGACGCGGTCGCCGCCATCGTAGCGGAGATCGGCCGGATCGCGCGCAGGGTTAACGGGTACGTAGCCGGTGATGGCTGTCGTGCCGGTGATGTCCTGGTTACTGGTCAGGTTGATGTCGTCGCCGGCGAGCAGGATGTCGCTTCCTGTTCCTCCGTTGCTTACATCGCTGTCGCCATAGATCTCAGTGGTGTCCTGGGTGGGGTTGAGCAGGTCAGCCTCGTAGCCATCCTCCCAGTGGTCGTAGTAGACTACCTGGTAGTCGGCGGTGGCTACCAGGCTGATGGTTGAGCAGATCTTACCGTCCTGTAAGTCTCCAGGGTCGGGATCATCGTTGATCTCAAGAAACGCCTGCCAGACGTGCTCCTCGTAGCCCAGGACGTAGTACTCCTGGTAGCCGGTGGGCTGGGCGTTGGCCGGGGTGGGGATAAGGGAAGCGATCAGTACTGCTATGTATACATATACAAGTGGGAAGGCAAGTCGCCTTCCCCGCCCGAGGAGATAAGCGTGTTGCTTGTGCCTGAACATTGCTCTCCCCATATTTTCCTTTCTCATCTCCTGGAATTGGGAAGGTGTTCAAAGTCCGACTCACGCAAGGTTGCTATCTCGGCCTCCAACCCACGGAGCTATTATTGCCATCATAGCACACTTCTGTTCATGTAGCGTCAAAAAAAGGTGAGATACTGATTAGAATCCGCGCCTGATGGCAAAGGCGCACTTGTCCTGTGGACGGAGTGCGCCCCTTTTATCCAGCCTCATCAACAGTCTCACTGATAGGATAACCCAGGCTATGTCCTGTGTATTTTCTCCCTGAGCGAATTACTGTCAACCTAACATATCTTATCATATTTTGGAGCGCAGTGCAAGTAAATTCGTCGCACTGCGGCGGGCCGATCTCCCTATTCAGCACCCCGTATTGAGCGTCTGGAGTATCCAGCCTTCAGCACCGGCCTCGCTACACAAAGCGCATAAACACCTGATTCCCTAGCAGTCGCCCTCGCGCTGTCAGCCGCGCTACATGCCCATTCCACTCTAGCAGTCCCAGGTCCTGCAACTGGGCCAGTTCCTCCCCAAAGGCTGTCTCCATCCTTACGCCGAAGCGGGCGCGGAAACGGGCATCGTCTACTCCTTCCGCCAGCCGCAGTCCTAGCATCATCGTCTCCCCCATCTCCATCCGACGCTCAATCAGCTCTACCTCGGCTGTCGCTGTGTCGCCCTGCTCCAGCACCGCGATGTACTCTCGTGGATGGCGCATGTTGGCCCAGCGGTGCCCGCCCAGCCAGGAATGTGCTCCTGCCCCTATCCCCAACCACGGCTCGTTGCGCCAGTAGGTCAGGTTGTGCCGGCACACGTAGGGACTGACCTCCTCGCTGAGGGTTCCGGGTTTCGGGTTCCAGGTTTCAGGTTCAGGCCGCCAGTCTGGGGATTGATCATTTGTCATTTGACATTGGTCATTCCCCTTGGCCCAATTCGAGATCTCATAATGAAAGAATCCTGCCTCCACCAGTGCCTCTTCCGCCAGTTCGTACATCTCCGCCGCCAGGTCCTCATCGGGCGCTCGCAACTCGCCCCTCGCAATTTGCCTTTCCAGCGGTGTCCCCTCCTCCACCGAGAGCGCATAGAGGGAGAGATGCTCTGGTGCCAGGCTTAGCGCTGTCCCCAACGTCTCCCGCCAGCGGGCCAGCGTCTGCCCCGGCAGGCCGAAGATGAGGTCGAGGTTGAGGTTGGCGACCCCTGCCTCTCGCGCCCATTCCACCGCCTCGACCGCCTGCGCCCAGGTATGGATGCGGCCCAGGAGCCGGAGCTCGTCGTCGTGAACCGATTGCACCCCCAGGCTGAGCCGGTTCGCGCCCAGTTCCCGCAGGCCGCGCAGGTACGCTGGTGTCACCGTGCCAGGGTTGGCCTCCAGGGTGATTTCGGCGTCATCTAAAACGTGAAATGTGAAACGTAGAGCTTGAAACAGCTCAGCCAGGAGGTCAAGTGGTAGGAGCGAAGGTGTGCCACCGCCGAAGTAGATCGTCGGCACGGTCGGAGGCCCCCATCGCTCGCCGGCGGCCTCGATCTCCTGGCACGCCGCCGCCACGTAGGCTGGCATGAGTGCTTCCAACCCGGCGTAGGTGTTAAAATCGCAGTAGGTGCAGCGCGCCCGGCAGAAGGGGATGTGGACGTATAGTGCCACACGGAGGGGATCTTCAGGTTTCATCTCCCACTCGCGGTTGAATACGCTGAACTACGCTCAAACCGTTCATCACCTCTCGAAGTCATCAGCACCTCAACTCTATTCAATGTATCATACCCTGGCCAGTTCGTCAACCCCGGCCGTAAGGGCTCCTCCTCAGGCAGCCCGTCACCGGGTTGCTGCATTGGACAAATTGACTTCTTGGTGGCATAATCAGCCCCGCTGTGGCTAAGACCTCTATGCATCGGAGGGTGACGATGCCTAAACAAAAATACGACGTGGTCATTGTGGGAGCTGGGCCGGCGGGTATCTTCGCCGCGCTCGAACTGAGTCGCAGATCGGACCTGCGTGTGGCTATTTTTGATAAAGGTCCCCCTATCGGAAAGCGACGTTGTCCTGCGCGCGAGGGTGGAGACTGCGCACATTGCCAGCCCTGTTCGATCATGACTGGTTGGGGTGGGGCAGGGGCTTTCAGCGATGGCAAATTGACGCTCTCGCCGGCCTCCGGCGGGCACCTGAGCGAGTTGCTGGGCGAGCAACAGACCCAGGTGCTGATTGACGAGGTGGACCGCGTGTACGTAGAGTATGGCGCCAGTAAGAATGTCTACGGCGGGCACACCCATGAATACAAGTCATTGGAAAAGATATTGGCTGGATTGCGCCTCGTCTCGGTTCCTATCCGTCACATGGGCACGGAGCACAGCGCCGAGATCATGGGATGTATGTACGAGGACCTGGTGGAGCGGGGAGTTCGCGTAGAGATGCTCACGCCGGTGGCAAGGGTGCTGGTCAACGATGGGGCCGTCGTCGGCATCGAGATAGAGCAGGGAGAAGTGATCGAGGCGCCGCGAGTGATTGTGGCACCAGGACGGGAAGGGGCCGAATGGATCAAGCGCGTCGCCGCCGAGTTGGGACTCGTGCTGACCTGCAACCCCGTAGACCTGGGCGTGCGGGTCGAACTGCCGGCAAAGATAGTGGAGCCCCTCACCCACCTGCTCTACGAGTTCAAGTTCCTGTATTATTCGCGCGCCTTCGATGACCTGGTGCGGACCTTCTGCGTTTGCCCCTACGGCGAGGTCGCGCTGGAGCATGCGGGTGGTGTGACGACTGTCAACGGCCACTCCTACGCTGACCGCAGGACGGCCAACACCAACTTTGCATTGCTGGTGAGCAAGAACTTTACCGAGCCGTTCGACGATCCGGTGGCCTATGGGCGATCTATCGCCCGGCTGGCGAATCTCTTGAGCGGCGGTGTGCTGGTGCAACGATTGGGCGACCTGGAGGCTGGCCGCCGCACCAATGAACAGCGACTGAGCCGTTCGTTCGTCACGCCCACGCTCAAGGGTGCCACGCCGGGAGACCTGGGATTGGTGTTGCCCTATCGCCACATCGTCAACATCCTGGAGATGCTGCACGCGTTGGATCAGGTGATGCCGGGCGTGTGCTCGCGTCACACGCTGCTCTACGGGGTTGAGGTCAAGTTCTACTCCAACCGCCTCAGGCTGACGCCGGAGTTGGAGACGGAGGTGCGCGGGCTGTACGCCTGCGGCGATGGAGCAGGCATCACGCGGGGGCTGGTGCAGGCCTCAGCGTCGGGCCTGGTAGCGGCGCGGGCGATATTGAGAGACTAACTCCCCGTCTCTCGTGGCTCCGGTAGCCCTGACGCGAGCACGTACCCGGCCAGGCAAAGCCCCAGCGATAGGGCGAACAGGCCAGCGAAGCCGAAGAAGTCCACTACCAACCCGCCCAGCCCGGAGATCAGGACGACGATGCCCATCAGCGTGTTGGAAAGCCCCAGGTAGAGAGGCCGCTCGGTCTCGGGGACCAGTTCCAGCAGGAAGTTGCTGCCCCCCAGTATCTGGGCAGGCCGCGCTGCGCCGTCCAGGAAGAAGAGGGGAAGAGCCAGATAGGGAAGCCATGTCCCCTGGGGTTGCAGGAGCCCCATCAGCCCCACCAGGGCCAATGCCAGCAGTGCCGTCGCCCCGTTGCCCAGGCTCAGCAGCCGCACTACCAGCCGGTTCCCTCGCCGGTCGCTCAGGCGACCCCAGGGCAGGTTGAAGAGCACCGTGGCCCCGATGCGGGTGGCCACGTAGACCCCTACCATCCCATCCGGTGCGCCCAGCGCGTTTTTGGCATAGATACCGTAGAAGGGGAGGGCGATGCCCGCCAGCCCAAGGACCAGCCGCGCGGCCATGTAGCGACGGTAGGCCCGGTCAGCCCGCAGGAACTCCCCCCCCCCGCCGCAACTGCTCCCCCGCCGTCACCGGCTCGGCTATGACCGCCCCCGGGGGTTCCCGGATGCGGGTGAAGGCCGCCAGCGCAGGGGCCATCACCGCAGAATAAAGGAAGAAAAGGACGGCGTGGCCGCGCGGGAATGGGAGAGCCGGGTGATTGAGAACCGTCTTCACGACCAGGCCGGCCCCTAGCCCCAGCACGCCACCCAGGAATTGCCGCCAGGCGAAGAAATTTCCCCGCCGCCGGGCCGGGATCGTCTTCGCCACCACGTCGAAGAAGGCCAGCCCAGCCAGTCCAGCCAACAGGCGGGCGGTGGCATACAGTACGAAGAAACCGACCAGCAGAATAAGAGGATCATCCACCAGCCACACCGCCGCCGCCAGGAGAAGCCAGGCGACGGTGCGGATCACTGCTGCCAGGGTATAACTGGGCATCTTGCGCTCCATCCGCTGGATGCGGGCGGAGACGAAGATCTGGGGCAGGAACCAGCTTGCGTCCCCCAGTGGCGCCACCAGTCCGATGAGCAGGTTGGAAGTGGTCAACTGACTCACGAACCAGGTGAGGATCAGCGGCGGGTCAATCAGCGCCTTGGCGAACTGGAAGGCTGTGCCGTTGAAGACCCCCAGCACGAAACTGCGTCTGGTCTCGCGCTCTGTCACTCCCATAGATACCTCCGAGGTTTGTCGTCACGCATCCCGCGATGTCCCCTGAAACACTTCTTCTTCCACGACTTTCCCTCCCGTTTGTTGTTTCCCCCGATTGTACCGCGCAATCCGCAAACTGCAACCTGCGATGGGGCTTGTCCATTTGGGTTATTGTTCCTGACCACACCTGTAACCCACAATTGACAGAAATCCGAGCTTCGCGTATAGTAATACTGCTATGGTCAAGATCAAATTTCTGAAACAGCCTTCCCACACTTCACACACAGGAGTTCGTCTATGGAAATTGGCACCGTCCATCAAGTAGACATTGACAACGAAATGCAGGTGGCGTACCTGGACTATGCCATGAGCGTTATCGTCGCACGTGCCCTGCCCGACGCCCGCGATGGCCTCAAGCCGGTCCAACGCCGCATCCTCTACGCGATGCACGGCCTGGGCCTGCGGCCCGACACGCCGTACAAGAAATCGGCCCGCATCGTAGGCGAGGTGCTGGGCAAGTATCACCCCCACGGTGATACGGCGGTCTACGAGGCGATGGCGCGGATGGCGCAGGACTTTAGCCTGCGCTGCCCCCTGGTGGATGGGCAGGGGAACTTTGGGTCGGTGGACGGCGACAGTCCTGCCGCGATGCGTTACACCGAGGCCCGCCTGGCCCCTATCGCCACCGAACTGCTGGCCGACCTGGACAAGGACACGGTCGACTTTGCCCCCAACTTTGATGATACCCTCCTGGAACCCATTGTCCTCCCTGCCGCCATCCCCAACCTGCTGGTCAACGGCGCTTCCGGCATCGCCGTGGGGATGTCCACCTCCATCCCGCCCCACAACCTGGGCGAGGTGTGCGACGCGCTGATCTATATGCTCGATAGCTGGCGCAAACTGGACAGCGTCACTGTCGAGGATCTGATGCGTTTCATCCAGGGACCGGATTTTCCCACTGGCGGTGTGATCTACCGGCGGGTGGAGGAGGATGGCGATGACGTCATCGCTCACGCCTACGGGCAGGGTCGCGGCAAGATCACGGTGCGTGCCTGCGCCCACGTCGAGGAGATGAGCCGCTCCCGCCACCGCATCGTCGTCACTGAACTGCCCTACCAGGTCAACAAGAGCGGCCTCGTCGAGCGCATCGCCCAGTTGGTGCGCGATGGTCGCATCGCGGGCATCACCGATCTGCGCGACGAATCGGATCGGCGGGGTATGCGGCTGGTGGTCGAACTGACCCGCACCGTTGAGCCCCAGCAGGTGCTCGCCGACCTTTTCCGGCTCACCCCAATGGAGAGCACCTTCAGCCTCATCGTGCTGGCGCTGGTGGATGGCGAGCCGCGCCTGTTAACGCTCAAGAAGGTGCTGTTGATCTACCTGGAACACCGGCAGGTCATCGTCACGCGCCGCAGCCAGTATGAACTGGCCCGCGCCAGGGAGCGCGCTCATATCCTGGAAGGCTTGCTCACCGCGCTCGACCACCTGGACGAAGTGATCGCGCTCATTCGCCGCTCCCGCACCGCCGACACTGCGCGCAAAAACCTGCGCCGCAAGTTTAAACTCAGCCAAGCCCAGGCCCAGGCGATCCTCGATATGCCGCTCAAGCGGTTGGCCGCCCTGGAGCGACGCAAGATCCAGGACGAGTACAAGGAAAAGAAACGCTTGATCAAGTACCTCGAGGGGTTGTTGCGTAGCCCGAAAAAAATCCGTGGTGTTGTGCGCGATGGACTTTTGTCCATCAGGGAGCGCTACGCCGACGCCCGCCGCACGCAGGTGCTGGACGCGGGCAAAGCGCGACTGACCGCTGGCGATCTGATCCCCGACGAGCCGGCATGGGTGGCCGTGAGCCAGCGCGGGCTGGTGGCGCGCATGCTGGACGAAGGTACACCTCCCTGGGTGCCCTCCCGCCCTGAAGACGCGCCGGTCGCATTGCTGGCTGCCTCCACCCGCGACGCGCTCTACCTCTTCACCGCCGGCGGCGAAGTTGTTGCCTTACCTGTTCACCAGTTGCCGGAGGGAGTGGCCTGGGAGGGCGCTGGTACCCATTATGCCGATCTGACGCGACTGACGCGCCGTGATACCGTCGTTACTGCGCTGGCGCTCCCTGCTTCGCCGCTAGTGGGGGCGCGGTTACCGCGCCCCTACCTGTTCCTTGCCACGCGGCGAGGTGTCGTTAAACGGGTGGCGCTGGCCGACTTGCCCGGTGTGAGCAGCGAACAGTTCGTCGTCATTGGGGTGGAGCAAGGAGACGCGCTCGGTTGGGCAGCGGTGACGACAGGGGATGATCAGGTGCTGTTGGTCACCGCCGCCGGTCGGGCGATCCGTTTCCAGGAAGAGGATGTGCGGCCTATGGGGCTGCTGGCCGTGGGCGTGAAAGGTATCAAGCTGGGCGGCACGGAAGACCGCGTGGTGGCATTAGCCGTCGCGCGCGCGCGCGCCGACCTCTTCGTCATCGCCAGCGATGGCAAGGCGAAGCGCACGCCTCTATCCGAATACCCCACTCAGGGCCGTTATGGGCAGGGGGTACTCACCACTCGTATCACCGCGGCCAGCGCGAATCTGGCAGGGGGTTGTGTGTTGCAATCTCGTGATCCGGTGGTGTTGGTCACTGAGAAGGGAGCGGCGAAAACCATCCGCGCCCGAAACGTTCCCCGCAAGGGCCGGGCCATGGCAGGTCAGAGCATCATCGCGCTGCGGGAGCAGGATGTTGTGGTAGCTGCCTTTGTGCCGCTTCCCCGGACGAATAGCGAATGGCGAATGGCGAATAGCGAATGACGAATGGCGAATGACGAATGGCGGACGAATGGCGAATGACGAATGGCGGACGAATGGCGAATGACGAATGACGAATAGCGAATAGCGAATAGCGAATGAGGAGGATTTTGGATGGCTTACCAGGATACCTGGGCGACCTGCGCGAAGTGTGGTAAGCAATTCGTCTTCAGGATTGAGGACCAGCACCGGCAGGCAGAACGAGGCGAGGAGATCACGCCGCCGGAGTTATGCCCCTCCTGCCGGACCCTATCCCGTGCAGAACGTAGACCGAGGCCACGGAGTGAGCCCCGGTCGAGACCGGCGGCAGCGCAGAAGCCAAAGACACCGATGGTACTCGGGGCCGGACCCCACGAGGGCAGCGTCAAGTGGTATGACCAGGAGAAAGGCTACGGTTTCATCGTCCATCCCAGTGGCGAGGAGATTTTCTTCCACTGCACCGGCATCGCGCCGGGGGAGACACCGTACTTTCCCGATGGTACACGGGTCACCTACTGTGTTGAGCAAACCGAGAAGGGTCCCCAGGCGGTGGACGTGGAGCGGATGAGCACGTAGAATAGCGTGTAGGCAAACACGATGTCGAGCCGTTGGCGCATCCGTGCATCGTATAATCAAGGTATTGGAGTCCCCACTTGTTGGGGACGTGGCACAACAAACCCGAACAAGTTCGGGAGTCTGGTGCTCCATCCGGATCGAACTGCACATCCGTGACCGTCGTGCCGCTGGCGGATACGCGCTTGACGCTCCATCCGCCCCGATAGATGGCTAACGTGACGGGCTGCCCTGGCGTGGCGCGATAGACGCCCACGGCCAGGCGGTGTCCCATCGTGTTGTCCAGCACTGGCCCCAATAACCCCCCGCTGAGGGCCACAGACTGCACCGCGCCTGTCCGTGGCGTGATGCCCAGGAAATGCGACTCGTTCTGGCCGGTATTGAGCGTCACTTCCGGCGCCGGCCCGTGCGGCACGACTCCCACCAGCCGCATCCCGTTCCAGTCCCATACCAGCGCGCCTGTCGTGCTGATAGCGTCGTCGAGCACTACGTGAACAGTCGTCGGGTTCGCTGTGAAGATGCTCTTGTAACTGCCGCCCGTCGCCTTGACTGGGCCCTCCGCGACCGCGATCGAACCGCTCTGGCAAGATCTAACAAGCAGGAACTTTCTACCCCACCCGAACGTCTTGAATAGTAGGCCATCACAGCCATGGTAGTGCAACGGTGAGTCCTGTGATGTACTGAAGTGAAGCGTGATGCGTGAAACGTGAGGAGGACTGTCTGATGACAAAGTTGTATCTCTACAAAAGCCTGGCGCTTGCTACGTTGGTCAGCCTGTTGCTGGGGGCCTGTGTTCCCCGGCCCACCTCCACGCCCATTCCTACGCCGCCTCCCTGTACCCCGCCCCCACCCGGCACTGTCCCCGCTGTCATCATCCAGCGCACGCCGGAGCGGGGCGAGGAACTGCCACCTGACGGAGCCATAGAACTGGTCTTCGACCGAGCGATGGACCGGGCCTCTGTCGAGGCCGCCTTCCAGGTCAGCCCGGAGGTGGGGGGGGACATCGAATGGCCCGACGAGCGCACCATACGCTTCAAGCCCGTCCGCGACTTTAAGCGGGACGCCGAGTACCAGGTCACAGTCGGCCCCAGGGCTAAAGCGACCGACGGCAACCCTCTCGACGGAGCCTACCGCTTCCGCTTCCGCACCGTCGGCTACCTGGAGGTGGCTCAGGTCATCCCCGCCCCCGATGCAGAGGACATCGAGGCCGAAAGCACCATCACCGTCATGTTCAACCGGCCCGTCGTCCCGCTGACGGCCATTTCCTCCCTCCCCGTGGGGGGGGCCGGGGGGGGGCTATTCACCCTCGACCCGCCCATCACCGGCAGCGGGGAGTGGCTCAACACCTCCATCTACGTCTTCACCCCAGCCGAACCCCTGCCCGGCGGCACCACCTACACTGCCCGCATCGCGGCTGGGCTCACCGACACCACCGGCGGTGTCCTGGCCGAGGACTATACCTGGTCGTTCTCCACTCAACCACCCCAGGTCGTGTGGGTCTCGCCGCACGAGGGGGCCGAACTGGTGGGGGTGGAGCCCGCTGTCCGGGTCATCTTCAACATGCCGGTGGATCCAGCCTCGGCGGAGGCCGCGTTCCACCTGCAGGCCGGGCGGGAGGGCGTCCTCGGCATCGTGGCGGTGGATGGGGCTACGCTCATTTTCACGCCCACCCGCCGGCTGGCCTTCGACATGACCTACGCGGCGCGGATAGACGCAGGCGTGCGGAGTGCCGGGGGTGGCCGGGGCATGCGGGACGGTTACGAATGGCGCTTTACCACCGCTCCCCTTCCGCGCATCGTCGGCACCAGGCCCTACGACGGCCAGCAGGATGCCTGGCCCCACACTGCTTTTGAGATCATCTTCAACGCGCCGGTTGACCCCGCCACGGTGATGTCCAACCTGGAAATGACCCCGCCCCTCTCGCCTACTCAGGTCTACACGACCTTCAACACGTGGGACAACACCTTCGTGCTCGATTTCGACGCGCGGCCTTCTACCGACTACGAGGTGCGCATCGGCCCCGGCATCGCCGACTCCTACGGCAACACGACCGGCCAGGAGATGACCGTGCGCTTCCGCACCGCGCCGCTGGATCCGGCGGCCTGGCTGCTCGTCCCCGACCAGGTCGGCACCTACGACGCACACCAACCGGCCCGCATCGTCATTGGCTACCTCAACACCGACCGGCTCGACCTAAGCCTCTATCGGCTCGACCTGGAGGAATTCTTCCGCGCCCAGCGGGACTGGTGGGAGTACCGGCCCTCCGGCAGTCCTATCCGCCAGTGGTCCGTACCCGTCGAAGCCCCGCTCAACGAGGTCGGGTACGCGTCGGTGGACCTGGTCGAGGGCGGAGACGCGTTGGAGCCGGGCATCTACATGGTGGACCTGCACGCCTCTGGCGTGGAGTACGACCGCTGGGACCATCGCAAACTGCTGGCTGTCTCGGGGTATAACGTGACGCTCAAGACGAGCCGGGACGAGATGTGGGCCTGGGCGACCGACCTGGCGACCGGCCGGCCAGCCAGCGGGCTCACGTTGACGATGTGGGATGGCGATGGGGTAGCCCTCAGCACGGCGACCAGCGACGCAGACGGCCTGGCCCGCTTTGTCCCGGACACCACCCACCACGGTGGACTTTACGTCGTGGCGCAAGAGCCTTTCGTGTTGGGCGGGACCGGCTGGGGCTGGGGATCGGGCATCGAACCCTGGGACTTCGGCCTGGAGCTGGATTACGGGGAAAGCGCTCACCGCGCTCACATCTACACTGACCGGCCCATCTACCGTCCCGGCCAGACCGTCTACTTCCGTGGCATCATCCGCGCCGAAGATGACGTGCGCTACAGTTTGCCCGAGCGCGGTAAGGTGAGGGGGCGTGTCTACGACGCCGCTGGCGAGGAAATCTACAACGAGCAACTGCTGCTCGGCGAATTTGGCACCTTCCACAGCGAACTGACGCTCGACGAGGGGGCCAGCCTGGGCCAGTATTCCGTCGGGGTTGAGATCGGCGGTGAGTACTTCGGGGCTGACTTCCTGGTCGCCGCCTACCGCCCGCCGGAGTTCGAGGTCATCGTCACCCCGGAGAAGGCGGAACTGGCCGCCCCTTCCCCCCTCGTGGGGGGGACCGAGGGGGGTACTCAGGCCATGGTCGAGGTGCGCTACTTCTTCGGCGGCCCCGTCGCCGACGCGGATGTCGAGTGGCGTGTCCTCTCCGCCCCCTATCGCTTCGAGCCGGCCCAGTTTGGCCGTTACGACTTCACCGACGAGGACGATCCCTGGGTCTGCCGCTGGTGCTGGTGGTGGGAGCCTCCCGCCCCCGACATCGTCCTCAGCGGCTCCGGCACCACCGACGCCGAGGGCTACCTGGCCATTGCTCTGCCCACGCGGGTAGTGACCGGCGGGCAGCGGTTGACCGTCGAGGCGACCGCCTACGGCAAAGACGGGCAGGCCATCTCCGGCCGCGCCGACGTCGTCGTCCACCAGGGTGAGTTCTACGTCGGCTTGGCCCCGCAGCAATACGTCAGCGAGGCTGGCGAGGAACTGGCGGTAGACATCGTGACCGTGGATTGGGCTGGGGAGCGGCTGCTGGGCCAAAGCCTCGACGTCGAGGTCTACCGCCGCGAGTGGGTCAACACCTTCGTCGAGGACGAACTGGGCGGCGGTGCCTGGGAGTGGGAGACGGTGGACCGGCTAGCCTACACCGGCACACTGACCACCGATAGCAACGCTGAGGGGGTGGTTACATTCATGCCGGAGGAGGGCGGCTCCTATCGCGTCGTCGTCAGCGGGCGCACCCCCCCCTTCCCCCCCCTACAGGGGGGGGTGCGCAGCTCGACCTGGGTCTGGGTCAGCGGCCGGGAGTACGTCTCGTGGCGGCGAGAGAACAACGACCGCATCACGCTCATCAGCGACAAGGCCACCTACGTCCCCGGCGAGACGGCCGAGATCCTCATTCCCAGCCCCTTCGCGGGCGAGCAGTGGGCCTGGGTCACCGTCGAGCGGGGTGGGGTGCTCCAGCAGGAGGTGCTGCGGCTGGGGAGCAATTCCACCGTCTACCGGCTGCCCATCACCGCCGACTATGCGCCCAATGTCTATGTTTCCGCCGTTATCGTCAAAGGGGCAACCCCTCTCCCGGCCCCTCCCCGAAGCGGGGAGGGGAGTGCGGAGCCGGTGGCGACGCACAAGGTGGGCTATGTGATGCTGACGGTCGAGCCGGTGGAGCAGGAACTCAACGTCACGCTGATCCCCAGCGTCGAGCAGGCGGAGCCGGGTGATACCGTCTCCTTCGACGTGCGTGCAACCGACGCGGGCGGTGAGCCGGTGCAGGCTGCTTTCTCTTTGGATTTGGTGGACAAGGCGGTGCTGAGCCTGAAGCCTCGCGCACCGGGTGCCATCCTGGAGGCGTTCTACGGGCGGTGTGGGCTAGGCATCTCGACCGCCAGCGGGCTGATCATCTCGGTCAACCGGCTGCTGGAGGAGCAGATGGAGGAGACCGGCGAACTCTTCGCTGCGAATGTCCGAGATATGGGAATGGGCGGCGGCGAGGGAGACGAGATGGAGGTGCCGATGCCCGCGATGGTGGCCCCTGAAGAAGGGATGCGCAAAGGGGCGGAGGGTCTACCGCCCGGCGTCGAACTGCGCGAGGAGTTTGCCGACACCGCCTTCTGGGACGCGGCTATCATCACCGACCGTACTGGCCGCGCTAGCGTGACTATCAGACTACCAGACAATCTGACTACCTGGGTCTTCCGGGGCGTGGGCGTGACTGCTGGTACGAAGGTAGGCGAGGCGACGGTAGACCTGTTGGTCACCAAGCCGCTCCTGGTGCGGCCTGTGACGCCGCGCTTCTTCGTCGTCGGCGACCGGGCGCAACTGGCGGCGCTGGTCAGCAACAACACGGGGGAAGATTTAGATGTGATCGTCACCTTCCATGCTACGGGACTCACGTTATGCGAATCGGCGAATCAGCGAATCGGCGAATCAGCGAATCCCGAATCTACGATCTCCGTTCCCGCTGGTAGCGAGGCTAGAGTTACCTGGTGGGTCGAGGTCGAGGATGTGCCCAACGTGGACCTGGCGTTCAGCGCCGTGTCCGGCGAATACTCCGACGCCGCCCGCCCGCGCCTGACCACCGGCCCCGAAGGCACGCTGTTGGTCCACCGCTACACCGCGCCGGAGATCGTCGGCACCGGCGGGCAACTGGTGGGCGAGGACAGCCGCACCGAGGTGGTGGCGCTGCCGCCGAAGTACGACGACCGCCGGGGTGAACTCTCTATCCGGCTTGACCCCTCGCTGGCGGCTGGCATGGCCAACGGGCTGGAGTACCTGGAGTACTTCCCCTACGAGTGCACCGAGCAGACGGTCAGCCGCTTCCTGCCCAACGTGCTCACCTACTGCGCCCTGCGTGACCTGGGCCTCTCTGACCCCGAACTGGAGGCCCGGCTGCCCGGCCTGGTCGCGGAGGGACTGAGCAAACTTACCCTGCAACAACACGCCGACGGCGGCTGGGGCTGGTGGCCCGAGGGCCAGAGCAACCCTCACCTGACCGCCTACGTCGTCTTCGCGCTGGTCAAGGCCCGCGAGGCGGGCTTCGAGGTGCGGGAGGATGTCATCCAGCGTGGCCTGGGCTATCTGGAGGGCACGCTGGTGGCGGCCCGCGAACTCCGCTCCTACCGCGAGGCCAACCGGCAGGCGTTCGTGCTCTACGTGATGGCCGAGGCTGGCCAGACCGGACGCGCCAGCGAGTACACCGGCGACCTGTACCGCCGCCGCGACAAACTCAGCCACTACGGGCGGGCCTTCCTGGCACTGACGCTAGGTCTGATTGACGGCCTCCCCCCTGCGGGGGGGACCGAGGGGGGTGACCGCCGCATCGCGACGTTTCTCTCCGACATCCAGAACGCGACCGTCCTCAGCGCCACCGGCGCCCACTGGGAGGAGGAAAACTATGATTGGTGGGCGATGAACACCGATACCCGCTCCACCGCCGTCATCCTGGACGCGCTGGCCCGGCTCGACCCGGACAACGCGCTCATCCCGCAGGTGGTGCGCTGGCTGATGGTCGCCCGCCAGGATGGCGTCTGGGAGACGACACAGGAGACCGCCTGGGCGCTCATCGCCCTCACCGACTGGATGGTCGTCACCGGGGAACTGCGGGGCGAGTACGACTACAGCGTGTGGCTCAACGACGATCCCCTGGCCGGAGGCTCCGTGACCCCGGGCACCGTTGATGAGCCGGTGCAACTGCGGGTGGACGTGGCGGAGTTGCTCGCCGGCGTGGGCAACCGGCTGACGGTGGGACGCGGGCCTGGCGAGGGCCGGCTCTACTACACCGCCCACCTCAAAGTCTACCTGCCGGTGGAGGAGATCGAACCGCTGAACCGGGGCATCATCGTGTCGCGCCAGTACTGTCGTGCAATGAACAATGAACCAATGAACAATGAACCAATGAACAATGAACCAATGAACAATGAACAGT
>CAYPOY010000049.1:0-22497 GCA_964412395.1 uncultured Anaerolineales bacterium | reverse complement strand
GCCCGCCACCGGTTTTGAAGACCGGGGAAGCCACCGGGCCCCAACCACCCCCACGTTTGCTTTAAGGATAGCGCGATTCACGCAATTAGTCAAGTCGGTCAAGAGCAACCCTCCCGCAAGTTCGGGCGGCTGTCGGGATGGAAGTTGGTTAGCCTCCACACCAGAAGCGGCACTCGAAGGTATCCGTCAGGTGGCGGCTGATGTCGTTGCCGATTTGAAGGCCAGTGGCGAACTCGTGCCTGAGCCAATTGCCATCAGGCAATATAGCGGGAAGTTCATGGTACGGATTCCGCCCGGGCTTCACCGCCGTCTGGCACTCGAAGCTGCTGAAGCTGGTATAAGTCTGAATCGGCTTGCCAGTGCGAAGCTCGGTCAATAAAACACGTTGGCATACGCCGCATGGCGAGAGAAGGCTTCAAGTGGTGTGGTTTGCTGTGGGGGCGAGGTTTTGAGCAAGGATTGTTGATGGAGTACTACGAAACGTAGGCCCTGTGGTGTTCAGGTGTCTCTACCAGGACGCGCATCGCCGGTAACGGCTTTGTGCGAAGCTCTTGGGACGACGGCCATAACCTGCCAGCCTCGAGGCGGGGGCGGCCCAGGGAAGCACCGGAAGGTTGAACATACGTGAAGGGCCGTACATCTCGTGAGTCGGAAGCGGCAAAAGAGGCTGATATGCTGTAACCAAAATGGTGTCGTGGGGCAGATTGTCTGTAGATAGCGGCAGGCAACAACGCCCGTAGTCCCCACTGGGAGAGAGGTCCCAACCTATGGAGAGCGAGCTTGCGAACCTGCAAACACAGGGCTTGGCCGGATGGTTGCCCAAGCCGCCGAACATGGAGCAACTGGCCCAGTTGTTGGCGCAGGCACTGAAAGAGGAATCTGAGTAGCGAGAAAAGCCCGTCACCGTAACCGCTGGTATAAGCCGAAGAGATGAAATTCGGAGGGATGCTGGGTGAGAAGTCGGAGGGGTTCAAAGTGAAGGCTGCAAGCGTAGGGAAGGCACGGGTGAGGTGAATGGTCGCAGGCGGGCGGCTGAATTCGATCCCGTTATGCACGCTTGTGATCCGTCTTGAGAAAGCAGTTCTCTCTACTTGACAGTCCTTGCGAAATGCTGTACAGTATTACTGTACATTTTTCCGCTTGGGGGTGCTATGTCCATTCAAACAACCTATACGCAGGCACGTGCCAATCTTGCGTCGCTTTGGGATGAGGTTACACTCAATCAAGAAGTGGTGATCATCGAGCGGCGCGGAGCGGAAGCTGTTGCCCTAATTTCGGCTGACGAACTGGAGGGATTGATGGAGACTGCCTACAAATGCCCTTCCACACAATCTATCGGAGCGAAGTGATATGGCTGAGAAATTACGCATCGTACCCCTGGGCGGCCTGGGGGAAGTCGGCAAGAACCTGATGAGCATCGAGTATGGCCGCAACGTCCTCGTCGTGGACGCGGGCATTATGTTTCCCGAGTCGGATATGCTGGGAATTGACTACATCATCCCCGACTGGGAATACCTGCGCGACAAGGAAAGCCACATACGCGCGATTGTCATCACCCACGGCCACGAGGATCACATCGGCGCGTTGTCCCACTTCCTGGAAGAGTTCAACGTGCCGGTCTACGCCACACGGCTGACCCGAGGTCTGATCGAGGTCAAGCTGAAGCGGAGGCGTATGTCAGCGCCGGCGACGCTGCATACCTGCGCCCCCGGCGACGTCATCAACATTGGCCCCTTCACCATCGAACCTTACCACGTCTGCCATTCCATCCCCGACGGGGTGGGCCTGGGCATCACGACGCCGGCAGGGCTGATCGTGCACAGTGGCGACTTCAAGCTCGACCACACACCGGTGGACGGCTGGCCCACCGACTACGCCAAACTGGCCGAGTTCAGTGGTCGTGGGGTGCTGGTGCTGCTCTCTGATAGCACCAACTCTGACCGGCCCGGCAACACCCCCTCGGAGGCGGTGCTGAACGACGCGTTCCATCAGGTGATGCGGGAGGCTCCAGGCCGGGTGATCGTGGCGACCTTCGCCTCGCTCATCTCTCGCATCCAGCAGGTGGTGGACGTGGCGGCACAGCATGGCCGGAAGATCGCTATCGCCGGCAGAGCGATGGCCGAGAACACCAAGATGGCCCGTGAGTTGGGCTATCTCAACATTCCCGAGGGGATGTTGATGACCCTGGAGGAGATCAAGAAACTGCCAGCTCGTGAGACGGCCATCATGGCGACTGGCACGCAGGGCGAACCGACGGCGGTCCTGAGTCGTCTGGCAGTCGGGCAGCACCACTCGCTGCACATTCAAGAGGGAGACACTGTGGTGTTCTCCTCGCACACCATCCCCGGTAACGAGGAACTGATCCACCGCGTCGTCAACCGCCTCTTCCAGCAGGGCGCGGACGTCTACTACGACCCCCTCTCGCCGGTGCACGTCTCGGGCCACGCCAGCCAGGAGGAGCAGAAATTGCTGATTAACCTGCTCCGTCCTCGCTTCTTCGTCCCCATCCACGGCGAACTGCGCCACCTCAAACAGCACGGCAAGACCGCGCGGCAGTTGGGTATCCCGGCCGAGAACATCGCCGTGGTCGAAAACGGCTACGTGTTGACCTTTGGTGAGCGGCTGGAGATTGGGGAGCGAGTACCCGGCGGCTACGTCTTCGTGGATGGCGCGCGGGTAGGCGAAATCGGGCCGGCGGTGCTGCGCGAGCGGGAGGCGCTGGGACGGGATGGCTTCGTGATGTCTATCATCCGCTACGAGCGCCGGACGGGCCGTCCCATGGGCCGACCACGCATTGTCACCCGTGGCTTCATCTTCGTCCCCGGCGCGGAGGACCTGCTGTCCCAGGCAGAGGAGATCACCCTGTCCGCAGCCTCGGCCAAGCCGGGAACACCCCCAGCGGAGGTCGAAAGGCAGATACAGACCGCGCTATCCAGGTTTCTCTACCGGGAGACCAGGAGTCGCCCCATCGTGATCCCGACAGTGATAGAGGCGTAAATTGACTCTTTCCCACACCTGCGCCGCCAACTCCTGCGACCGGGCGGTGATAGTCTCCTCATCCAGGGTGAGTAGCGTGCGGTTGCGCATCAGCACCCGCCCAGCGCAGACGGTGGCCGTTACCGCTGAAGCCTCAACGCCAAAGAGCAGATGCCAGGGCAGATTCCCCGCCGTCAACGGCGTCGTGGGGTGGTAGTCCAGGAAGACCAGGTCGGCAGCCGCGCCCTTGCACAGGTCCCCCAGCCTCAGGTCAGGCCAAAAGACACGCACAAGGCGAGCGTTGTCCGCGTAGGCCAGCCGCATTACCAGGTCACCGGGCATCGCCCGGGGATCGCGCTGGGCCAGTTTGTGCACCAGGTAGGCCGCCTTCATCTCGGCGAACATCTGGTTGGAGAAGCCGTCGTTGCCCAGGCCAACGTTCACCCCAGCACGCAGCATCCCCTCAACCGGAGCCACTCCCACGCCGTTGTTCATGTTCGAGCGCGGCTGGTGCGTGACCCACACGCCGGTCTCCGCCAGCAGTTCGATCTCGCTCTCGTCCACGTGGACGCAGTGAGCGGCGATGGTGCGGGGACCGAGGATGCCCGCGTCGTGCAGCCGGTGGACGACGCGCTTGCCAGACTTGCGCAGGGAATCCTCCTGGTCAGCCTCGCCCTCGGCGACGTGGATGTGGAACCCCAGGCCCAGGTCGCACGCAGCGGCAACGCAGTCGGCCAAGCTCTCGTCAGAGAGAGTTAGTGAGGCGTGGAGGCCAAAGGAGGCGGCAGTTTGAGCTTGAGGACCTGGGATTTGGGCCAATTGCGAATTGGCAAAGCGCACGTTTTCGGCGATGCCAGCCTGGGTGCGCCCGGGGCCGTCCCGGTCGGTGACCTCGTAGCAGAGGCAGGCCCGCAGCCCCGTCTCCTGCACCGCCTCGGCGATGACGTCAAGCGAGCCTGCGATTGCGTTGGGACTGGCATGGTGGTCAATCAGCGTGGTCGTGCCGTGGCGGATCGCGTCTACCAGGCAGACCAGCGCCGAATAGCGCACGTCCTCCAGCGTGAGCGCCTTATCCAGTCGCCACCAGAGCCGCTCCAGGATCTGGGAAAAGGTGGCAGGCGGTTCGCCAGGGATGGCCATCCCGCGGGCGAAGGCCCCGTAGAAGTGGGTGTGGGCACAAATGGAGGCCGGGAGCACCAATTGACCAGCCGCATCCCAGCGCTCGGCAGCAGGGTAACGCGTGGTCAGTCCTGCGGTGGTGCCGAGCGCGGCAATGCGATCACCCTCGATGAGCAGTGCGCCATCCTCGACGAGGCTGGGTTCGTCACCCAGCGTGGCCAAACGAGCATGCGTGATAAGCAGTTGAATCTTTGGTGTCTCTGTTGTCATCGCCATTCCTCCCATCTTTTTCCCTTATTGTATCCTGTTTTACCCGGCCTGTCCAATAGCCACCGGAGTTGGCAGATCGGTAGTCACCCACGACACCCCAGGCTGGCCTATAAAGACGGTATGACTTGCAATTCGCGTGGGGAGGAGTACAATAGACACGCCAAACATCGTCGTCTTTCCCGACGGCATTGACAACCAGTCCCAAATTCCGACGATTGAAATCGTCGTCTGATACGGGAAGTGCGTTGAAAACGCACTAATGGGCACGTCCAATGTACGTGGGCTTACGGTCGCGGAGACACCCGATGCTCATCGTCTACTGGCGGGGAGCGATGACGGTATCTGGTGGATGCCATTGGTGCCTCGAGGGTGTTAGAGTATGACCATCTGTTCCATCTGCAGAGCCGAGAACCGCGAAAAGATACTATCCCTCATCGCGAGTGCCTTGCTGCTCGCCACCCTGCTTCTGGTCCTGGGTGATGCGCACACAAGGGCAGCGCCTATCGTTGGGCGGGATGCCGGTGTCAAGCTATCTCCCGGCTACGGCCAGGAGGCCGAACTCGGCGCCGTCATCGTGGCCCAGACTCCGCCCAATTTCGATTCCTCTTACGAGGCCGGTCCGCAGCATGCCAGGCCAAATGACGTGATCACCTATACCATTGTAGCGGTGAACACCAGTGGCTCGGTGGAGAACGTCGTCCTTTCGGACACCCTGCCCAGCGAAGTTGTACTCGTCCCTGATAGTTGCACTTACGACGACGGGTACCAGACCCGGGACTGCGGCCCGCTGAACGAGATGTGGGAAAGGGATTTCATTCCCGGCACCCGTATCACTACCACCCTTGCGACCACAGTGACGGCAGGCACAGTGCAGTGGCCGTTAGTCAATCACGCCTATCTCAGTTGGAGTGGTGGTCAGAAGGAGATGGTCTTCACCACGACCGTGTTAACCGAGATTCCTGACTTCACATCCTCCTATAAGACCGGCCCGCCGAATGCCGAGACAGGCAACGTGATCACCTACACCATCGTCGCAGCGAACACCGGAGATCCGGTGCGGGACGTTGTCCTCTCCGACACTCTGCCCGGCGAAGGCGTGTTCGTTCCTGGCAGTTGCACCTACGATATAGGGCCAGACCCCCAGCCGGGCAGCCTGGACCTGCCCTGCAATAGCCTTTCCCCTGGGCAGAGCCAGGTGGTATGGCAGGAAGACCTTGCTCACGGCACTCGTATCACCACAACTTTCGCAGTCACGGTAGTAGTGCTGGAAGGCAGCGCGCGGTGGCCGCTGCGCAACTGCGCCTATCTCGACTGGTACGATGTCCAGGAGGAAATGTGCTTCACCACGCTGGTGAATCCTGAAACTCACATGTACCTGCCGCTGGTAATGCGCCAGTGGGGCCAGTGGTACCAGTACGATGTTTATGAACCCAACGACACACCGGCTCGGGCATGGGGGCCTCTGGAATCAGGTCAGGTCTATGAAGCATACATCTGGGACGTAACAGATCAGGACGACTATTACCACTTCACCCCTTCGAACACCGATACCGTACAGATTGTGCTGAGCCGCATCCCGACCGATTGCGACTATGACCTGTACGTCTACTACTATGACGGGCAATACCATCAAGTGGTGTACTCCAGCCAGCCGGGAAATGCAGATGACAGCGTGACGTTCATCCCTGTGGCGGGACAGAAATACTACGTCCGGGTCTACCAATACAGCGGTTTCAGTGACCAGCAGGCTTACCACTTAACGACCACCTATCAGTAAGGATTGCAAGTAGGCAAGTAGGCAAGTTTGCAAGTTTGCAAGTTTGCAAGTAGGCAAGTAGGCAGGTATTAAGGAGGAAAGCGATGCCAATATGTCCAAACTGCGGTTCGCAACAACCCGACGGTGCTGCCTTCTGCGATGAGTGTGGAGCACAATTGGGAGAGGTGGCGCTGGCAGCGGCACCGCTGGCTGCAACCCCGCCGCAGCCCGCTCTCGCCGCTGTGGTCACGACTTGCCCCGTCTGTGGTATGCCCGTGACGCCCGGTGAGGCTTTCTGCGATAATTGTGGTGCGGCTTTGGGCCCGGCGGTCCCTGCCCCGCTGCCGCAGGCCACTGACCTTACCCCGGCCGCTCCGGCGCCGGCTGGTGTGTTGGTCTGTTCCAATTGTGGTGCTCAACTGGAGCCAGACAGCAACTTCTGTGACATGTGCGGCGCGCTGGTGAACGTAGCCGCGCCGGTGACTCCATCGCCCGCCCCTGCGCCGGCGCCGACCCCATCGCCCACACCCACACCAGCTCCATTGCCCGCATCCACACCAGCTCCATCGCCTATGCCCACGCCAACTCCGCCTGTGCAGCCCCTGCCGGCGACCGTTGTTTCCCCACCAACCCATCCGCCTGGGATTGCCATCCAGGGCCGCTTGGTCGTGCAGGGCAGCAACGCCACCCTACCCTTCCCGCCGGGCAAGACTGAGATCGTCATCGGGCGGGAGGACCCGGTCAGCAACGTCTTTCCTGAAATTGACCTGACCGACCACGGCGGGGACGAGGGAGGGGTTTCCCGGCGGCACAGCCGCATCTTCATCCAAGGCACCCAGGTCTTCATCGAGGACCTGAACAGCACCAACTACACCTACGTCAACCAGCAGAGGTTGACGCCAGGGCAACCACACCCGCTCAACAGTGGGGATGAGGTGCGCTTTGGGCGGGTGAAACTCAGTTTCTATGCCGCGTAATGGGAATGGGAGATGAGCAATACATCTCGTTTTTGTCGTTTCTGCGGCCAAGAATTAAAGAAGCCAGATGCCCGCTTCTGCCCAGCCTGTGGACACCAACTGGCCCCGACCGGCCCGCTGGACACAGGTGCCCAGGAGCGGCCACGCTTCGTTATCCGCGTGCCTGGCCAGCCACTGTGGGAGGTACCCCTGGACCAGGTGGCCCTCACCATCGGCCGCAAGCCGGATAACGACATTGTCTTGCCGCCCAACTACGTCTCCGGCTACCACGGCCGGCTGGAGCGGCGGGGAATGGTATGGCACTATGTAGACCTGGGCAGCACCAACGGCACCTTCGTCAACGGTCAGCGTGCGCAGAGCGCGACCTTGCGCGACGGCGACATTCTGCGCATCGGCGACCCCCAGGGCAACTCGGTCAGCCTCACTTTCCGTACTGCCGGGGCGGTGGGAGCGCCAGCACCTGCCGCTGGCCCCATCCGTATGGGGGCCACAGCCCTGGGAATGAAAACCTCGCTCACCATCGGGCGCGACCCCCAGGCCGACATCCCGTTGACAGCACCGATCATCTCCTGGCACCATGCCCGCCTCGACCGAGGTCTTCATGCCGGGGGCCAGGGACACATACTCACCGACCTGAACAGCACCAACGGCACCTTCGTCAACGGCCAACGCCTGATGCACCCCCATCCCCTCCAACAGGGGGACGTGGTGCAGATCGGCCCCTTCAAGCTGATATACAGTGCAATCGGCGAAGCAACCGGCTTCCAGCAGTACGCGGCCACCGGCGGCGTGCGGCTGGATGGGGTGCAGTTGACGCGGGAGGTGGGACACGGGGACCGAAGGAAGCGCATCCTCAACGACATCAACATATCCGTCTACCCGCGCGAGTTCATCTCGCTGGTGGGCACCAGCGGCGCGGGCAAATCCACGCTCATGATGGCCCTAAATGGCTTCACCCGCGCCGAAGGACAGGTGCTGGTCAACGGGGACGACCTGTACCGTCACTTCGACCTGTACCGCACGATGGTTGGCTACGTCCCCCAGGACGACATCATCCACAAAGACCTGACCGTCGCCAACGCGCTCCGCTACGCAGCCCGGTTACGGCTCCCTCCCGATACCTCCGCCCAGGAGATCAAACAGCGCATTGACCGGGTTCTCCAACAGGTAGAGATGGTGGGTCAGAAGGAGCAAATCGTCAGCAGCCTGAGTGGGGGACAGCGCAAGCGGGTCAGCATCGCCGTTGAGTTGCTGGCCGAGCCGAACCTGTTCTTCCTCGACGAGCCCACCTCCGGCCTGGACCCGGGCCTGGAGAAGAAGATGATGTACACACTGCGCCGCCTGGCCGATGGAGGGCGGACGATCGTCCTGGTGACCCACGCCACCGCCAACATCGTCCAGTGCGATCACGTCTGTTTCCTCTCCCAGGGACGCATGGTCTACTTTGGACCGCCGCAAGAAGCGCTCCAATTCTTCGGCGTGACGAGTGGTGATTTTGCCGACATTTACGCCCAACTGGACGACCCCGACCCAAAGGTGGCGCGGCAGAAAGCAGCCGCCGGGGAGGAGAACTTCAAACGGTCACCTTACTACCAGCGATACGTGGAGAGCCGGCAGCGCACGCTCCCCCAGGTCCAACGAGAGGCAGCAAGCGAGACTGCGTCCCGACAACGCCCCAAGGTCAGCGTGATACGCCAGTTCTTCGTCCTCACCCGCCGCTACCTGAACCTGGTGTTGCGGGACAAACTGCTTCTATCCGTCCTGATGGTGGTGATGCCCGTCATTGGAGCACTGGTGCTGCTGGTTTCGGATGCCAACTGGCTGGTAGGCAACCCGGTGCCTGAGATCGAGAGTCAACTGGCAGCCGACCTGGCGGCTGGAGAGAGCAGCGCCACCTACGCCGTCATCGGAGACAGCCAGACTCTTCTGTTTATCATGGCGCTGTCCTCGGTGCTGTTGGGCCTGTTTGCCTCTGTCTACGAAATCGTGAAGGAAAAATCGGTCTACCAGCGGGAGCGCATGGTCACCCTGCGCATCCTGCCCTACATCGCCTCCAAGGTAGTGGTATTGGGCATCTTTGCTCTGATCCAATGTATCCTGCTGATGGTAGTGATCAACCTCAGGGTGGACTACCCTAAAGAAGGAATCTTCCTCCCGGCCCCGGTGGAGATGTACATCACGCTGGTCCTGGGGACGCTGGCGGCGATCCTGATGGGCCTGCTCATCTCTGCCATCGTGCCCAATGCCAACACGGTGATCTACATCGTGTTCCTGGTGCTGTTCTTCCAGATGATCTTCGCCGGGGTACTCTTTGATCTGCCGGGCATCACCGACCAGTTCTCCAGCCTGACGCTCACCCGCTGGGCGATGGAAGGACTGGGCACCTCGGCGAACGTGGAGTGGTTGAACTCACTCGCCCGCACCCGCTTCCAGCCCGACCCTGTCACCGAGGAGGTCTCGATGGAGATCGAGAAGCCCGCCGAGGATTGGGAGCCGGTGACGGTGGTGACGACCACCCAGGAAATCGCAGTGCCTATTCAGCCGGGCATCACCCAGACCGTGCCCATTTCCGTCCCGAAAGTGACTGTCAATGAGCTGGTCACAGCCACGGAGACAGTCACGGAAACGTTTACCGTCGAGCCGGAGCCAATGGATGTTTCCAATGAGCAGGAATTCCGCATCCGGTACACTCGTACCGCAGAGCACCTGTGCTGGGACTGGCTGATGCTGATTGGGTTCGGACTGTTGTTCGGCCTCGCCACGGCGATTGTGCTGAAGCGGAGGGATGTGGGATAGGCGGATGGCGAATGGCGAATGGATAGACAACAGTACATTGAAGAGACGGCTGTTGAGCATCAAGCATCCAGTATTCAGTATCAAGCATCCGGTGTCCAATATCGAGCAACGAGCAACCGGGGGTAATCTATGACACTCACAACCGGGCAAGTCCTACAAAATCGCTATCGCGTCGTCTCCCTGCTGGGGCAAGGTGGGATGGGGGCGGTGTATCGTGCCTGGGACACCCGTCTCAGTATCCCCATCGCCCTTAAGGAGATGATCCCTCAGCCGGGTCTGGATCCCCAAACCCTGGTCCAACTGCGCCAGCAGTTCCAGCAGGAAGCCACCATCCTGGCCCGTCTCCACCATCCTTACCTGGTGCGGGTGACCGACTTTTTCGAAGAAAGCGGCAATGCCTACCTGGTGATGGACTTTGTCGAGGGCGAGAACCTGGCGGAGCGCATCAAGCGGGAAGGGGTGCCGCTGGAGGTGCAGGTGCTGGAGTGGGCCTATCAGTTGCTGGACGCGCTGGCCTACTGCCACAGTCAAGGCATCATCCACCGCGACATCAAGCCCCAGAACGTCATCATCCGGCCCGACGGGCGGGCGGTGCTGGTGGACTTCGGGCTGGTGAAGTTATGGGATCCCCACGACCCACGCACCAGGACGGCGATGCGGGGAATGGGCACGCCGGAGTACGCGCCGCCGGAGCAGTACGACGCACAGATAGGGCACACCGACCCCCGCAGCGACGTCTACAGCCTGGGGGCGACCCTCTACCACACCCTGACTGGTCAGGCTCCGCCGACAGTGACGATGCGAATCGCCAATCCAGGGCTATTCCAGCCTCCCCGGATGCTGAACCCACGCCTTTCGCCCAGGGTAGAGGCAGCAGTGCTGCGGGCGACCGAACTGGCTGTGGGGAACCGCTTTGCCACAGCCCAGGAAATGGCAGCGGCTCTAAGGGGCGAAGCGCCTGCTCAGGCCCCGCTGGTCGCACCCCGGTTGCAAACGAGGGAGGCGACGGAGGTGATGCCGGAGGCAAGAGTGGTGACAGGGGCGCAGCCGGTCGCACCAGCTCGACGAAAGCGGGTGCCCGTGTGGGCCTGGGGATTGGGGGGACTGGCATTGATCGTACTGGTAGCGGGTTCAATGATAGTCGTGCGGAGGCGAAAAGTCGGCCTTGCCTTGATGCACGCCCGAGAAACAGCAACCGTCGCCGCTCTTGCAGAAGCAGGGGGAATGGCCACGCCGTCGCCGTCACCGTCACCCTCCCCCTCGCCCGTGCCAACGGAGACACGCGCGCCTACGAGCACCCCCACCAAAACACCGACACCGACACAGACAAAGCGTGCTACGAGCACACCGAGGGGCACATCCAAGGGTACACCGAGCCCTACGCCGACCCCCACAGTATCCAGGACGCCAAAAGCGACTTCCACCTCTGGGACACCGAAGCCGACGCGCACCCCTCAGCCCACGTCGCCCCCACCCTCCAGCGCGTTGATCACCTTCGAGCAGTGGGGCTCCTGGCGACGGGGCGACCAACTCTATGGAGAAATGACACAGACCCAAGAACAGGTCCGGTCGGGCCGTTATGCCGCCAAACTGCGCTACGACTTTCCGGTCACCGACGATGACTACGTCGTCTTCCTCCACTCCCTGAGCCTGGCAGGGCAGCCCAATACCATGGGTGCCTGGGTGTACGGCGACGGGTCTGGGCACTACTTGAACGTTTGGGTTAAGGACGCCAAGAATGAAATCTGGTCGGTTCACCTGGGGCGGATAGGCGGTTCAGGCTGGCAGCAGATGGTCGGTACTTTGGCCCCCAACCTGTCCTGGCCCTCGGGCCACATATCCGGGCCTGAAAACGGGGTGGTAGACTACCCGGTTCGCTTCCACGCCCTGGTGGTGGACCGGCCTGGAAGTGGCGGCCGGAGTGGTCAGATCTACGTTGACGACATCTCGGTCTGGCGGGGCAAGGCGAGCGCGATGGCCACACCGCTACCTGGGGCCACAGCCACACCTGTCGCCGTGGGGCCGACACCGACCGCTCCACCGCCCACATCGCCACCCCCTCCACCGGGCCAGGTGGGTCGTGTCTTCTACACCATCGAGGCTGGACAGGCGTACTATCTGGCCTCGACCGATCCCTCCTGGTCACAGGGACAGATCGTTGGTCCGATCGCCTACGAACAATCCACCTGCGCAGGAGGAGCCACGGCAACGACACTGGCAGGCCAGACGTTCAACTTGTTTTACGGATATCGCTGTAGCATCGGCTACCCCAAGGACTGCCCTTCGCCGGACGGAGAGTACAAAGTCACCATCTGGCAGAGCAAGGGGGACTATATGCTGAGTGTATACCGGGTGTCGGATGGCACGCAGGTGCAGGCCACCTACAACGGTCCCCTCAACAGTAGCGAGCCGCTTCTATGGGCCCCCGGCAGTTCCCGTTTCTACTTCACCATCAAACACACTCTGCACCAGGCCAGTCCTCACTCGGCCGGCTACCAGCCCGTGATCCCTATCGCTTACGAACCTTATCTCTCCCCCGACGGCTCGATGATCCTATATACGCAGCCGGTGGGGACGGTGGGAGCCTACGACATCTGGGTAGCCAATGCCGACGGCTCCAACCAGCACAATGTGACCAACGCCTCGGATACATACAAACTCTGCGCGCGATGGGGGAGGTAGTTGCGAATTGCGAATTGCGAATTTCGCTCACGTTTCACGCATCACGCATCACGTTTCACGCTTTATCCAGGGAGGTGAAGCATGCCGCTCAACACCGGCGAGATTATAGAAGAGCGCTACAGAATCGTCAGATTGTTGGGCCAGGGCGGAATGGGAGCGGTTTATCGCGCCTGGGACACGCGGTTGAACCGGCCCGTCGCGATCAAGGAGATGATCCCCCAATCCAGTCTCGACGTTAGTATGTTGGCCCAGTTGCGCCAGCAGTTCCAGCAGGAGGCACAAGTACTGGCCACGCTCACCCACCCCGGCCTGGTACGGGTGACCGATTACTTCTCCTGGGATGATAATGAGTACCTGGTGATGGATTTTGTCGAGGGGGAGAGCCTGGCGGAGCGAATTACGAGGGAAGGGGCACAGCCGGAAGCACAGGTGTTGGACTGGACGAGGCAGTTGCTGGACGCGCTGGCCTACTGCCACGCGCGGGGCGTGATCCACCGCGACATCAAGCCACAGAACATCATCGTCACGCCGGAAGGCAAGGCTGTGCTAGTTGACTTTGGGCTGGTGAAATTGTGGGACCCCCAGGACCCACGCACACGGACGGTGATGCGGGGAGCCGGCACGCCGGAGTACGCCCCGCCAGAGCAGTACGATATGGGCCTGGGTCACACCGACCCTCGCTCCGACATCTATGGCCTGGGCGCGACGCTCTACCACGCCCTCACAGGCCAGGTACCACCGACGGCTACACAGCGCATGGCTAGTCCGACTTCCTTTGTGCCGCCGCGTCGTGTCAACGCTGCCGTCAGCCCGGCCATCGAAGCGGCCGTCCTTAAGGCACTGGAGATGGCGATGGAGCACCGCTTCCAGAGCGTAGATGAGATGGCACAGGCCATGGGAGTCTCGCCGCAGCCCTTTCTCGTCACACCCCCTCGTGTCACACAGGAGGGTAGGCAGGCGAGACCTACAGCCACAGTGGAGCCCCCTGCGGAACGCAAACGGGGCCTCCTACTGGGGCTGGGCGGCGTGAGCCTGGTGGTTGTCGGACTGCTTTGCCTGGCGCTGGTGGCGGGAGCCGTTCTAATAAGATCGTTCATTATGGGCGGTGATGGCAGCGGTGGTGGTGCAGCGCCAGCCACCGCCACGTCTCCCCCGGCCGCCGCCACTCCTCGCCCCACCAACACCTCGATGCCCGAGACAGGCAACATTCTGTTTCGGGATGACTTTAGCGATTCTGGCTCCGGATGGGAGGTGGGAGACTACGAAGGCGGCAGCGTGGGCTACAAGGACGGCGTGTATTTCGTGACCTCCCTCGGCAATGGCAGCACGATGTGGGGCACAGCTAACCGCTCCTTCGACGATCTCATCATCGAGGTGGATGCCACCCAAGTCTCAGCCGGGCCCGACAACAACAACGACTACGGGGTAGTGTGCCGGGAGCAGGACAATGACGACGGGTACTACCTGCTTGTCTCTGGGGACGGCTATTACTCTATCGCCAGGGCCGAGGAGGGGAATTTCGAGTGGCTGGTGGATTGGACAGAGTCGGATGCCGTCCGGCAGGGGAACGCGACCAATCACATCCGGGCGGTGTGTGATGGCCCCACCCTGGCGCTGTTTGTCAATGGGCAACGTCTGGTGACGGTCGAAGACAGCACATTCACCCGGGGAGACGTTGCGCTCACGGCAACGACCTACGAGGACGAGCCGGTAGAGGTGCACTTCGATAACCTGGTGGTGTATAGTCCCTGAGCAGATGGGCTGTGGGAGTAGTGACAAATCCCGTTTGAAAAGCGTGCGGTAAAGAGGAGATAAAATGAGCAATTGGAGCGGACAAACGATCGGTGGTTACCAGATTGCTGAGGAGATCGGGCAGGGGGGCATGGCGGTTGTCTACCGTGCCTATCAGCCCCAACTGGAGCGCTGGGTGGCCATCAAGATATTGCAGGCCACGGAAACCAGCGGCAAGGAGTTCCTGGCTCGTTTCCGCCGCGAGGCCCGTGCGATCGCTGCGCTGCGGCATCCCAACATCCTGACCATCTACGACTACGGGGAGGAGCGTGGCATCGCCTACATCGTTATGGAGTACGTCTCCGGCGGTACGCTCAAAGTTCATCTGACCGGACAGCCTATGGAATGGCCGGACGTGGCAACGTTAGTTATCCCGATGGGCCGCGCTCTGGCATACGCTCATTCACAGGGCATCGTGCATCGTGACGTGAAGCCAGCCAACATTCTCCTGGCTCGCCCTAACTGGCCTCTGTTAGCTGACTTCGGCCTGGTCAAACTTATGGGCCGCCAACAGGGCATCACCAGGCCCGGCGTCAGCATCGGCACACCGGCTTATTTTTCACCCGAGCAAGCCGCAGGTGAGGACGTGGACTATCGCAGTGACATCTACGGCCTGGGCACTGTGATCTACGAGTTGCTAACCGGCCGGCTTCCCTTCGAGGCCGACTCTCCTATCGAGATGATGCTCCGGCGGCTGCGCGAGTCGCCCGTCCCTCCCCGTCGCCTCAACCCGCGCATCACACCCCAACTAGATGCCGTGATCCTGCACGCGCTGGCCCGTGATCCAGCGACACGCCACCCCACTATGGAGGCACTGTTGAATGATCTCTCACGGGTGCCAGGGGCCACAGGGCGGGCCGTCCTGTCCCCCGCCCAGACCGCTGTGCCGGACAGTGCCACGACCCGCCTCGGCACTCTTTCTCCGCTGACTGGCTCCCGCCTGGTCGTCACAGGCACAGGAGCGGTGTTGCCCCTCCCTCAACAAGGGGAGGTGCTGATCGGCCGGTCTGATCCCCAGGTCACCCCGCAGCCTGACGTGGACCTGGGACCATACGGCGGTGGCCAGGCGGGTGTCTCGCGTCAACATGCCCGGCTGCTGTACTGCCCCGAGGGCTGGCTGCTGGAGGACTTGCACAGCACCAACGGCACCTTCCTCAACGGCACGCAGGTGCTGCCCGGACAACCGGTCCGTGTGTGCACTGGCGATATCATTCGCTGCAGCCAGTTGACGTTGATATTCTACGAGGATTAGCAGGGGTGGGTGGGAGGCAGCGTCGCGTCAGTCACGAGGAGAAGCCTGATGATCAATCGTAGAACCGTGATCGCCCTGCTCGTCGTGGGGGCCGTGTTGCTCGTCGCAGCTAGTACCATCTATTTCACATCTTCACAGGACAACCTGCCCACGCCACAGGAGATCACCCCGCCTTCCTCCCTGGCCGACCTGGCAGAGCAGTACCCCGAACTGGCCGCCATCCTCACCGACCCCGAATTGGACTCTGTCTACAAGGAGTTCCTGGTGGCTTACCAGCAAGAAGACGGCAAGGAAGCAGCGCTGGAACTGGCCCGCCAGCGCGGCCTGCTCACCCCGGATGGTGACATCGCCGTCACCCTCATCCTCGACACGGAGGATAACGCCCCCCTGGTGGCCCAACTGGAGGCTGCTGGGGTCACCGTCGCCAGCAGCCACCGGGATCGGGTCAACGTTGCCGTGCCACTGGAACTGATCGAGGCCCAGTTGCAGGCCGAGCAGCCTGGCGCCATCTTCGACCAATTTACCGAACTGGAACACGTCATCGGTGTGCAACTGCCCGAGCGGCGCAAACACGACGGCAGCACCGTCGAGGGGGAAGGTGTGGCCGTCATCGGTGCCGAAGCCTGGCACCAGGCCGGCTTCACCGGCGCGGGCCTGCGCGTGGGCGTCCTCGACCTGGGATTCGCCGGCCACCGGGACCTGCTGACCGTCGAACTGCCGGACGACGTGACCATCGCCACCTTTGGCTGGTACGACGACGAGGAAGTCCACGGAACCGCCTGCGCCGAGATCATCCACGAGGTTGCCCCCGACGCCAAACTCATCTTCGCCTGGTATGATGGCAGCGACGCCGCGATGGGCGAGGCGGTGGATTGGCTGCTAGATCAGAGAGTGGACATCATCTCCCACTCGGCCAGCGGGCTGATCGGCCCCCGCGATGGCAGCGAGTGGGATGCCCAACTGGTAGACGACCTGGCTGCCCGAGGCATCCTGTGGGTCAACTCCTCCGGCAACGAGGCTCTTTCCCATTATCGGGGCGTCTTCACCGACGAAGATGGCGACGACTTTCACGAGTTTGCACCGGGCGAGGAAATGCTGGCCCTCTACAACGATGGTTACGTCCAGATTGTCCTGAGTTGGGAAGACGATTGGGAGCAGGCTGCGCAGGACTATGAACTGTTTCTCTACGACGTAGCGTGCAACGAAGTGGCCACCTCCCAGGACGCCCAAACGGGCGAGTTCGGGCAGGAGCCGGTCGAGTGGATCGAGTACGAAACTGGCGGGGAGACCGTCTACGCCGTTGTCACCGCCTATGAAGCTGACCGGGCCGTGACCTTGGACATCTTCGTGGACGGCGCAGACGTAGCCTACCCATCGCCGGATCACAGCCTCTGCCCGCCGGCCGACGCCATGGGCTCGCTGACAGTAGGAGCGGCCAACTGGTGGGACGACACCCTGGCCGATTACAGCTCCCAGGGTCCGACGGCTGATGGGCGGCTCAAGCCCGACATCTCTGCCCCGACCGGGGTCTCTGGGGCCAGCTATGGTGTGGAGGAGTTCCACGGCACTTCAGCCTCCTGCCCCCACGTCGCCGGGGCTGCCGCGCTGGTCTGGCAGGCCCATCCTGAGTTCACCCGCCAGGAGGTGGTGGACTTCCTGCTGGCCCACGCCGCAGACCTGGGCGCCTCCGGCCCAGATACTGGCTACGGCTACGGACGGCTGCAACTGCCATCACCACCAGCGGCCAGCACAGCCCCTACCCCCACGGCCACGCCGACACCACAGCCTGCTCCTGGCCCCACCGCTACCCCCGCGCCGCTGCCCACCCCCACCCCGGTGGCTTACACCACCCCGGCGCCGGTGCCACCTTCGGGGAGCGGGGCAGGCCCGCTGGGGCTGACTGGCCTGGGCTTGATCGTGGGAGGATTGGGCTGTGCCGGAGCGGGGTTATTGCTCGTCGGCGGGGTCAGCCTGATCATACTGGTGCGGCATACCCGGCGAGCTCAACCAGTTCCGCAGCCTGCTCTACACCCCACGCCTTATGCCTCTCCGCCTCCACCCCCATCCCCTGCGCCTCATGCGCCGCCGCCCCACACCACGGCCCCGCGCCCTGCGCCTCATGCGCCTCAGCCCGTGCGCTGTCAGTCCTGTGGAGCGGCAGTACGGCCCGGTGCACGCTTCTGCCCTGCCTGCGGTCATCCCCTCGCACAGGGCCGCCGACCACGCTACTGCCGGCACTGTGGTGCCCGGCTGAGAGAAGGAGCCCGCTTCTGCCCCCGCTGTGGAGAAACGGTAGGGTGCAATTAAAGGCCAGGGTGCTGACGCGGATCTCTGCACCCAATCTACCCAGAACGCTGCCCATCCCCGAGCCACCGTACCCAGTCCAGGTGATCACGGACGGCGTGGTACAGCCGCAGGTCGCCGGTGACCAGGGGCTCCCCTCTCGCTTTGGCCAGCGCCAGGTAGGCCGCGTCGTAGGCCGAGCGATCAAACCGCCGGGCCAGGGGTAGCATCTGCTGCCATGTCACCGGCTCCATCTCGATGCCCAGACCCTCGAACGCACCCAGGATGGCCTCCCCCTCCTCGTCGGTGATGCGTCCCCGGTGCACCGCCTGCAGGACAGCGTTGGTCACTTCGTAGAGAAGAAGGACAGGGGCAGTCAGCCGCACGTACCCAGACACGTGGTCGCGGATCAACGCCTGCGCCTGAGCCTGCTTCTCATCGGGAAAGAAGGCACGTAGAATGACGCTGGCATCTACTATCACAGCCGCCCCTCCAACTCTTCGCGTGAGGCCTGAAACAGTTCGTCGGCCGTCAAGCCGCTTTCCCGCAACGACTGGGAGAGGCGGAGCATCTGCAGATAGGCCTGCACCCGGCGCAACCGCTCGTACTCCCCAGGGGAGATGATGACACCCACGGGCTTGCCCCGCCGGGTGATGGTGATGGGCCCATCCTGGACCCTGTTCAGCCAACGGGAGAGACGGTTATGGGCTTCGGCAACTGAGATATACATCCAGCTTCCTCCAAGATAGAAATCTGTTATAGGCAATTGTAATACACAAAAGTGGTAAAGTCAAATGGTCAATTGGAGAACCCAAACAGTAGTGCGTATGCCAATGTCATCAAGTTAAGGGGGGATCAGACTTCGGAAGTCTCAAGAGTGCGCTATCAACCAGCTTTTGAGGTGATTTCGGGCTGATTCGCTTCCAAAATCCTCGACGGCAGACTTCCGAAGTCTTAATGACATTGGTGCATATGCTAATTTGGGTAGGCTCATATGAGTGTTGGTGGGTGTAGCACCTTCCACGGCGACATCGTAAGCCGCTGGGAAACACGGTTGCATTATGCAACCATAAGCGGTATAATCAGGGATAATCCCTGGATGGAGGTAAGGTCAATGCCTATCCTACACGTGCGGAATGTCCCCGACGAGTTGTACGCACACTTGCAGCAGCGGGCGGAAACCCAACGCCGCTCGCTCAGCGCGGAGGTGCTCACATTGCTCGAGTGGGCCATAGAGGAATCCGAACGTACACCGGAAGCTACCCTGGTGTCTATTCGCGCCCGCCGCTTCTTCAACCCCGCCGAAGTAGACGCTCCCGACAGCACAATGCTGCTACGCCAGGACCGAGACCGATGAGTGTGGACTGCGTGGTTGATGCTAGCGTGGGGATTAAGCTCTTTCTGGTAGAGCCGCTGTCCGACCAGGCCGATGCGCTTTTCGCACACCTGACCACCACGCCGCCGGCCCGGTTCTACGTGCCAGACCTATTCTTCATCGAATGTACAAACATCCTCTGGAAGTACGCGCGGCGCTTTGGCTACCCGCCAGAGGCAGCGCAGCAGGACGTGGCCGACCTGACACGGCTGCTGTTGCAGATAGCCTCCACGGCAGACCTGGCGGAAGCGGCTCTGGCGCTGGCCGTGGCCCACGGGATCACCGCCTACGACGCCGCCTACGTGGCGCTGGCCCGGCAGCTATCTCTGCCGCTGGTAACCGCCGACGAGGCGTTGGTCCGCCGCCTGGCGGGAACTGGCTTGGACGCACGCTTCCTGGCGGACTGGCCGTAGCAGAGCAGGGAACAAATCGGTTGAAACGCCCCCAACAGATACCGGCGGGAGCGCCCCAAGCCAAGCAAGTTTGCAAGTAGGCAAGTTTGCAAGTAGGCAAGTTTGCAAGTAAGAAATGTCCATAGCCGGTTCGCCGGCGTCTCCGAGAGATACCTATGAACCACGCACAACAAATCGCCACCCAACTGAACCTGTGCCCTGAGCAGGTCACGGCCACGATTGAACTGCTCGACGCAGGCAATACCCTGCCCTTTATTGCCCGCTACCGCAAAGAGGTTACCGGCGGGCTGGACGACGAGCAACTGCGCCAACTGAGCGCGCTGCTCTCGAAACTGCGAGCGCTGGACAAACGCCGCCAGACCATCGTCGCCACCATCGAGGCGCAGGGCAAGCTCACCCCCGCACTGCGCCAGCAGTTGCTCGCCGCCGGCACGCGTACTGCACTGGAAGACCTGTACCAGCCGTACAAGCCCAAGCGCCGCACCCGCGCAAGCCGGGCCCGCGACAAAGGTCTGCAGGGCCTGGCCGATCTCATCCTGCGACAAGAGCGCACGACACAGACCATCGCCCAGATCGCCATGCCATTCCTCACACCCGACGTGCCGACCATGGAAGACGCACTGGCCGGGGCGCGCGACATCGTCGCCGAGATCATCAGCGACCATCCCCAAGTCCGGCGGATCACCCGTGAGAAGGCGCTCCAGTGGGGTGTGCTCCGCTCCAAAAAGAATGAGAAGGCCAAGGACCCGCGCGGCACCTATCAAATCTACCACGACTTTGAGTACCGGATCAACCGGCTGCGCCCCCACCAGGTCCTGGCGATCAACCGCGGTGAGGCCGAGAAAGTGTTACGGGTGCGCACCGAGGTTCCCGAACGGGACTGGCAGACCGCCATCAACTCACACTTTCGCCCCGACCGCCGCTCGCCGCTCGCCGGCCAACTTACGTTGGCCGCGGATGACGCCGCCCAACGGCTCCTGCTCCCGGCCATCGAGCGAGATGTGCGCCGCATCCTCACCGAGCAGGCCGAAGTCCACGCCATCTCCGTCTTCTCGGCCAACCTGCGCGCCCTCCTCAACCAGCCGCCGCTGGCCGGGCACACCATGCTGGGGATTGACCCTGGCTTTCGCACTGGCTGCAAGGTCACGGTCGTGGACCCTACCGGCAAAGTGCTGGACACGGCCACGATTTATCCGCACCAGTCGCAGAAGCAATGGAACGCAGCCCTGAACGTCCTCGCAGCCCTCGCCGCCCGGCACCACGTCACGTTGATAGCCATCGGCAACGGCACGGCCTCACGCGAGACGGAACGACTCGTCGCCGAACTGATCCGCGCTTCGGGGCAGGTACAAGACCTGCCGCTACAGTATCTCATCGTCAGCGAAGCCGGAGCCAGCGTGTACAGCGCCAGCCCGCTGGCCCGCGCCGAGCTGCCCGACCTGGACGTCAGCATGCGTGGCGCGGTCTCCATCGCCCGGCGCGTGCAGGACCCGCTGGCCGAACTGGTGAAGATTGATCCGCAGTCCATCGGCGTTGGTATGTACCAACACGACGTTGACCAGGCTCAACTCGCCGAAGCGTTGACCGGCGTGGTAGAGAGCGTGGTGAATCGCGTGGGCGTGGACGTGAACACGGCGTCCCCAGCGCTCTTGAAGCACGTGGCCGGCGTCGGCCCCAAACTGGCGGCGCGCATCGTGGCCTACCGGGATGCAAACGGGCCGTTCCCAAACCGGATGGCACTCAGGAACGTGCCCGGACTCGGGCCGAAGACCTTTGAGCAAGCGGCGGGTTTTCTGCGCGTCCACGGCGGCGATCACCCGCTGGACGACAGCGCCATCCACCCGGAAAGTTACGTTATCGCTGAAGCCGTGCTGAGTCGCGCCGGGTTGACCGCACAGACGGAACCTGCCGAACGGGAGGCCGCGCTGGCCACCCTGACCAAACGTCAGGAACAGCCAGCCTTAAGCGTGCTGGCCGCCGAACTGGGCACGGGTGTTCCCACCCTGACCGATATAATCGAACAGTTGGTCCGCCCCGGTCGTGACCCGCGCGAAGCCCTGCCCGCCCCTATCCTGCGCAGCGATGTGCTGACGATGGATGACCTGCAGGCTGGCCTGCGACTGAATGGCACCGTGCGGAACGTGGTGGACTTTGGCGCATTTGTGGACGTTGGGGTCAAGCACGATGGCTTGTTGCACCGCAGCAAGATACCCGCTGGCACACGGTTGAAGGTAGGTGATGTGATTGAGGTGGAGATACTACAGGTGGAACCCGATCGCGGCCGAATTGCGTTGGGATGGCCGGGGAGGGTGGAGGATGGAAGGTGGAGGATGGAGAATGGCGGTGAGTTGTCTCACCCTATATTAGCACAGAAAGCAGCCTGAGCAGTTACACACGCCGAAGGTCTCCGACATCGTTCGCCGAAGGTCTCCGACCGAGGCGTAAAGGCTCGGTCGGGAGACCTTCGCCCATCAGGCTGAGACCCTCGCCCATCAGCCTTCTGACATCGTTCGCCGAAGGTCTCTGACATTGTTCGCCGAAGGTCTCTGACCGAGGCGTAAAGGGCTCGGTCAGGAGACCTTCGCCCATCAGGCTGAGACCCTCGCCCATCAGCCTTCTGACCTCGTTCGCCGAAGGTCTCTGACATTGTTCGCCGAAGGTCTCTGACCGAGGCGCAAAGGGCTCGGTCAGGAGACCTTCGCCCATCAGCCTGAGACCTTCGCCCATCAGCCTTCTGACCTCGTTCGCCGAAGGTCTCTGACATTGTTCTCGCCGAAGGTCTCCGACATTGTTCGCCGAAGGTCTCT
>CAYPOY010000048.1:9957-22541 GCA_964412395.1 uncultured Anaerolineales bacterium | reverse complement strand
CCTTATACTGCTTGTGATTCTGACCTGAATTTGCGAAAACTTGGCGAGGGTATCACTCGGCCTTCCTCATCGCCGATGTGGATTTCGTGCGCAGTTTCATTTTCACCTCCGTCTTTTCCGAGTACTCGAAAACCGGCTTGCGCGGCAGTGTTTGCTCATTTGTCATTTGTCATTTGTCATTGTTCATTCTTTCGGTAGATGCGCAACCGCCCATCCACCGCTTCCAGCCGGACGGAGAGCGCCAGCGGGAGCATTTCCGCCATGCCCAACATCAAGTAGCCACCCGGTTCCAGGTAACCGAGCAGATGCCGCACGATTCCCTCCTGGTGTTCGCGGGCGAAGTAGATGAGCACGTTGCGACACAAGACCAGGTCGTAGCACGACAGGGATGACGCGGTGGTCAGATCGTGCTGCCGGAAAGTGACCAATTGCCGTATTGCCGGCTGTAGCGTATATGTATCTCCACTCCGGACAAAGTACCGCTCCACAAAACCGGCCCGCAAGTCCTGGAAACTGGTCGCCCTGTACACTCCCCGGCGGGCATGATCCAATGCAGCCGCGTCAACGTCGGTGGCGCGAATCCGCACGTCCCACCTGGATAGGGCTGACCCCAGCAGGTCGGCCAGGATCATAGCCACCGAATAGGGTTCCTCTCCGCCGGCGCACCCTGCGCTCCAAACGGCCAGGTGCCGCCGCCCGGCCCGCGACCGCCTGGCGACGAGGGTCGCCAGGACGGCGTGGCGCAGCGCGTCAAAGGCAGCCCTGTCGCGGAAGAAGTAGGATAGGTTGATGGTGAGAACAGCGAGGAACGCGTCGAACTCGGCCGGGTCGGAGCGCAACATAGCCAGGTAGTCCTGGCAGGTATCGGCGCCCCGCGCCCGCATACGCACCGCCAACCTGCGGCGCAGGAAACTGTCCTTGTATTGGCTGCAATCCAGCCCCCGCTCGCGACGGACGTGATCTAGCAGGGCATCACACGCCCGCTCTTCGCCAATCGCGCCCGGCGGAGACCTGTCAGACTCAGACATCATCGTCACATTCCACGTTCTCCCGTTTCACGCTTCCCGTTTCACGTTTGACGTTTGACGTTTGACGTCTCACATCGTCACTCCGCCACCTGCACAAGCGGAATACTCACGATAAACGTCGACCCTTTCCCCGGCACGCCCTCAGATTCAGCGCGGACGGTGCCACCGTGGGCTTCGACGATCCCCTTGACAATGAGCAGGCCCAGCCCGGTACCGCGAATGCCGAGGGTGGCCTCGCCTGGGACGCGATGGTATTTGGTGAACAGAGCAGACAGTTGGGTCGGCGGGATGCCCATCCCCGTGTCGCTGACGCGCAACACTGCCTGCCCGCCCTCCACGCGCAACTGCACCGTGATGCGCCCGCCCTCGGGCGTGTACTTGACCGCGTTGGACAGCAGATTGTCGAGTACCCGCAGGAGCAGTTCGGCGTCGGCGCGCGCGGGTACAGGGTCAGGTGGCAGGTCGAGGATGAGGGTCTGGTGCCTGGACTGAGACTGCAAGCGAACGAGGTGCGTACTGGCCTCCACTATTTCGCGTAGCTCGACATCGCCCAGGTTAAGACGCAGGTAGCCAGCGTCAATCTTGGCAAAGTCGAGATAGTCATTGACCAATCTGAGCATTTTGTCGGCCGACTGCTGGATGATGTCGAAGAGCTCAGTCTGCTCGGGCGTGAGCGGCCCGGCCATGCCTCCGAGCAGCGCTTGAGTCGCGGTCAGAATGCCACTGGCAGGGGTGCGCAGGTCATGCGTGACCATTGAGTAGAAATCGGCCTTGACCTCCTGAAGCTGCCTCCGGGCGACGAGGCCAGCGCGATGCTCAAGTGCCTGTTCGAGGACGTACAAGAATTCAGTGAGGTCGCTACCCACGGCAATGTCTTGCTTTTCGACGTAGGCATCCGCGCCACACTGCACGGCAGCAATGGCTGATTTTACCCCGCCGGTGCCAGCGAGTATGACCACGGTGGTTTCGTCGTCCTCCTGGCGGATGCGTTCGAGTACCTCAATGCCGTTCATGTCGGGCAGGATCAGGTCGAGCAGGACAAAGTCGTACCGCTCATCGCCGGTGCACATCTCCAGTCCTTCCCGACCGGTGCCCGCGACGTCCACACTCGTACACTGCGGAGCGAGAATGGCCTGCAGGTAGCTGCGGACGGCGGCAGGGTCATCTACGGCGAGAATGCGTTTGCCCTTGAGCATAGGGTTGCCTCCTTCAAAAAATCGGAAGTTTAGAACTAGCGCCGCATGACCAGCGGCAGGTAGAGCACATCCGCCGATCGCGTCTCACGTGTTACGTTTGCTACCGTTCCGTTCGCATCCGCTCCCAGTAAGAGGCGATGGCCCTTTCAATCTCAGCGTGGGCTTTTTCCGATGCCTTCCCAGCCTCTGCTTTCAGTTTCGGCTCTCTCCAGATCTTTGTAGACGCTGAAGAAGTGGGTGACCTCGTCCAGGAAGTGCGGCGGTACGTCATCCAGCGCATGGTAGTTATCAAAGAGTGGGTCGGTGTGGGGCACGGCCAGGATCTTGTCGTCCAGTTTGCCCTTATCTATCAGGTGGAAGATGCCCAGCGGTCGCGCCTCGATGACGCAGCCGGAGAAGGTGGGCTCGTTGGTCATCACCAGCACATCCAACGGATCACCGTCGTCGTGCAGGGTGCGGGGGATGAAACCGTAGTCGCCGGGGTAATGCAGCGACGAATACAGTACCCGATCCAGTTTGATGAACCCCCCATCCTCGTCGTACTCGTACTTATTGCGCGACCTTTTGGGGATCTCCACCACCACATAGACCACACGGGGCACATCCAGCCCCGGCGGCAATTCGCGCCACAGGTTCATAGTTGCCATTGCTATCTCCTTGGTTGGTAGGTTGGTAGAAGTGAGGGGGCGTAGTCGTTTGCCCTTGCCCGCAGCCAGGATGATCGCTTTCAATAGAACAACCAGTCGTCGTGGTCCAACACATCGAGCACCTCCCTGCGCCGGGCAGATGGCAACCGGTCGAGAATCGCCTCCAACGTCGCGTCCGGCAGCAAACGCAGCAGCGAGAGGACGGGAGGCGCCTGCAAATCGAGCGCGGCAACGATGCCGGCCGAGATCCGGGCAAAGGGCTCCCTACACGGACGGCGCAATCCACAGTCCACCAGGCGAAAGCCCAGGAGTATGTCCGTATCCAGCCCGCGCAGTAGATCGGCGGCCAGCGCGGGTTCCGAAGCGGCGATGGCAGTGAGCAAGGCAGCGGCCAATGAAGCGTCCAGCGCCGCCAGCGCAGCCGCCGCGGTGTCCGGCGCGGAACGGGTCAGGGCGAAAGCCGCCTGCTCCACGGACATTTCTGTCAGGTACAGGTGGGTCCCGCGATCGCTGAGACCGGATAGGGGGCCAGCGTCCAGGTGTCGTAGAGCGGTCGTCATCCGGCCTCGCAGGGTGAACACCAGCCGCTTCAGAATCGCCGTTTGAGTCTGCCGGGGGGAGCGTGTAGAGCATCCGGGCGGCGCGGGCTTCGGCCACGCGCCCGTCATCTTCTGCGATGTTCATCAACAGGGCAGCAGCCGTATCTGGGTCGGCCGCTGCCAGCAAACGTCCCTGACCATCCAAACCCATTTCGCGCACCAACCGGGCCAGGGAAGCCGGGTGGACGTGGGCCAGCAGTGAACTCAGGGCCATCTCCGGGACGTGGGGCAGAGCACGGGCCATTTCCAACGGCGCGCCCACGCCCAGGCTCATCGCCTCGACGACAGCGGCGGCCCGTTCCGCGCGCATTGCGGCCAGGATCGTGGCGATGAGCGCGGGCTCGACGCGGGTGTGGCTGTCGAAAAGGGCGCGGCGTGCCTCGGCCGGGGTCAACTCGTCGAAGACAGCGCCGGCTACGTTGTCCGGCAGCGCAGCCAGCAACGGGGGAACGCGGTCCTCGTAGGGGCGCATGGTGTCGCGGCGGCGCAGGTCATCCCCGTGGGCCATGATCGCCCGCAGCCAGTCGGCCGCGCCTGCCGGGTCGCCATCCGCCACCAAATCTGTTATCTCCCCAACCAGCGTCTCCAGACTGATAATCTCTACGTTTTGCCTGTTCATCCCACCTGCTCGCTTCTTTAACAACCAATCTACCAATCTTCAGTATACACGAAATTGCCGGGCTTGTCATGGGCAAAATGACGTAATTCGGCCCGCAAATGACTGTATTTTTCCGTTGAAAAGAACGTAGTCCCTTGGCATGTTTCTAAGATCAAGGGTTGTGTTGTATAATGGAAGTGGACTTTGGGGGGGAAACAGGTGGCTGGAGATCAAGGGGATGGGATAGACACCGCAAGCTCTGGGCGCGTGCTGGTCGTGGACGACAACCCGGAAATAGTGCAGCTCTTGCAGTTTATGCTGGAGAAAGCAGGTTACGAGGCCGTGGCTGCCTATTCCGGGCCAGAGGCCCTGGAGCGGCTAGAGGAGACTGGTCGGCCCGGCGGCAAACCGGTAGACCTGGTGCTGCTGGACATCCTTATGACCGAGATGGATGGGCTGGAGGTCTGCCGGCGCATACGCAGCAGGCCGGACGGGACGACGATTCCGATAATCATGGTCACGGCGCTGACGTCCACCTCGGACCGGATGGCTGCCTTCGAGGCCGGCGCCACCGACTACGTGTCCAAGCCGTTCCACAAACCGGAGCTGCTGGCGCGGGTTCGGACTTTCACAAAATTGCAGGCGGCGGAGGCCCAGCGGCGTCAGGCGGAACGTCATCTACACTTCCACGCCTGGCTGCTGGGCCACGTGCGGGATGCAGTCATCGGGTTGGGGCAGGCCGGGCAGGTGATCTACTGGAACCGGGGTGCAGAGAGGCTCTTCGGCTGGACCGCCGAGGAGATGTTGGGCCAGTCCCTCGACCGGCTTCTTCCAGCCTGCCCTGACGAGTCTCTCGCGTCGCTGTTGGCCAGGGACGAAGGGGAGTGGCAGGCAGTGACCCGCGACGGACGGCCGCTGTGGGTCCACGGTCGGGTTTCGTCGTTGCAAGAGGGGGGCAAGACCACCGGGGTGCTGGTGGTGGCCACGAATGTGACAGAGCGACGCCAGGCGGAGACGATGTTGCAGCGGCGCAACCGGGAACTCCAGGCGCTTTACGACCTGACCTCGGACCTGGCCCGGGCCAGGTCTGTGGAAGAGATCCTGGCTGTGGCGGCTGAACACGTGACCAACGTGCTCTCTGCCGGGGGGGGAGGGGCGGCGGTCCTGTTGGACGAGAGCAGGGAAACTTTCGCGCACGGAGCAGCGCAGGGAACGGCCAAGGCACCCTGGGCTGAGGCCCAGGGGATAAATCCGGCGGACGACCCGCTGTTGGGAGCAATGCGCGCAGCCAGTGGCCCGGTAGTGTTGACGGGGACGCAGGTACAGGCCCAGGGCGGTGTGTGGGGGCAGACGAGAGCCGCCGGACTGCTGGCCGTGCCAGTGGGCCAGCCGCCGGTCGGGGCACTGATCGTGCTATGCACATCCAAGCAGGCGACCCTGACCACGGACGTGGATTTGCTGAGCGCCTTTGCGCAACAAATGAACGTGGCCGTGGAGAACGCGCGCTTGCTCGAACGGATGACCTGGGCGCGTGCGCAGTTGCGCCAATTGGCAGGACAGGTCGTTCAGGCCCAGGAGGAGGAACGGCGGCGCATCGCCCGCGAACTGCACGACGAGGTGGGACAGGCACTGACGGGCCTCAAGCTCAACCTGGCGGTGTTGGAGGGCGCCCTGCCAGATCAAGCCACTGCCCTGCACGAGCAACTGGCCGATAGCCGCGCCCTGCTCGAGTCCACGATGGAGGAACTGCGTGGGCTGGCGTTGGAACTGCGACCAGCCGCACTAGATGACCTGGGGCTGGTGCCGGCCCTGCGCGGCTACGTGGACGGATTCATCAAGCGCACCGGCCTGGACGTGACCAGCGAGCTGGATGCGACCATCGGCAGACTGCCCGAGCGGACGGAAACAGCGCTGTACCGTATCATCCAGGAAGCGATGATCAACATCGTGCGTCACGCAGCAGCCCGCCACGTCCAGGTCATCCTGCGAACTGACAGCGACGAGGTGTACGCGTGCGTAGCCGACGACGGACGGGGCTTCGACCCGGCACAGCGACTGAAGGCGGCCGTGGCCGAAGGTCGTATGGGGTTACTGGGTATTCAAGAGCGGGTAGCGCTTCTCCAGGGCCGGGTGAGCATCACCGCCGCGCCCAACAAGGGGACGAGAATAGAGATATGGTTCCCAGGCCGTGACTACTCAGGCTGATGGGCGAAGGTCTCCCGACCAAGTCCTTTACGCCTCGGTCAGAGACCTTCGGCGAACCAGGAGGGTTCGAATGTCCATTCGCGTGTTGTTGGCCGATGACCACCGCATCGTGCGGCAAGGGTTACGGTCGCTGCTGTCGGCGCAACCCGGCATCGTGGTAGTGGGTGAGACCGGCGACGGGTATGAGACGGTGCAACTGGCCGAGTCGCTGCAGCCAGATGTAGTAGTGATGGACATCTCTATGCCGCTCCTCAATGGGATCGAGGCTACACGGCAGATTGTTTCCCGCACCCCGGAGGTAGCGGTAGTGGTTCTCTCAATGCACGGGGGGGATGAGTATATCCTCCAGACGTTGCGGGCGGGGGCGATGGGATATGTGTTGAAACAGTCGGCCGATACCGAGTTGATGATGGCCATCCGTGCAGCACAGCGGGGGGAATCCTTCCTCAGCCCTGCCATAGCCCAAAGGGTCATCAACAACTACCTCCGGCAGGCAGAAGCTCCGCAAACCCAGGACCGGTACGAACTGTTGACCGAGCGCGAGCGGGAGGTGCTGCAACTGATAGCCGAGGGGAAGAGCGTGCGCGAGGCCGCCGACTTGCTGGGCATCAGCCCTCGCACGGTAGCGAAGCACAAGGCGAACCTGATGGTCAAGCTGGATATCCACCACACGGCCGGCCTGGTGCGGTTTGCCATCCGTCATGGGGTAGTGGCGTTGGACAACTAATCACCGTTCCCCACGCCGCACAATCAGTCCCAGCGTCAGCAACGCCGCCCCGACAAGCAGCAACCCCGCAGGACCCCACCCTACAGAGTTCCCGGCGGACGGGAGGGCTGGCACAGACGTGGGCGTGGACGTGGGCGTTGGCATTGGCGTGACCGGATGCACCTCGAACTCAACGATGAGGTGAGGTCTTGTGTTGAGGTCAGCGGCGGCGAGCCAACGCGCCACGAGCAGACCACCCGCCGTCTCTGGTTCAGCACCGGGGTCGGGCGCGGGGGCCAGGGCCAGCCCATCGTCAGGCACCTCTCCCGCCAGCCAGGCCCGCACCAGCGCGGTGACGTCCCACGTGAGCCAGGTCTCCGCCGCCTGTCCGAGCTGTACAACCGGCACGGTGAGCATTGGGGAGAGGGTCGGCGTAGGCAGTGGTGAGGTAGGAGGCGTCGGTGTAGGGCCAGGCGTGGATGTGGGTGTGGAAGTGGAAGTGGGGCCAGGCGTAGGCGTGTGAGTAGACGCCGGTGTAGGACCAGGCGTGGATGTGGGCATGTGAGGCGCGTGAGTGGGTTCCGACGTCGGCTCAGGAGTTTCCCCACTGATGACAGTGACACTCCCATCCTGGATGCTGAACCAGATCGCTTCGCCGTCGTAGTCGTCCAGGAGAGCATCTTCGAAGTCAATATCTGATTGCCCGACTGCTTTCCCTCGGAAGGTAATCATAGCCAGCACGCCACCGCCGCTGACCGATTCGTGGGGCTCCATCTGAGAGATAGCGAAGTCAATCTCCCCGTAATCCTGATCAACGATATTCTCCTCTATGAAGTCCGGACTAAGGAAGGTGCCAGGCTGAATCTGCACACCCTCCGTGTTCGGATCGGCGTCTACCACCTCCAACAGCACCGAGTCAAAGGTCAAGGACACTTCAGCGCCGTATAGGTTGGCCACGTTCTCGACGCGAATATTCACCACAGTCGTAGCTCCCAGGGCCACGCTTGCGTTCGATGGGTCAATGGTCACCATCGTACCTTCCTGGACCAGCCCGTGGCCGGCAGGTTTGGAGAACAGCGCAGACGTTTCCGTCGCTGTCAACGTCGGCGTGGAGGCAGACGTAGGGATAGCGGTCGGGACAGGGGTGGACACGGGCAAGGTCGGCGTCACCACGTCGAAACGAGCTGTCGTGGCCGCGATGGGCGAAGGAAGAAGCGCGGGCCAGGTGGCCGGGTCACCGCCCCAATCTCCCTCCTCCCACGGCTCGAGAACGCGATAGGCCCCCAGGGTCGCCTCACCCGCGCCCGAACCACCGTCCACGTACACGTACAACGCGGCGTGCAGAACTTCAGTGCCCGGCGGGAACACATCGAGCGGGAAGTGCAGATAAGTGCGTGCGTGCACGACGTCGCCCGCGGAGGTGTGGCAGACACCGAAGGGGAGTACCTGCGCAGCGGTGGGCACCGTCGAACCCTCCAACAGTCCAGAAACGACCCCGTTACTCCGGTCAGGCCAGACCTGCAGCACACGTAAATCCTGTGCCTCGGCAGAAAACCCCAATCCAACCAGGCACAACAGCAATCCCGCCAACCCTAGCAGGCAGGCGGCGACGCAAGACAGCAGTTTTCGGGAGCACCTCTTCCCCATCAGACCTCTTCACTGGCCGGCATACTGTTCAACGGCGGCAACTCGTCCAGGCTGCACAGCCCGAAGTGCTGCAGAAACTCAAAGGTCGTGCCATAGAGGATAGGGCGGCCCACGGTCGGCGCTCGCCCCACCTCCTCGATCAGCCCGACGCTCAATAGTGTGCGCAGGACGCTGTCGGAACTGACACCCCGGATAGCCTCGATCACGGGGCGGGTGACCGGCTGGCGGTAGGCGATGATGGACAGCGTCTCGAGCGCGGCCCGCGAGAGGCGTGTGTGCGCCTCAAGGCCGAGGAACCGTTCGACGTAGGGCGCGGCCTCCGGCACGGTGATGAGTTGCACCCGGTTGCCGGCCTGCTGCAAACGCAGGCCGCGCCCGGCGTATGCGGCCTCCAGGTCAGCCAGCGCCCGCTCGACCCGCCCAGCCGTGACCTCCAATGCCTCCGCCAGGCGACCGACAGAGACTGGAACATCAGCCACGAAGAGCAGGCTTTCCACCCGCGCTGCCAGACTGAGGACACTATCTCCAGAAGTGTGGCCCTCTTTCACGTGGCCACCACTGCAGTTACAGAGCCTCTCCAGAGTCCTCCGGCAAGGCAGGCAGCCTATCCTCTGGCTCGGCGGGAGCTTTCGGCGTTTTGGGATAGGGCACGACGCGCAGGTTAACCTTGGGAGGCCGGGCCAGTTTGAGCCCCATCTTCTCCTCCACCACCTGCCGGGCCATTTCCAAAATCTGCCCGGACTTCTCCGGCACATTAATCCCGGACGCCGTCTCCACATCCAGTTCAACCAAGACACCGCCCCGCTTGCCCGACACACCCGGCTTGGTGCGCAGGACGCTGGGGAGTTGGTCTATCTCGTACTTCAGCCGGTCGGCGATGGAGACGACGCTGATCAGCACCTCGCCGCCAGCGGTCTTTTCGACACGGATGGACTTCTCAGCGGGCCGGCGCACCTCGAGGATGATGAGCAAGATGAAGATGACGTCCAGTATCAGGGCGAAAAGGATGCCCAGTGCCACGCGCACGAACGGCTGAAGACTATTGAGAAAGTCCACCAGTGCGGCCGACTGTCGCGCGGCCGCATCAAACACCCACACCGGCACCACCAGCAAAACGGTGCACAGCACCATAGCGACCAGCAGCAGGATCACTACCACCACACGGTTCACTGCATTCATCGTTTATCCTCCTTTGAATTTTCTCTGACCACAATTTCATTATAGCATTGCATCCCGCTTTGGACAAAGTAGCGCCAGCGCGACGATGACCACCAGGCCGATAAGCACCACCAGGCTGATTGCCGCGCCCACGCGCAGGCTCACTGGGCGGAATGTGAAGACGACGCGATGACGCCCCGCGTCCAGGGCGATGGCACGGAAGAGCAGGTCGGCCCGATGAACCGGCACCGGCTTGCCGTCCACCGTCGCCTCCCAGCCGGGGTACCAGGCGTCGGTCAAGACGAGATAGCCCGATGCTTCGGCAGCCACCTCAACCTCGACTCGATCTGGTGCATACTGCGTCACGCGGACGGACCCCAAAGCAGGCCGTGGCAGACTGCGAGCCGGCTCATGGTTCGCGTCGTCCACCATCCCTACTCCCTCGACTACGCTCAGGACAAACTCAACCGCCGGGTCGAACGCCTCACCTCGCATCAGGGCCAACGCCGTCTCATCGTCTGCGACCACCACCGCCTTTTGGACGAGGAACGCCCGCGGCAGCACGTCCAGGTTCTCGTAGATCTTGACGTCGCCGGAGTGAGCCAGCCGGAAGCGACCCCGGTCAGATAGGACCAGCGCCTGAAAGCCGCCGGTGCGCCCGTCTATCAGACTCACCCCACGCACGACTAATTTTCCCTCCGGAAGCGTCGCCCGTACGACGACCGCCACTGGTGCGGCAGGCTCCTGCCACCGGAGCCGCGTCACGTAGTCATTCCCCTCTGGCTGTCCCTCTTCGACCTCACTCGGGGCAGGCGACCAGAAATGACCGCCGACCGTCGCCAGCGCGTGAGCCACGTCCGGGCCGTACAGCCCTTCGGCGGTGTGTTGCCCGGCGCGCAACTCGAAGGTGCGCGTGAGCCCTTCACCGAAGCCAACCTCGACGACGCCAACAGGTGAGCCATCGGGCAGCGCTGCCCCTCCACGCAAGTAGGAGACAAGCCCCAGCGCCGTCGCTTCAAATTGCGGCACGTGCGCGACCGCAGCCACCTCTCCGCGCGCCAGTTGCGCCCCGAACTGGAGGTCGTAGAACACGTCATCCAGCCAGGCATCGTGGAGCTTATCGGTGATGACATACCGGACGTTAAACAGGCTCAGCCAGCAGTCATCGGGGATAGTGGTCAGATTCTCGCGCAGCCGACCGTCTATGGAGACCTCGTCATCGGGCAGGAACAAGCGCTGAAGCGTGACGTAGCGCGCCAGCGGCAGCACACCGCCGTCGTAGCCGTCCATGGCAGAGACGCCGAAGGCCAGTGGCAGATTGGGGCTGAGCACCTCCTTGTGCTTGGCGGCGATGACATAGTCATAGAGCGCATCGGCGGAGAGTTGCGGCCCGTAGATAACCTTGATCTCTGGCAGGTCGCCGGGGTCGAAGGTGATGTCGGACATACTGAGGAAGCGAGCTGGCACGCCCCCTACCCAGCCCCCCCCCGCAAGCGGGGGAGGTAGATTGGAGGCAACCAAATGAGCAATGGCCGGGCGCAGGCTGGTGAACGCCTGGGGCGCGGTGGCCCGGCTGTGAGGAAGCGTGGACGTCGCCGCGAAGAGTTCCACGACGGACAACACCAACAGACCCAACGTCGCCGATCGCGGCGCGCGCGCGGCCGCCAGGAGCAATCCCAGCGCCAGGGCAAGCCCCACCGCCCAGCCGGCGACGGTCGGCCAGCTCACCTGCACTCCGTCACCGATCCGCACACCCACCACCGCCCATCCCGCCAGCGCGACGATCGCGACCGCGAAGAGGCAGATAGCGCGCCGGTCAACTCGCCCACGACAACGCCACAGCGCATCCCCCCCCCACCCCGCCAGCGCCGCCACACCGGCCGCGTAGAGCGCCAGCCAGCGGGCTGGCACGCGGAAGTGGACAAAGCCGGGGACGAAGCGAGCCAGAAGGAGGTAGAGGGGGTTGTAGAGGCCGAGGGAGAGGAAGAGGCCGAGAGCGAGGAGGAAGATTGCAGATTGTAAATTGCAGATTCGAGAGTGGAGAGTGGAGAGTAGGGAATGGAGAGTGCAAATTGCGACGGCGGCGAGGGCCAGGCCAGCGATGCCGACGTAGGCGACGTGCTCGATATGTTCAGGGGGCACAGGCGCAGCAAAGCCGGGCAGCAGGGCACGCGCCAGGTAAAACGGCGAGAGGGAGAATGAAACCCGCTCGTTGAACGGCAACCCCCCGGCGCGCACCGAAAGGCGCGAAAGTTCCCAGGTAGGGAGCAGTTGCACGGCCACCAGCACCATCCCCAGCACCACGGTAGCAACCAGGAGCACCGTCCGTCGTGCGAGCGGGCTCCATTTGCGCTGGCGCAGCCCATGCCACAGCGCTGGCGCCAGCCCGTAGGCTGCCAGCCCGACCAGCGAGATGAAGGCCGTCTGCATGTGGCCAGCCAGGAACACCAGGCTCACGACGGCGACGAGAGCGACGAACGCGGGTTTGAGGTTTGAGATTTGAGATTTGAGGGAAGTGCATCGCACCTTGTATCGCTCTGCAAGGGCCATATCGTACAGCATCAGCACCAGTGGCAGCCAGGCCAGCCCCTGCAACTGGTTGACGTGTTCAACCTGCGCGCCCAGGTAGCCTCCCAGTGCGAAAGTCGCCCCAACCGTCCACGCGCCGACCCGCCCCAACCGCAACGAGATGCGTCCCCAGAAGTAACCGTTAAGCGCCGCCAGGCACAGGTGCAGCACGATGGTCAGATGGACGGACTGATGCGCCGGCAGAAGGAGCCACAGCAGCCAGTTGAGAGGG
>CAYPOY010000048.1:346-9947 GCA_964412395.1 uncultured Anaerolineales bacterium | reverse complement strand
CCCATAAAGAGGTAAGGATTCCAGAGCGGCAATCGCCCGGCCCGAACCGCCCGCGTTGCCTCTGACCAGTAGGGATAGAAATAAGTGAAGATGTCGCCGCCGGCCAGCACGCGCCCCGCCAGCGCGATTTTCCAGAAGAAGGCAACTACCAGCGCCCAGAGCAAGACGACGGCCAGGAAATCACGGACGAGATTGGGGGTTGGTAGATTGGTAGAATTGTTCACTCTTTCACCGGTAGCCTCTATGAGTCTCTACAATACCATTCTGATCCGGTAACTTCCTCGTTCGCCGAAGGTCTCTGACGTTCGCCGAAGGTCTCTGACCGAGGCGTAAAGGGCTCGGTCGGGAGACCTTCGCCCATCAGCCTGAAGATACTCGCTGATTCGCTGAGCGGAGCTTCGCCGGGTAGTTACGATTGCTCCTGGTAAAACGTGATAGACGGTGAACGAGAGTGTGCCGTCACGGCGGGTTGTGATGAACACGGGCTTCAACCTGTAACCCACGCCAGCCAATGCCCGCTCCACCCGCGCGGGCGACTCCCACGACGGGAACGTGATGTAGCGCGGTTCTCTCGCGCCAAAAGCTCTCACGTCCTGTGCCAGCCAGGCCGGGGTCGGCCAATAGGCCAGGTATACGGACGCATCGAACAGATAATAATCATAGTGCCAGCCCAGCCAGTGCTGATAGACCACAGCGCCCTCGGGCAGGCCACGCAGGAACGCGGCGACTTCGTCAATCCCGTCGTAAGCGCCGTGGTCACCACCAACGGGGTAGCGGCTGTGGGCGGCGTTCCAGGCGGGCAATATCAAACAAATGACAAATGACAAATGGCAAATGACAAATGGCAGATTGCGAATTGCGAATGGCGAATGGCGAATGGCGAGTTGTACATAAGAGGCCAGGAGACTGAAGAGGCGGCCCAAGAGGACAGACAGTACAGGCACCAGCGGCAACAGATAACGGTCCCAGACGGGAAAGGCCAGGAGCCAGTGAAAAAGAAAGTATATGAATAGGAAGAATACAAGGAACAAGTCTACCAGCGATCCTCTCGTATAGTGACCAAGATTGAGATCTCGGACTTCGGACTTCGGACTTTGAACCCCACGCCACACCAGCACAGGCAAACCCACCAGCAGCACACCGTTGACGATGGGCGAGATGAAAAAGTAGCGCGCCAGCCCGATCCACCCGCGCAGCCGTGCCCACAACTCCTGCGGCCAAATGAGGCGCAGTCCCCCGTATCCGGTGACGCCTATGCGCCAAAAACTCTCCGCGCCCTGCGCCACCCGCACCGTGTCCCAAACAAACACCAGTCCGACCACCAGTACGAAGCAAATGACAAATGACCAATGACAAATGGCCAATGACCGGGGGGAGGATGTTGCAATTCGCCTTTCGCCATCCGCCATTCGCAATTCGCCATTCGCAATTTGAAATAGTACCACCAGCGGCACCCACACCAGCCCAGTCTGCTTCGTCGCAAAGGCCATCCCCGCCAACAACCCTGCCCACCCTGCCCTGCCACGGGCCACCGCCACGCAAGCCGCCAGCCCTAGCGCCACCATCGGCGGGTCGGTGAAGGCAGTGGCGGAGAAGAGGATAGCGAAGGGCGAGAGGGCCATGCCCACGGCTGCCGCCATCGCTATCCACCGGTCACGATAAAGGGAATAGGCCAGCGCGGCAACCAGCGGGATCGTCAGCAGGCCTGCCGCCAGACCCGGCAGCCGCACGGCAAACTCGGAATTGCCCCCCGAACTGCTAAAGAGCACCTGTGCCCCTGCAACCAGATAGGGCAGCAATGGCGGTTTGTAGACCAGGACCCTCGCCAGCCATGGATCCTGCCCCCGCCCAATCAGCAGCCCCCAGTAACCGTACAGCGCCTCGTCGGGGTGAAAGCGGTTGTCCAAGAGCGGGGGCAACCGCAGTGCCCACGCCAGCAGCAAGAGGGCCACCAACGCCCAACGATCTCGTCCCCAGCGACGAGACCTCACCGTGTGAAGCGATACTTGATCAGCGTCCACAGCACAGTCAAGCCATCATACCAACTGATCTTCTTCCCCTCCTCAAACTCCCGCCCGGCGTAGGAGATAGGCACCTCGTAGATACGGTAGCCGCGCTTGAGAATCTGCGCTGTGATCTCAGGATCGAAGCCCCACCCGGGTGCCTGGAGGTCGAGCTGTTCAGCAACCTCCCGCGTGAAGACTTTGTAGCCAGTCTCCATGTCGCTGAGGATGGTGTTGTATAAAAGGTTGGTCACCAACGTGAGGAAGCGGTTGCCAAGCATGTGCCAGAAGAACATCGCCCTGGTCGGCCCACCGCGAAAGCGCGAGCCATAGACCACCTGGGAACGGCCTTCGACTATGGGCTGCAGGAGCGTCGGATAGTCGCGGGGGTCGTACTCCAGGTCGGCGTCCTGGATTATCATTACGTCGCCGCTGGCGTGCTGTAGTCCGGTGCGCACCGCCCTGCCCTTACCCTGGTTGCGCCCGTGGAGTACAATGACTGCGTCTGGCTCGCCCTCCAGTGTGCGCAGAACCTCCCGCGTGCCATCCGTCGAGCCATCGTCCACAATCACGATTTCCCGCTCAAGCTCGACGACGGTGGCATTATCCGACCCATAGCCCACCGGCACCGTCAACTGCACTGCCCGCACGCGTCGCCAGATCTCAGCGATGGTTTCGATCTCATTGTAGACCGGCATAATAACCGAAAGTTTCATCGTCGCCTCCTCGTAACCGGCAGGCTCATTATAGCCGAGGGCAGCATGCGAGGCAAGCCCGCCATTTGACGGTGGCTCTGTTCCGTGCTACACTATGAATTGAGAACGCCGTAAGGAGACCATAATGACTGCCCAGACAGTGACCCTCCAGTTGCCCCACCCATAAGGGCTCCAGATATCCATACGGCCCCGCCTGCACACAGGTTGACTGTAAATCAGGCGGGGTTCGCTGTACGGGAGATATAGTCACCATGAAGCAAATCGCCGCTATCATTCTCGCCGCGGGTGCATCCACCCGCTTTGGTCAGCCCAAGCAACTCCTCGATTGGGACGGTGTGCCACTCCTGGCCCACGTCTCCAACCTGGCGCTGTCTGCTGGGCTCGCGCCGGTGATCGTCGTGCTGGGCTGCCAGGCGGATGCTATCCGCGCAGCACTGGGCACGCGGGCCGTACAGGTAGTGATGAACTGGCGCTGGAAGGAGGGGATGAGCACCTCGGTGCAGGTGGGGCTGGCAGCCCTCCCTCCTGAGACTGAGGCAGCGATCTTCCTACAGTGTGACCAGCCGTTGATCACCGCCGACCTGCTGCAAGCACTGGTGGCCCGCTTCGAGGAAACCGGCGCGTCCATCGCCTATCCCACGCACGCTGGTCAGCGGAGCACGCCAGTCCTGTTCGCCCGCCGCCTCTTCCCCGAACTGGCCGCCGTCAACGGCGACGAGGGAGGCCGCAGTTTGATTATTCGCTACGCGAAGGACGTCGCCACCATTGAAATCACCGACCCGGACGTGTTGGCCGATGTGGACACCCCTGCCGACTACAAGCACCTGCGAGTATCCACCATCCACCATCCACCATCCACCCTCCCTTCTCCACCCTCCCTTCTCCACCCTCCCTTCTCCACCCTCCATCCTCCACTCTCCACCCTCCACCCCATCACCCACCTCATCGTGGATATGGACGGCGTCCTCTGGCGCGGCGATGAGCCGATGCCAGGCCTTGCGGAGTTCTTCTCCTTCCTGCGCCAGCATCATATTGGCTTCGTCCTGGCCACCAACAACTCTAGCTGGCTGCCGGAGCAATACGCCGCCAAACTGGCCCGCTTCGGCGTCGAAGTCTCACCCGAATACATACTGGCCTCCGCCCAGGTCGCCGCCGCCTACCTGGCAGGTTTCGCGCAGCCGGGCACTCGCGTCTACGCTATCGGGGAGGAGGGAATACGGCGGGCGTTGGAGCAGCGGGGCTTCGTGCTGACTGACGAAGGAGCCGCTTATGTCGTCGTCGGATGGGACCGGCGCCTCACGTGGGACAAGTTGACGACGGCGGCGCTGCTCATCCACGCCGGGGCGGGGTTCATCGGCACCAACTCGGACACCAACTACCCCACCGAGAGGGGTCCGGTGCCGGGCAACGGCGCGCAGCTAGCAGCGCTGGAGACCACCACCGGCGTCGCGCCAGTCGTCGTCGGCAAGCCAGAACCGTGGATGTACGAGCAGGCGCTGCGGCGGATGGGGGCACGCCCCGAGACCACCGCTGTCATCGGCGACCGGCTCGATACCGACATTGCCGGTGGCATACGAGCCGGACTGACCACCGTGCTCGTCCTTTCAGGGATCGCCACCGAGGCCAGCCTGGCCGCCTCGCCGATCAAACCGGATCTAGTGTGCGCGAGTATTGAGGAATTGACGCAAGTGTGGATGGATCAACTGTGCCCGTACAAAGGAGCACCACGTTGATGAGAAAGTGCTGTCTGGCAGCGCTGCTCGTGGTTTGCATGCTGATAGGGTGCGCGAACACATCCCCGTGGGTAGCAGAGCCAACTCGCATCGTCCCGACTGTAACGGCAGCGAGCAACACTCCTACCATCATTCCTGGGCCCACTCAAACCCCAACGCCCGCTCCAGAGATTCTGGTACGCCTACGTCCAGGTGTCTATGCAACCAACCAGGCCAGCGCTTTGCCGCTCCCTACATCCGGTTATGATGTTTATCTGATCGGAGAGGCGCATGGCGAACGTGAAGCACACCTCCTCACTCTCAACTATTTGGAGAACCTTCATGACACCGCCGGATTACGTGACATCGTTTTAGAACGGATAAGTCCAGCGTACGAGCGTGAAGTGAATGAATACACCCTTGGGTTCAGTGATACACTGCCCGATCGCAACTTCCTTGATGCCGACATCCTACCGGTGGGCGTGCGGGCGCTCAACGAGACACTTCCTGAAGACGAGAAGATTCGCGTGCATCTGGTCGATGTTGACATTGGACTCCCGGCGATTCACGTCCACCTGCAAGCCCTGCAAGAACAACTTGGCACGGCGGCTGAGCGTGCTCCCATCCCACCTTTTGCCGAGTTCAGACACTGGAGCGAAGAGGAGATGCTGGCATTGGTAGATCAACTAACAGAAGTTGCGGGGGATCGTGATGCCACAGTCCACGAACTGGCAAGCGTGACGTCTTCGATTTGTGCTTACTTCGCGTGGAATCGGTTCGAGCGGGGGGAAGCCACAGCAAGCGAATTCGCGTCAATTCGCGAGGAAAGCACCGCACGAAACATCCAGCGCCTGCTGGAAGAACTGGAAGGCAGGCCGGTATTGGCCCTGTATGGGGGATGGCACGCACAGAAACGCCAGGCTATGGACATCTACGCAAATGCACAACCCTGGACGCAGCGTCTGACAGAGGCAGGGATACCCATATATTCGGTGCTTGCGAAGGGTATTTCAGGACATGCAGGGTCTTCCACGGGATACAGCCAACAGGTCAATAGGGACCCCGGCCAGATCATATTTGCTGACGGCACCACACTGGCCACCTTGCTTGACACTGCACCTGGTTACAATATCGTATACGTTGATCTGCGGCTGCACTCCAATGCGTCTATCAGGCTGGGTGAAGAGCTTGACCCAGAGATTCGGTTTGATCAAGACATCCCAGCAGGAGAGATTTACGACGGCATCATCCTGTTTGGAGAAGTGACACCCGTGCGGTGGTAAAGCCCCTGAGGAAGTCACGAATGACCCAGTCCACAATTCGTCTCTACGACCTCGACCTCCCTGCTCTGCAATCCCTCCTCCAGGACTGGCGCGAGCCAACCTATCGCGCCCGCCAACTCTGGGAGTGGCTCTACATCCATCTGGCGACTGGCTTCGACCAGATGACCAATCTGCCTCAGTCGCTACGCGAAAGACTGGCGGCGGAGACGACCATCGGTGTGCCGCAGGTGGTGGATACGCTGCAGTCGGCCGACGGGGAGACGCGCAAGGATCTGCTCCGCCTGGAGGACAATGAGACAGTCGAGGCCGTGCTGATGCAGTACGAGCGTCGCCGTACCGCCTGCATATCCACGCAGGCCGGTTGTCCAATCGGCTGTGCCTTCTGCGCCACCGGCCAGATGGGCTTCCGCCGCGATCTCACCAGCGGTGAAATCGTCGCCCAGGTGCTCCACTTCGCCCGCATACTCCGCGCCGAGGGGGAACGGTTGACCAACGTAGTGCTGATGGGCATGGGAGAGCCGCTCCTCAACTATGACAGCTCGCTGGCTGCTATCCGCCGCCTGATCCACCCCCAGGGCTTCAACCTGGGCCAGCGACACATCACCCTCTCCACCGTGGGGCTGGTGCCAGGCATCAAGCGGCTGGCGGAAGAGGGATTGCAGATCACCCTCGCCATCTCCCTGCACGCGGCCACCGACAATCTACGCGACCAACTCGTCCCCATCAACCACCACTATGGACTCGATGCCCTCTTCGAGGCCTGCCACCGCTACGTCGAGCACACCGGGCGGCGAGTCAGCTTCGAGTGGGCACTCATTGAGGGGGTGAACGACACATCGGAGCAGGCCCAGGCGCTGGCCGCCCGCCTTACGGGACTCCTGGCCCACGTCAACCTCATTCCCCTCAATCCCACCTCAGGCTATGCGGGCCACCCATCCTCCCGCGATCGTATCACCGCTTTCGCCGCCGTCCTGGAACGCTACCGCATCCCCCACACGCTGCGCGTGCGCCGGGGAGTAGACATCCAGGCCGGCTGCGGACAACTGCGTCAACGCTCTTCCTTCTCAGACAGGTGAACGTCCAGTATCCAGCATCCAGCACCAAGCAACCAGTTGCCAAATCTTCCAACTCGTTGTATCATATCTCCCTGATGACCCGACCAATTAAAATCGCTCCTTCCATACTTGCCGCCGACTTCGCCCACCTGGCCGAGGCGGTCAAAAGCGTCGAGGCCGCCGGAGCGGACTATATCCACGTGGATGTGATGGATGGCCACTTCGTGCCGAACATCACCGTTGGTCCGGCCGTCGTGCAATCTTTGCGGCGCGTCACGCACCTGCCGCTCGATGTGCACCTGATGATTAGCGACCCGATGCACTATGCACCGGCTTTCGCCGAGGCAGGCGCCGATGGGCTCACCGTCCATGTCGAGGCCACGCCGCACCTGCATCGTGCCCTGCAACAGATTCGAAACTTAAACGCACGCCCCGGTGTCTCCCTGAATCCGGCCACACCGGCGGCCGCTATCAGCGAGATTGTGAACGACGTAGATTTAGTGCTGGTGATGACCGTCAACCCAGGTTTTGGAGGACAGACTCTTATAGAGCACACACTGCACAAGATCGCGCGAGTGCGGGAGATGCTGGATAGCGCCGGGAGCGAAGCAGAGCTGGAGGTAGACGGCGGCATCGGGCCACAGACAGCGGAGCGGGTCGTGGCCGCCGGGGCGACGGTGCTGGTGGCCGGGACAGCCATTTTCGGCACGCCGGAGGGGGTCAAAGCGGCGCTCAAGGCAATCCGCGAGGCAGCCTGCAAGGGGAACAACAACACGCACAGGTCAAAAGCAGGCAAAAAAGAAGCCCCCAGTTGTAGGGAGCCGCTACCAGAGCGGGGCTCCACTCCCCAGGGGGAGGGAGAGGGCGGGGGAGAAACCTAACGACTCTTGTTCAGCGTGCGCAGGCAGCGAGTACAGAGATACATCCGGCGCATCTGACCGTTAATCTCCACCCGCACGCGCTGGATATTAGGTTTGAACTGGCGTTTGGTTGCCCGCTTGGAGTGGCTGACATTATGCCCGAACTGAGGGCCTTTGCCACAAATCTCACATTTCGCCATTACATGTCACCTCGCAAATAGTTCGCAGCGGGGCGTATCATACCACAAGAAACGCTTTCGCGCAAACCTATGCGAGTAGTAAGGAGAAACTGTAGATTGGAAACTGGAGGAATCAATGCCAGAGCAAGAGCGTAGCCTGGGGCGTATTGAGGTTTCGTCCACAGCCATCGCCAGCATTGCGAACGATGCCGTGCTGACCTGCTACGGCGTCGTAGGGACTGCAGCCAAAGACCTGGCCACCGTCATTGCCAACACCCTGTCCCAAGACAGCAAACGCGGGATCGAAGTGCGCGTCAAAGAAGGACGGATCACCATTGACGTTTATGTGATTATCGAGTACGGCACCCGCATCGCTGCCGTGGCTCGCAGTGTTATGAATGTTGTGAAGTACCGCGTCGAGCGGGCACTGGGTGTACCTGTCGCCGAGGTTAACGTCCACGTCAGGGGACTGCACATCAGCGATACTGATTGAGGGGGAATCGGCAGATTGACGAACGAGGGATTATCAACGCACATGCGGGAATCGCCGCGCCTGACCACGGACGGTCAGGGGTTCAAGCGTTTGGTCAAGGCCGCGCTGGCTTGGCTACAACACCACCAGACTGCTATCAACGTACTCAACGTTTACCCGGTCCCCGACGGCGACACGGGAACCAACATGGTGCTGACGATGCAGTCCGCCTGGGCCGAGATCAAAGACTCGCCGGATCGCAATGTGGGGCGGGTAGCCCATCAGATGGCCCACGGCGCACTGATGGGCGCTCGGGGCAACTCCGGCGTCATTCTCTCCCAGGTCTGGCGCGGGTTTGCGCGCAGCCTGGACGAGAAGATGGTCTATAATGCTCAAGACCTGGCCGCTGCCTGCCAGGAAGCAACAGCGACCGCCTACAAGGGCGTGGTCAAACCGGTCGAGGGCACAATCCTCACCGTCGCCCGTGCTGTCGCCGACGCAGCGACCCGAGCGGCGGAAGAGGCGGAAGACATGGTGCACGTTCTGGAGCACATGGTATTCGCCGCCCACGAAGCCGTCATGCTCACCCCTTCACTGCTTCCGGTGCTCAAAGAGGCCGGGGTGGTGGATGCCGGCGGCCAGGGGCTATTCGTCATTTTAGAGGGAATGCTGCGCTACATGCGAGGAGAACCTGTCGCTGAGGACATGCAACTGACCGAGGCTGTGGACCTTATTGCCACGAAGTTGGAGCCCAGCGAGGCTGGCTACGGCTACGACGTGCAGTTCCTCATCGTCGGACAAGGACTTGATACGGACACCATTCGCCAGAGAATCACAAAAATGGGCGAGTGCCCGATCGTCGTGGGCGACCTTACGACGCTCAAGGTGCACGTCCACGTGCCCGACCCCGGCGTCCCCATCAGTTACGGAGCCAGCCTGGGCTCCCTGCGCGACGTCGTGGTGGAAGACATGCAGGCTCAGTACCAGGACTTCACTGAGCGCGGACTATCATCGTCCCCTTCGTCCCAGATTCCTCAGAAGATCGGCGTCGTGGCCGTCGTCCCAGGCGATGGGCTGGCCCGCGTTTTCCAGAGCCTGGGCGTGAGCGCTATCGTGCGTGGCGGCCAGACAATGAACCCCAGCACCCAGGACTTGCTGGAGGCCATTGAGAGTCTACCAGCCGAGCGCGCGATCCTGCTGCCCAACAACAGCAACGTCATCCTGGCTGCCGAGCAAGCCAGCGCACTCAGCAACAAACCCGCGGCCGTCATCCCCAGCCGTTCTATCCCACAGGGCGTCGCGGCGCTGTTGGCGATCAACT
>CAYPOY010000048.1:0-336 GCA_964412395.1 uncultured Anaerolineales bacterium | reverse complement strand
ACACGGCCGCTATGATGAGTGCGATGGAAGAAATCGAGACAGGTGAGATCACCACCGCAACTCGCTCCGTGAAGATCAACGGCATGGAGATCTTCGATGGACAAATCATCGGCCTGCACAACGAGGAACTGAAAGTGGCTGGTACGACAGTCGAAGAGGTTGTGCAAATGCTGCTGGAGGAAATGGGTACCTCCCAACGCGAGATCATCACCCTGTACTACGGCGAAACCACCAGCGAAGGCAGTGCCAACGCGCTGGCCGACCTCCTGCAGCTGAACTGGCCTGATCAGGAGATCGAGGTCGTCTCCGGTGGACAGCCCCACTACCACTATATCC
>CAYPOY010000047.1:0-22601 GCA_964412395.1 uncultured Anaerolineales bacterium | reverse complement strand
GTGTCCCATTTATGACTGGCTGAGCAGTTACCCCTCGAAGATAGCGGATGCGAGGAATACGGAGGGGTAAGCGTTTTTTCCCCCCCCCCGCTCGCGACTGGGGGTACCGAGCAACTTGCCACCTCATCACTCTGCTTGAGCCAGCAGGAGATGCGAGGGAAAAACAGCCAATATCGCCGTGCGTATTACAGGAATACGTTCTACCAACTCGATCAGCCAGTCCCAGTGCGACGATTGTCCATACGCTGAAACAGATGGGAAGACCGCCCGCGCCGATCTGCCAAAAGCTCGACGCGCAAAGCGTTGTAATTCGCAGAGCGAGAGCAGATGCGTGCTGGAGTAAGAAACATTTCGGAGCTTGCGCACATACCAGGGCTGAAGCCGACGCGGCAGAAAGCCTACCCATCGAAGTCGTGCGTGGGGCTCAGGGCAAAACAGATCGAATCGGTTGCGCGAGTCGCCGCAAAAACACCCTCTCGGCCGGAGTACACGGCGCAACTCATGAAACACCGGTTCTACGTCGAACAGATGCTCGATGACATTCTGGGCGACGGCGTAATCCACACCGTCATCACATAGAGGAATGTGTTGTGCGTACGCCTGCACCAGCACAACATTTCCTACCCCGTGTTTCTGGAAGAACTTGCGTGCCAACAGCAAGTTGGGCAGGAACGGATCCAGGCCAACCACCCATTCAAATTCCTGCGCCAGCGCCGTGATACCAGCGCCAACTCCACAGCCAACATCCAGTGCCAACGTTTGACCCGGCAACGAATAATAGGTTGACAACCGCTGGCGGAACATGTGCATCATGTGATGACCACGCTCCTGCAAACCGGCGCGGTACCCGCGATACACAGATAATAACCGCTCTGGCACCTCGGAATCCCGAAACTGTAACCCTGCCAGCTCCTCGAATGTGGCAATGGAATAGCGGGCCAACACTTCAGACACCAGAGCCGCCTGCCGTGGATCGGTAGCAACAGGCCGTGGCCAACGTAAATCCAGAATGCCTAGAGTGGCGCTATAGGTTTCCCCGCAAGTGGTACACTGTCCATCAGTTAGCTGGCCTCGACAAGACGGACAGCACAGCCGCCCTGGCCAACGTTCATAGGAATCCATAACTATGGCAGGTTAAACCCTTCATAGTTATTCTTGTCCTGCACGAGTGTGGACGTGTCATAAACAGCCTCGTTGGCGATAGCAACCACATCCTGATCGGCGATGACCGTTACGCCAAACGTAGAGCCAGACGGAGGAACAAAAACCGTTCCTACTCCCGCCCACAATTCAGACCTCTCGCTCACCTTGGACAGTTCGATACTACCGCCTGGCCGAACAGTTTGAGGCAGCGTGGTATACGTGTAACCGGCAGCGGGCCCAGCAGAGCCTACGAAGGCGATAACCACATTGGTTGCAGTTACGGGGCTCACATTCTGAATCATCAGACCCGTATACTTATTGTAGCGATTCTCCTTGTACATAGGCACGCTAATCCTTGCCGAGACAAACTTGTCTGGAAAGGCAGAGTAAGCTGTGGATGCCTGCTGCTCCCCAGGCGGGATATAACCGCTCACAAAACTCTCGTTGACGGTTGCCACAATGTTCCCCGTGCCCTCAATGGTAGCCGAAGCTGCGCAATTGTCCACCATCGCACCATCCGCATCGGGGAGCTGGTTGAAGGTGTGCGATTGACCAGGCCCCAGACCCAGGTACCTCCGCACAAATGTCTGGCCGGCACAATCACCACGAGAGCCAACTAATGTGATGGTCACAGTGATCGGGACACTGTCAACATTTTGAACCTGGATACCGGTCCAGCGGCCGTACCGCAACTGCTTTACCGTTGGCACGTAGAGTTTCGTGTCAAAGTCCTGGGCTGTAAAACTGCGCGTGGCCTGGAGCAACGTCGCCGGGTTCTCACCCGTGAAATACTCCATCACCACGCCAGCCAATGGTTGCACAGATGAAACGGTCAACCCTCCAATATTCTGACGGTTATCGTTCGTGTTTGGCACCCCTGCATCCCCAGGAACAACGACGACCATCTGGGAGGGACCGATGGGAGAGGTAGTGTGGGTGTAAACCCCACCGTCGTCCATTTTGAAAACGCACGTTGCCTCGGCAGCGGCATCGCCAGCATTCTGGATGTAGAACGATGTCGTCTTGTTGTAGCGATTGTTCTTGGCCATCGGGAAATACAACGTTGTAGCGACAGCCGAGCCATCAACACCCTGGTACTGAGCCGCCGCCGCACCACCGGGAATGCCAAAGCCGGCTGCCGGACGGTTTGCCACGTTGACTATCGCCTTGGTACGCTGATCGGCGTTTACTACAATCGCCCCCTGAAAACCATCTGGCATCCCCGGAAGGTCCGATGGAATGAAATTTTGCGCACCGTTGGGCGGAATCGTCGCTTCGGCGGTGTACGTGGCAGAACTCGCGGCATCATAGGCAGTCACCAGGACATGCGCGTCAACGGTGCCAACGTTCTGGATCATTTCGCCTGACCACCAGCCACTACCAGGAATACTGGAAACACCCTGGGCATTTGCCATACCCACCGCAACAATTGCCACCACGGCCACAGCGCCTATCATTCGAACCAGCTTCTTCATCTTAACCTCCTTTGCACTTCTAGACACTGCCCAAGCCACAAAAAGCCAGGAGCGCCGCCAGACCTGACAGGTTTCAGAGGTCACTTCTCGGTGTAATTGCACTCCTGAACGGGTCGAATCTAGCTCCAAAAGGCATCCGCGGAAACCTGTCAGGTCTTAACTTTCGGCATCAAGTCACTCTACGGCTCTTGAACCATCGCTGTATCGTAGTAGAATCCAACTTGTGGTACCATCAGTGCCTCATCGCCGTTAAAATCAGGAGACTGAAAGTCTTCCAACGTCCAGGGCGTACCAGCTACGTCAATTGTCAATCCAACACGATGCCGGGCCTCCAGTGGCTGCGGCAAAACGATTTCGAACGTACCATCTTCCTCAACCTGACCCGTTGCAATGAGTCGCCCCGTAAACGTGACGTCTTCCAGGCGAATAGGCACACCCGCCGGCCCAGTTCCTGTCACGCGAGTGTCACCATCTTGTAAAGGTTTATCAAGCCGAAACGGCACAATCTGAGGAGCGGCTGCATCGGTCCCCTCCGGCGTGGGTAAAGGGCTCTCTGGCACCTGTAAAGGACTCGTCGTCGGGGCCGGATGGCCACAAGACGAGATTCCTGCAACCGCTACAATGATCAGTGCAAAAAAGATCAATTGATTTCTCTTCATTACTGTCCCTTTCCTGGCAAACCTCGGCACTATTCGGTGCCAATTCTACGATGCAATGACCTGCCCTGATCACTCGCTGGGTTGGCCATCATCACAGAAACAGAGCCACACCGCAAAGCGGGTGGCTCCGTTCCATGAATTAAACCACCTCAGGCTACCTACTGCAGGTTGAACCCTTCGTAGTTGTTCTTGTCCTGCGAAAGCGCAGCGCCGGGGAAGACAGCCTCGTTGGCGATGGCAACCGTGTTCTGATCAGCGGTGATCTTCACGCCAAAAGTAGAGCTAGACGGGGCCGCCGTCCCATCCCAGAAGCCAGTCTTCTCACTGACCCTCGACAGCTCGATGCTGCCGCCCGCGGCAATCGTCTGGGCGAGCGACGTGTACGTGTTGCCAGCGGCGCTCCCAGCCGACCCCACGAAGGTGACGATGACATTCGTCGCTTCCACACTGCCCACGTTCTGGATCATCAAGCCAGTGTACTTGTCGAAACGGTTTTCCTTGTACATCGGCACACTGACCGTCGTCGAGGCAGCACCGTCGGCGAAGGCGGAGTAGGTTGTGGAGGCCTGCTTCGTGCCGCCAGCAACCTCAGCGCTGGTAAAGCTCTCGCTGACGACCGCGACGACATCCCCCGTGGCCTCGATGGTGGCCGACGCAGCGCAGTTATCCACCATCGCACCATCCTGGCCAGCGATCTGGTTGAAGGTGTGCGACTCACCAGGCCCCAGGTCCGCGTAGGCCTTCACAAAGGTCTGGCCCACGCAATCAGTACCACCACGCGAACCAATCAGCGTAACTGTCACAGTGACCGGAGAAGCGCCAACGTTCTGAACCTGGATACCGGTGAAGCGACCGTACCGGTCCTGCTTTGCTGTCGGCGCGTAGAGCTTCGTGTCAAAGTCCTGGGCCGTGAAACTGCGCGTGGACTGAAGCAGCGTCGCCGGGGACTCACCCGTTACGTACTCCATCACTACACCGGCCAACGTTTGCACTGACGAAACAGTCAGGCTGCCGATGTTATTCCGGCCGGCGCCATCACTTGGAACACCAGCGTCTGCAGGGGTAACAATGACCATCTCGTTGACAGTGATGGAAGGGGTGGTGTAGTTGTAGGTTCCGCCGTCGTCCATCTTGAAAACGCACGTTGCCGTAGCAGCGGCGTCACCGGCGTTCTGGATGTAGAACGACGTTGTCTTATTGTAACGGTCGTTCTTGGCCATCGGGAAGTACAGCGTCGTAGCAACGGCAGTGCCATCAATACCCTGATACTGAGCCGCTGCTTCACCACCAGCGACGCCGAAGTCACCCGCCTCACGGTTCGTCACGTTGACGATTGCCTTGATGGGCTGGTCGGACTGGACCACGGCTCCTCCCTGGAACCCATCTGCCATCCCCGTGAAGTCATTGGGGGTAAAGTTCTTTGCACCGTCGACATCAATGTCCGTGCTGACGGTGGCGTACTCACTTCCCGCGCCATAGGCGGTTACCACAACATGAGCTGTGTCGGTGCCGACGTTCTGGACCATTTCACCAGACCACCAGCCGCTCCCAGGGATGCTGCTGATGCTCTGAGCACCCACTACGCCCACCGCAGCGAGAGCCACTATAAGCGCAGCACCTACTATTCGAACTAGCTTTTTCATTGTTGTTCCTCCATATTTAGATATTTTGATCTCGTCCATTCCAGGTGTATTAAGGTATGTCTGGGGTTTGTGTAGTACACTACCTCCTTTCATATCGTAATGTACTTGCCACGACGCAAGCCAAAGATACATACAGCTCCAACCCATTCACGAGCTAGTATAACAAAAGAAGCATCCGGCATCAATAGCCCCTTTGGGTTATTATGCGCCTCGGCCAGCATATTTGCCTCTTCGGGTATAGTGTTGGCTGTCTACTCGACGTAGCCCAAATTACGCAGCCGGTCAAGCAATTCCTGCTCTTCCTGTATGGAAAGCTTTCCCTCTTGTGGCATGCTCGCTGCCCAATCGTCATACTGATAGGTCGTAATCGGTCGAGCGACCCAATCAGACGAGAGCCGGTCCACGAGTACCTGGCCATCCATGCTCTCGGGCACAGGGCATCCCAACAGGTGTAGCACCGTGGGCGCGATGTCCATCAGCGATGCAACGGGAGCTTCAGCGTTGACTTGCGCCAGCCCCGGCCCGGAGGCGACCAACACCCCGTCTAAACGATGGCTTCCCGTCTCGTGTGTCGGGGAGGCAGTGAATATCACACCGGGCTGGTACCCAAACTCATGCCCCTGGCGTGTGATGTAGGCCAAATCACGCATCACAACGATCAGGTCCGGCGCACTGCCGAAGCTTGGGCCATGAAAGAGTTCATCCGCCTTATACACAGCACTCACCACTGGCTGGCCGTCGTCAGGATCGGACCAGTGGCGCAGGGCCTGACAGATCTGAGCACGGACACATTCAAATTCCTCGCCAGGTGTTACAATTCCCTCGGGTTCGCGGCCAGACAGGTTGATGTATATTTGCCCATGGTATCCGTAGCTGTAGGCTTGAGTCTTCGACCAATCAATTGCTTCGGCGAAGTCACCCCATGTATCGCGTGGCAATACTCTGATCCGCTCTCCTAGCAAGTCCTTAGTCCAGCCCTCAACACGAGACAAACCCAGCCCACGCAGAGCACGCGACACGTTTGCGCGTGTGAGACCCAAACGGGCTAACGTATGCCGGGCGGCATTTGGGGGCCTGGTGACCAGGAAACCCTCTCGGCGCAACCACTCGTTCAGGATCACGTCCTTGTACAGTGGCCCAGTGCCGTGATCAGAGATAATCAACACCGTGGTCTCCGGCCCTGCAGCGGCGCTCAATTCTCTGACTGTTCGATCAAGCCGGCGATAACAGTCCATAACGGCGTCACGGTAAGGTTGAGCACGTATAGCATCGTATGCCGGATGGGTTTCGTCCATATAGCCCCAGAAGGCATGGGCTATCTCATCTGTATCGCGATAGACTACCATGAGAAAGTCCCACGGCTCTTCACCCATCAAACGCAGCGTGGCGCGGGTCAGCTTTTCTGAGATGTCATACGTGTCGTCCAGAAAGGCCCGTTCACCGCCCGGACGCTGGTGGAATATCCGCCGGTTGACCCGATAGCCTTCCTGGAGCAAGCGCTTGCTCAACGCTGGAGGATACGTAAAATCCCGGTGGTCTGGTGTGCCCAATCCAGACACCAGGAAGCCGTTGATAGGCTCAGGGGGATAGGTCATCGGCACATTGACGATCCCCACCCGCCTACCGTGATCGCTCAGGATGCGCCACAGAGAGCGCCCCGACATGTGCTGCCTGGTTACCGGCTGCAAGTGATAACTTCCAGGGTGCCGTCTAACAAAGTCGTACATCCCATGCTTGCCGGGATTCATCCCGGTCATAAACGACGCCCAGGCTGCAGACGATAGAACGGGATATACGGAGCGCAGCCGGCCATAGCTCCCCCTAGCCATCAACTCAGCCAATGTCGGCAGGTGGCCCGCCTGAGCCCATGGCTTGATCAGGTCCAGCGTCGCGCCATCCAGGCCAATTACCAGCACTCTACGCACCCGCGCCATTGAAGACTCCTTGGAGATCGGAAAGCTGCTATAGCTGTAACGACAGGCGGTGCCTCTGGAGTGATTCGCGGATAAGGCGCCGATCTTCCACCGGCACTCCGCCAATGAGCAGCAAAACACCGAAATACACGACCATACCAACCACGACAACGACCAGCATGTGCCAGTCACGGATCAGAATTACTGCACCACACATCAACAGTGTGGCCAAAGCAGGACGCCACAATAACCGAAGCAAGCTCGTGTCCAACTTTGCCACGACGAACCGCAGTATCAGGTAGTTTGTAAGGAAAAAGATCGAGGATGAGCAAATACGAGCCAAGGCCGATCCTCGTGCACCCCAGAGCGGTACAATCCACAAATTTAACACCACGTTAATCATCATACTCCCCATCATCATCCACGTCACCCAACCTTGCCGGTTATGAACGAACATCATCCGCACATTGGGCACGTTCAGGAAAGTAAACAAGAGAACAACGGCCAGGTTCTGTAGCACAGCGATGCTGGGGAGAAACTCTGACTTGAATATCAGTGTTATGATGCCGGGTGCAAGCATTACGAGCCCAGCTACCATAGGCAGAACCAATGCGCCCAGATACCGCAGGGATGCCTCGTACAAACGCACCAGTTTATCCCGATTCTTGCCTGCATAGTACGCCATCAGTGGATAGACGGACAGGCGGTATGCCTGAGGCACCATTGCTAACGTAGACACAATCGTGGTTGCAGCACCATACCACCCTACTTCACTTTCGTCTCGCAGCACGGACAACAGTATCGTGTCAATTTGAAACTCGATCGCCATCAAAAACCCGTTGACGGTAAACGGCAGCATCGAGGACAATTCCTGACTCACCAGAGACCAATCCAATATACGCTGGCCTGGCAGCATCCCGACCTGCAGACCCACCAAGACAATAGATGCTGCTGCCCCGATGAGACTACTGAGGCACCACAGTGTAGTTATATGGACCAGCGATGCATCCAGGGACAAGAGCACTCCCCCCACCGCCAAGCGGAGGACACATGTGCCAACTGTAACCAGGGTCGGGATACCAAGACGACGCTGTCCCAGCATAACCGCGTTGGCGGCGCTGGTGAGGCTGTCGGAGACAAGGCCGGTGGATACAATCAGGATTGGAACCAGCGTGCTGGATGGGTAGTGCAGGATGAAACTCACGATGACTGCCAATACACCATATAACACGACATTCAACATCAGGCGCAACGTCAGAAACGTGGTAAAGTACCGCCTGGCATCCTGGGGTAAGCGTGCTACCTGTCGCACAACCAGTTCGTCGAGCCCCCGGGTGAGCACGGAGAAGACCAGCAAGTACGTGATCGCCAACTGAAAAACGCCGGCTTCCGTCGCCCCCATACTACGCCCGATGAAAACAAACATCAAGGCGTTGGCTGCCCGGGCGGACACATGCAGCACCAGGGACAGAACAGAGTTTCGTGCGAGTTCTATAAACACTTTCGAGTTGCACTTATCAGGCGAATCACAGTGGGCCAGTACTCACCGGGTACCTACCGGCTCGACTTTGCGGGCAATTACTTCCAGCTTATTGCCTTGCCCTAGCAGATCGGCTACTGCGGCCAGGGGAGAGAACAGGTACCGAAGCCCAGGTATGTCAAATAACCGGAGCAAAAGCGTGCGCACGGGTTGCCAGTGCACATGTTGGTTGATCCATAGCCGCAGGCTGGCGACAAAAGTATAATACCCTCCGAAAGCGCAGCGCATACGCACAATCTCAAAGCCGACACGGGCAAGCATATCGCGCAATACATCGCGCGGGAACACGTAAAGGTGACGTGGAGCGTCGTACCCAATCCAGTACTGACCAAAGATCATGCGATCCCAACTTTCATAATGCGGGATTGCCATCACAACAATACCGTCCACCTCCAACAGCCGATGTACGATCCGCAGTGTCTCCAGCGGGTTGAAGGTGTGCTCTAGCACATCCCATAACGTCGCTGCCGCGAACTGACCCTCTGTCAGACCGGCGTCCAGGAGTCGCCCTTCGAATACCTCCAACCCGAAACGGCGTCTGGCATACACCACCGCGATTGGACTAGGATCAACGCCGTATGGTTCCCAGCATGCATCGCGCATCTCCGCAAGAAAAATGCCTGTTGAGCAACCGACATCCAACACCCGACCAGGCACACGTGGACTAAATTGCTCAACAACATGACGGTAGCGCCGAATATTGCGGCGGCGTACCCAACGCATCAGTGCCCACCGCTCATCTTCAATGGCCGATTTGTAGGGCAGGTAGGTGATGGGATAATAACGCCCCATCTGCGCCGGGCTTGGACGCGGGTTAAGATACATCAGGCCGCACCGGCGACAGCGCACCAATGGAAACTTGCCTGGCCTGCCAAAGGCAAAATCGTGCAAGATCCGGACGCACTCGGTATCGCTCACCCCGCACAGATTACAGACAACCGCCTCCATCATAGAATCCGCGTTGGCTATTCGGTGCCCTTCCTACGCTGATGTAGATACCAACCTCCTGACTGCAGCAGCCCCTTGAGAAATCCACTCTGGCGCGGGAGTCGAACACTTGTTCTATCTTCTACAATCATACGCCTGGTCGTCCAGTCCATGCTCCATCCAACACCTCACGATAGAACCGTTCCAGTTGATCCGTCAGGTGATCCCAGGTGAACATCGTCTCTGCCAGGTGACGAGCATGCCGCCCCATTGCTTCGCGCCGTTGGGGGTCGCCAAGCAAAGCCAACACTTTGTCCGCCAGGTCCTGCGGCTCATCCCTGGCCAGCAGGCCAATGGGGCATCGCTCCAGGAACGGAATTACGTCGCCCACAGCGGTGGCGACAACAGAACGCCCGACCGCCATATAGTCGTTCAGTTTCAGCGGCCAGCGGCCGCGGTTGGCCCCACTGTCACACAGCGGCAGCCAGCAGAGGTCACAGGCAGCCAGGTAGCGGCCAATCTCGTCATAGCGCACGTGACCAGTGCGATAAACGGCCTCTGGCGAACTCACCAGCCGCTCCACAGCGACATTGCAGTAGCCAACTAGCAGCAAGCGAGCTCCTGGTTCGGCGGCGTGAATCAGGTCGAAGGCACGGGCCATCAACTCTGCATCCCTGTGGAAAACGGCGCCAATGTAGCCGATAAGGAACACCTCGACCGGCAGGCCCACTAGCCGTCGGGCTTCTGTCTGTGGCTGTGGGCGCAGGTTCTCCACATCGCTGCCATTGCGCAGCAACAGTATCGTGTGCGGCGGTACGCCTAACTCGATGGCCTTCTGGCGCAGTACCGTGTTGATCACCGTAGTTCCATCTGCACAGGGTCGGAATGTCTCCTCGAAGAAGGTCTCCACTGGCCGCAGGGCTGCACGCACCAGGGGGTTAGGCCGCTCCTCAACCGAGCCACCTCGGCCGAACCAGTCGCACCAGTCCAGCACAAGCTTGGCGCCTCGCCGGCGCTGGAGATAGATTGCCGGCAGAATGGAAACCGGACGGCTCTCGAAAGCGTGCACCAGGTCGTACTCCTGGCTCTTCAGCCAACCGATGCGGGCTAGCACATCCCAGGGGTCCCAACCAGAGCGGAGTGGGCCCCACAGCAAATCAGGTGACTCGACGATCTGGACACCGTCCTCGTGCCGGACCCGGAAGCGGAGCCGCTGGTCATTCGACATCGCTAGCAGCGTCACCCTGTGGCCGCGCCTGACCAAGCTGCGGGAGAAGTTCAGAGCCCGCCAGTAGGTGCCTCTACCCACCTGGTTGTAGAGTAGCATCAGGATGCGCAAAGCGTACCCTCGGCCTCCAAAGACATCCTCAAGCCGTCGCGCAGTCCACGCAGATAGACCAATGCCGACCTACGGCGTCCCTGATACAACAACCGAATCGTCGTTTTGGCAGCACTGCCCAGGCGATATGGAATAACAACCAGCCATCGCCAGCCTTGGACGTGCTTCCGGAAAAAGCGCACGCTATTTCGCGCCATCAGATACCGCTCGCGTGGTGAGCCAGCCCCGCCCCCACTGGCGGACACCTTATGCCACATACGAGCACCCGGCACTAGCAGCAGGCGATAACCCGCCTGACGTGCACGCAGGCACAGGTCTACGTCTTCGTAATAGATAGGACAATAGCCTATGTCAAATAGCCCGACATCCTCTAACAATGAGCGCTTCAGAAGAAGGGCACATCCGACCAGGTAATCTCGCTCTATGACATCCTTCCATTGACCTTGATCCAGTTGTCTGTCTCCCTTACCAGTCATCTCCAAGGTCCACGGATGTCGCCTTCCGCCCACAGACCATATGCGATTCGGTTCATCGGCATAGTATATCTTGGGTGCCAACATTCCTACGTCTGGTAGATCGGCACAGTTCATTAGCTCATCCAAGATAATCGGTTCCACGAACGTGTCGTTGTTAATCATAAAAACGTAATCGGTACCCTGAGCCAGCGCATAGCACAATCCAACGTTGAAACCGCCGGGAAAGCCAAGATTCCGTGGATTCACGACGATTTCGACAGCGGGGAAACGGTCTCTGACTGCCTCTACAGTTCCATCAACCGAAGCGTTGTCCACCAGGAGGAGCCGGTAGTGAGGATAAGTCATTTGGCTAAGCGACTCAAGACAGCTTAGCGTATCTTCCCGCTGATTCCATGTCAGAGTGACGACGTAGACCAACGGTCGGGTAACATCGAACACCCCTGCCGTCACTTGATCAGACCTCGACGGTTCAACTGTTCCACGGCCGATGCTACCCGATCCAGCACATCCGACTGCTCCATCACCCACTGTACCAAATCACTGATCCCTTCCTCCACGCTTGTCCGGGAGGCGTAGCCGGCCTTTCGCTGGACCTTGGAAATATCGGCATAGCAGTGCCGGATATCCCCTGCCCGAAAGCGCTGCACAACCTGTGGCTCCAGATCCGGACGGCCAAGCTGATTCAAGATGATATGAGCAAGATCGAGGATCGTGACACGTCTTCCTGTACCTACGTTGAAGACTTCATAATCCATCTCAGGTTTCTCCAGAGCCAACAAGTTCGCTCGAACAATGTCCTTCACGTGGATAAAGTCGCGGCTCTGTAGGCCGTCCTCAAAGATCAGGGGAGGATTCCCTTTCAAAATTCTGGCGGAGAAGATCGCTACGGCGCCTGTATAGGGATTAGAGAGCGCCTGACGCGGGCCGTAGGTATTGAAATATCGTAAAGCCACTGTCGGGATCCCGTAGGCGCGTCCGACAGCTAGACACATATCCTCTTGATCGCGCTTGCTAATGGCATAGACGGAGGTGGGAAATAGAGGTTTCTCCTCATCAGTCGCCAGGGGCAGTAGCTCCTCCATGCAGTCGGGACAGCGCAGTTCCCAACAACGTTCCCGGAGTTGTGCCTCTGACCGCAGTTTAGGAAATATCACTCCACACTGCGGGCATTGATACTTCCCTTCCCCATAAATGGACATAGAAGAAGCCACGATCAGCTTCTCTATCTCGAATCTTCCACTGACCATGATTTCGAGGAGGTTAGCGGTCCCAACTGTGTTGTGATCAACGTAGTGAACAATCTCATACATAGACTGACCGACACCGACCACAGCAGCCTGGTGAAATACCGCTTGCACCCCGTCCAGTGCCTGTTCCAGCGTGTCTTTATCACGCATGTCCCCCAGGACAAATTCAGCTTCTGGATTCAGATAAGCCGGTATCTTCCGCCCGGGACCATGCACCTGAGGCTCTAGATTATCGAACACCCGCACATCATAACCGCGCTCGATCAAGCCATCTACGATGTGCGAGCCAATGAAACCAGCCCCGCCAGTGACCAGCACTCTTGTCATTCCCTCTCCTCCTGAAACACGCTTCTGCCGCTTAGATTGAAAAACTCTGCTGTTGGAAGCCTTCACAAATACCCCAGGTCTTCTAAGCGCTGGGATATCTTCGCGGCATCTTCGGATGTGTAGCTAGATTCGTCTCGGGGAGCTTGGACAGCCGTAACCGCCTCAGGTAGCACTGTGCCCTCGATTGCGCCTTCGACGAATGCCGCCTGGAGCACAGCACCGTCCAGGTACCCAGGCACAGGCAGGCCCAAAACTCCCAGAATGGTCGGCGCCAGGTCAACGAGTCGTGCTCCCCCAATCTTCGCCCCGGCCTTGACGCCAGGTCCGCTGGTGATGAATATGCCATCGGGCCGGTGCGTGCCCGTCAACGGCAATTCGCTGAAATCCAGCGTCTTTCGGTCTTCAAATACCGGTGCACTCCAAATGTCGTACCTTCCACGCCCCCAGTACCGGTAATCAGCCCACTCGATCACCAGGTCCGGGGCCTGGTCGAGGAAGGGGCCATGATATAGCTCCTCGCGGCGCCAGACGCGGAGCACAATCCGTTCGCCGGTTTCGGGATCTTCCATAGCTGCCAGCGCATCCGCCAGTTCATTTCGTAGGGCCTCATACTCTGACCCCGGTTGCACGGTACCCTCTGGCTCTCGCCCGGCGACGTTCAAGTAGATATTTCCTGCAGCTCCAAGTGCGTAGGCCGTTGTCTCCCCCCACTCGATGGCCGATGTGAAGAGAGCAGTCTCCATGTCGCCCTTCAACTGTTCAAACCGTCGGACGCCGAGCCTGGATCGCACCCTGGCCCGCAGCGCCGCTGGCGTGCGGCTGCGGTAAGCGTTGACCAAACTGTTGACCAGCCTGGCTCGCCAGCGTTCCCTTGATCCGTTCTGTGAAGGCCGGAAGCGCAAAAAACCGGCTTCGTCCAGCCAGCGGTTGAGGTTCACCACCCGGTGTAGCGGTCCCGCACCGTGATCGGACATTACTATAACCACGGTGTCTTCGCCAATGCGCTCCAGTAGAGAACCGATTGCCTGGTCCACGCGCTGATACACGCCCCTGATCGCATGCCGGAAGCGGGTTGCGTTGTCGTCTCCGGAAGCTTCCATATAATGCCAAAAGAAATGCTGTACCTGGTCGGTAGCCATAAAGACGACAACAAAGAGGTCCCAAGGCTCGGTGTCCATGAGGTGAACAGCAAGCTGGCGCCGGTACTCCACCCCGCGCTCCAGAGCACTCACGTACGCGGACAGCGGATCTGGGACTCCAGGATCGTAGTCCGGCGTGATGAAGTAGCCATCAACCAGGTCCATCAGTGCGTTGCCCAGTGTCGGTGGGTAGACGAGGCGGGCATCCGAAACCGGGGCGAACGGACCGCTGACCTGCACGCCGTTGATAGGGCGAGGGGGAAAAGTGTAAGGCACGTTCAAGGTCGCAACGCGAAGGCCGGAGTCTCCCACCAAGTCGAACATCGTCGGCACCGCGATCATAGAAGCATTCGTCACTTCCAATTTGTAGGTGCCGGTGCGTCGCCGCACAAAATCATACAGGCCGTGCTGTCCCTGATTCGTGCCAGTCATAAAAGTCGTCCAGGCCGGAGCCGTGACCGGCTGGAGGGTGGACGCCAAAGGACCATGACAGCCACCGGACATCAAGCGAGAAAGATTCGGCAGATAGCCTGCGGCCACCCATGGCTCAATCAGATCGAAAGTCCCGCCGTCCAGGCCAATGACTAATACTCGCCTTCGAGCCGTCGCCATAACAGTTCCCTTCGTATGCTCCACCGTCCACAGCCTCGATCAGATCCACCAGGCGTGCCCACGAAAAGACATCCTGGGACTCGCCAACATTGCTCACCATCGCCGAGCCTGGACCCTGGACAAAGAGGCGAGCGATAGCAGTTGCCAGGGCCTGAACATCACCGGGTGGCACCAGCAACCTCATTTCACCGTCTGCAACCGCCACTTCCCTCGTTACCCACGTCGTCACCACCGGCACTCCAAACCCCCGTGCCATCTGTAACACCGCACTCCCCGTCACCCGCCGATACGGTGATACCAGCACATCTGCCGCCGAAAAGTACACAGGCACCTCTTCGTTCGGGATGTAGCGGTCCTCAATAATCACCGAGTCACCAATCCCTAACCGCTTGATCATCTCCAGATAAGAGCGCTTGTCCTCCCAGAACTCCCCTGCCACCACGAGGATCACCCTCCCCAGTCGCGCCTGGACCCCTGGTAACGCTGATAGGACATCCTGCAAACCTTTGTATTTTCTCACAATCCCAAAAAAGAGCAAGACCGGCACGTCCAGTGGCAGCCGCAGCCGCCTGCGTGCCTCCTCTTTAGGGACCCGCTCGCTGGCGAACATGTCAAAGACAGGCAGAGGAACAACTGTCGCCTGTACCCCCGGCAGCAACGAGAGCAGTTGCCTCTCTTCCTCCGCCGATTGCACGGTGAAACGAGTGCCCCACCGCAGTACAGCCTTTGCCAACAAAGGATCCCACCAACGCACCTCATGGGGCAATACATTGTGGCAGATGACCACCAGCGGCCGTTGCAAAAAGAGCCGATTCAGCATTCCTAGCACAAACCATACCGGGGCCAAGAAAGTTGTCCACCATTGCAGAATAACCGCATCAGGCCGGTATTGGCGGAGGTGCCAGAAGGTCGTCAGCCAGGTGATGGGGTTCAGGGAGTCAATCCAGTAGCGGGCCTCTTCCACCCTCAGGGGCTTCTCGCTGGGGTCCCTATCGCTTCGCCCGGGGAAGAGCCACTGTGGGTATTGGCGTTTGAACGAAACGAGGAGCACTTCGTGCTCCCGCTCGCGCAGCGCCCGGTAGAGCATCGTCGTGTAGTGCGCGATGCCGCCTCGATAGGGGTACACTGGGCCAATCAACACTAATCTCACCACACTGCCTCAAACATCCACACGATCTCCAAAAACACCGGTTTAGTGCCTACCTCAAAGGACACTTGACCACCCTGGACGGGGATAACGCGAGAGGTATCGCCGTCCCGGTTGGTGAGGATGGCATTTGTCGAGGTGGGAATCGTTACTGTCTGGGAAATGGTATTGGACCACAGAATGTAAAGCGAACGCCCGGGGGTGGAGAACTTGTGAGCCTCGACATCTACAGGGACATCTTGATAGAGACCAGCGTAAGATGCCCCCTCAAGTTTGCCTGCGAAATGTTGGAAGGTGCTATAGCCGTTGATAGGTTCATGATTGGTACTGATTAGCCACCGATGCACCACCCCCTCCTCAACAGGTCGCTCCCTTACATCAAACCAGAAGATATTGTCTACCCCGGCACCAAAGCCCCGGGTGAGTTCCCGAACGATAAAATCGCGTTGAAGCTCCAGACTCCCATTCAAAGGCTCGTACCCGATATCGTTGACCCACATGCCTGTCTCGGTTACCCAAATCCTCTTTCCATGGACTCCGTTCCTGGTCATGATATCGCGAATCTCGTCCACCTTGTGGGCCATAGTCGGGAACTCGACGGGATTGATGGGGTAATAGTGAAGGTTAGCGACATCAAAGAACTGCCCAGCGCCGCATCGTAGTGTCTCTGTGAAAAAGGTTCTCTCAACATTCCCCTCGACCCAGTTATCATAGGCCAGTCCTCCAAAGACGACCAAAGCGCCAGGGTCCAAAGTCTTGACTTTGGCGTAAAAGATACCTAGTTGGCTGGCGTATGCCTCAGGATGGAGCCCCCAGCAGCCAGCGGTTGGCCCCCAGGGATGGGGATACCTACCGTCGGGTTCGTTGGTGAACTCCCAGGCATCGGCATAGGGGCCATATCTCTCTAAAACGGCTTCAAGGAAGCTTTCGAAGGCCAGAGTGTCGGATATGGGCCCACAGCTCTCCTCCGCCGCCCACTCGGGTGCGCCGTAGATAATGGGCAGCGGCTCAAGTCCTATCTCCCCCAGGCGCTCGAATACCGCGTCATACGGTTCCCAGGTGTACTGACCAGGAGATTTTTCTATATACAACCAGGGCAGGTAAATCCGCACCCAGCTCACCCCCATCTCTTTTACCAGGGGGACGTCGTACTCCAGTAGTTCGGTATCAGTCACTATCAACCCAAAGTCTACACTCAATTTTGCCAGCGGCGGTTGGAGTTTTGCGACCAGGGGGAGGAAAACCCTTCGGGCCTTTGCAAGGACAGTGGTGGTATCTGTAACAGTAGCATAGACGGCCGGGTTAGCCTGTGAAGTGGCGGTAATAACGGTGACGTCTACGGTACCAGTGATGATGTTCAAGGTGCCACTCATTAATCGGGCGGGTACGCTCAAGCTGACTTGTAGAGTGGTGGTCAGACCTGCGCCCAACGGCAAAGGTAGATGTACAGTTCCGGTAGGGTATGTTCCACCCAGCAGTGCGACCGGCCAGCCTTGCGACGAGGCCACGTCCAGGATAAAGGTGTCGGGGCCATCCCCGGTGTTGGTCAGCGTGTGGGTGTAGGTGACGACACTGCTGGGTTTGACATCCTGGCTATAGCCAGGCGATAATTCGACGCCGTATGGTGGCGGTATGATACTCGCCTCGCCGTTGTACCGCCTGACCGTCTCCGGCGGATTTTCCAGAGAAAAACGGGATTTGATATTTAGACGCGCCCGACACACTGGCTCCGCCGCGACCTGCGTCGGTGTAAGCCTGCTCGTCAGCAGGGTCAACAGCAATAAAGCACAGGCGATCAACCAATTGCACGATTTGCGTGTATCCATTTCGGACTCCTTTTATTGGCGGGGCGCTTTCCCTCTGAAGGCAACCAGGCGGTATGCTCATTGCCCGGAACGATTAACCGTCGTGTCAAACCGCCAAACTGTGATTGCGTCGTCCTCGTATTCCGGATCGGATAACAAGGTGACCAATGCCATACTCACGACTCGAGATTCCTCTACCGACAACTTGTTTTTGTGCAGGATGACGTACTGGATATTGAGCGAGCGTAGATCTTCAAGCCCCTGCGCCATAGCCTCTGGGGAGAAAAGGTATGGCTGATCGTCATTGTAGATTCGGGCTCGCAGTTGATACAAGAAGGGGCGTTCGAATAATCGCAACACCTTGCGAGGCGTCCGTGAGATATAGCCCCCCACGATAGGCTTTTGATGCACAGTCTGGTAGAGCATATAGTCTCCAGCCGGGCCTTGTGCTCCATATAGATCTATGGGAACGTCCAGGACAGCGAGCTCCCCATCCTCCCTGGCCAATTGATAATAATAAGCAGGAACTGCTGCGGCGCGGATGTCGAGACGCATAGGAACAATCAGAAACTCCACAAAGATCAGCGCTCCGACCAAAATCGTTATCCATTTGAACCATCGCCATCTCCGTTCCAAAGTGGCACATCCATAACCCACTATGATCGCCAGAGCCAGCATCAAGAAGATGGCAAGACGGCTCGGCGTTCTCCCAAACTTGACGAGTGGCAGGAGAGAGAACAGCCCGTAAGGCATAGGACACAAGGGATTGCCGGTAACATGAAGCACTGGACCCAGACACAGCACAAAGAACACGGCAGCTACGATCAGCCACCGTCGCGTAATGGCTGAGCGTGCGACGAAAAGTGAGACAACAGTCATCACTAGCACGCTGTACCCCAGGAAAACGGTCTTCTCGCAAGGATTCCCGTGAAATGTCGCATATATCTGTTCGATCTTTTGGGCGACAGACAACGGTTCCACGCGCTTGATAAGCGACATTATCGCATTATCCGGTATGAAAAACCCCAGAAGATCAGCGCTGTTCAAGACTGATGCCTGGGATTGGTCAGCCTGATCTTGAAAGTCATGGTAGTCGCGGATCATCGGTAAGATAAGCGGTAACATAAAAATGCAAGTCAGCAAACTGAACAAGAGCCAGCGCTTCAGTCGCATTATCAACTGTTTGGCACCGTACAGGTCGAATGCGAATAAAAATACTGTCAGGATCCCTGTCCCGAAAGCGAGTTCAAGGCTACACCAACCTGTAAGTGACAAGGCTACAGCCGCTCCTACCGCGTCTCGCCACCGACGGGTCTGGTTCATTCTTGCCAGGAACCACGCCAGTAAAGGTACAAATTGGGTGCTATACACTTCCAGATTCCCCAAATACACCCGACTCATCCGGAAAGGCGAAAAGGTAAAGATCAAGCCCGCAACAAACGCGGCAGTTGGACTCCCGGTCATAGAACAGACCAGGACATACATGCTTAGCCCGGAAGCCACAAACGTCAAGAACGCGATAACGTTGAACGTCAACGGTAGACCCATCCCCAGTGACGTTTGGAGGAAGATGGCTAACCACCCATTGAACGGAGCGAGTGTATGGTAGGCTAAACTCACACCGTCAGGATGATAGAGCATGGTAGTGTAGAATGGGAAAACGTTTCCCTGTGACACATCCCAGCGCATCCACCACAAATTCCAGATGTTCTGTACCGTGTCACCATCGCCAATGAGACGGGAGTTCAGGAATCTCACGGCAGGATATGTCGCAATGAGCGTCAGGAAAGAATACAACAAGGCTGCTATGGAAGCTTCAAACCACTGGAGCCGCCGCGGCTTCTTACGGATGACAGCCTTGTTATTCTTAACTCGCCGGTACCGGGTTGGACGGATCCTCGTCCTAGTTCGTTCCATCCGGTGGTTTAATCTGCAAAATGGACACTCCAGCATTTTGATAAAGTGGTTTTATACTTTCCGCCTGGCTTAGCCGCGTGGCATCCAAACCTGGACCGGAGAAGTCTCCTTTTCGCCCGACATACAGGTAATCAACCCCCAGCGACCGCAACCCTTCCAGGCCCGTATTGTCAGCTTCCAACTGTTCTTCCGCTCGAGACATCTTGACAATACTGTCTACGTAGTTTTCCGTCCCTGAATTAAGCAACATAACACCAGCAGTCGTTCGACGGCCCGTAAAGTAGGGAATCCAATACCCTGCATCTGTACCGTGCGGCGCTCTGGGGAGCCAAAAATATGTGTTCACGGCAAACAGAGCATCCGGCGGTGTATTCTCCCTGATCCAGTCCATCGCTGCTACGTCTTCTGGTGTGACAAAGTACCTATACGGCTCGATTTCTGTGACTCGAATGTGACTGGCGACGAACCCAGCAACCAAAACAAACGCAACTACTAGCCGAACGACCCGCTCACGCCAGCATAGCCCACACAGCGTCAACGCTTCTTCTGTAGCAGAACCAACGACCAACCCAATGGGCAGATACAACATAATCAAAACAGCTCCCATATTGGTAACACTTAGCAGCGGTAAACCCAGAAGATAGGCATTCCCGGCAATATACAATGTGACAATCCACACAAGACAGGCAACCACTAGCTTGTCGCGCTTTAGCAAACCAACCACGGCGCTAAAACTTGCAAGAGTAATCAGCCAGGGGCGCGCTGCCAGGAGCGGCACGGTGTGCCATGGAAATTCATAATAGAGTTGTGTCCCTTGAGAAACTTGGCTCGCAGCGGCCGTAGCCTGATTCGGTTGTGCGAGATTCAGCCTCGTATCAACATAGATGCGCAAGGCATCCCACATAGCAGGGGTAACAACGATTAAAACAGCAACCCCGACAGCGATGGTTCCCAGTATCACAAGGCCGCCCTGATTCTCCTTTCGGGCTTTCCGCAGTTCCCACATTACGCTGATCATCAGCAATGGTACGTAGAATATTGCCACGCGAAAATGCAACAGAAATACAGCGCCTGTAAGCACAGCAGCACAGGCTGTATTCCAAAGAATCCTGGTTTTGCACTCCTGCCACGGATGTTCCCACGAGGCAATTGCCTCCCACGTCACCAGCCAGGCAATCAGCAATATCGTCTGGCTGGCTATCTGTGTAAAGCGCCCCCAGTTGACGTAAAATGCGGGCTGATGCGACAACAAACCAACGACTGCTGCACCAACGACCGCGCCCACACGCCCCACCTTCCGGTCGAGCACCAGGTAGACACCCATGCCACACAGTCCGTTTAACATCTGCGCTGTCCATAACAACGCTGTGTGTGCCGGCACCTGGGCCAGCCATTGCACAGTGGCTGAGAGCGAATATAGTCCTAGATGATACTCCCCCAACGGAACAGGGAAGTAGGGCTCCATATTGGCAGGTAGTTTTCCCTGCACAGCCGTGAGTTGAGTCAGCAGGGTGTGATGCAACGAGTCAGACCAGGCAGGGTATGGATGATCACGGATGATCCAGAAACGGGTAAAAAGCGTCATGCCAAAAACGCCAATGACTATCCACTCCGGGCAGTCGAAGGCGAACTGTTCCCTCCAGTGCCCGCGCATTCGCCACCCAATCACAGCAGCGAACGCGAGCAGCAATGTGCCCATCTTGTAGGGCCCCACTGTCAGAAATGGGAGCGCGAAGCGCATGCCATAAAAGAACACCGGATAGAACGCGACGCTTATGCCCACAGCCACAATCCAGCGTTGTAGCCCGCTCCATTGACACCAGCTATCGTTAAAGGTCAACACTGCCCAACCAGGCAGGGTTAGCATTCCTATCAATACAACGACCAGTCGAAGCTCTTCCATCACTGTAAACACTGAGCAATTCAACCGTTCCACCTGGGTTCTAATTGTCGGGCGTATTGCGCAGGATCCCAACCCAGCAGCGCCTCATCGCCCAGGAACCGCTTCCTCTCCAGTATCTCGGTCTGGCAGTTCCGCCCGCCGCACCCGATATAGCGTCTCCTCCAACATCTTGCGGTTAAGCCGCACCAGATCGGCTATCAAGCCGATCAGGCAGACCTGGAAGCCGACGACGGTGAGGATAGCCGCCAGGATCAGCGATTGTATATGGCCAGTCCCCGCTCTCTGCAAGAAAAAGTACAGGAAACGCAAGCCCAACACCACGCCACCAGCGATCAATACCCCTCCGAGCGTCATGAAGACCCGCAGAGGGCGGTACATGATGTAAAAACGGAGAATAGTGACAGCCGAGACAGCCAGAAAGGAGGGAATACTGCGTATCAGACGCGATTGGCGGATCTGGGGGTTGGTGCGTATCGGGACATAGACGACCGCCATGCGGCGAGCGCCTGCCTGGATGAGCGTCTCCAGAGTATAGGTGTAGTCGCTGAGGACGGTCAGACGCAGGGCTGCCTCGCGGGTAAAGGCCCGGAAACCGCTGGTAGCGTCGGGGATCGGGATGCCGGCCGCTCGCTCCACGACCCAACTCCCCAGTCGTTGCAGTATCCGTTTGAGCGGCAAAAAGTGTTCCAGCGCCGTCACCCCCCGGTCGCCGACGACGATGTCGGCTCGCCCCTCCAGGACCGGTTGGATCAGCCGTCCGACGTCCTCTCCCCGGTACTGATTGTCGGCATCGGTGTTGACAATGATGTCGGCACCGGCCTGCAAGGCTGCCTCCAGCCCGACCAGGAAGGCGTAGGCCAGCCCTTGATGCTGCTTCAGAGATACGATGTGATGTACCCCCAACTCCCGCGCCACCTCGGCCGTGCGGTCGGTGCTGCCGTCGTCCACTACCAGGTATTCGATTTCACCCACATCCGGCAGAGCACAGGGCAGGTCTCGCACCGTCTGTGGGAGGGTGACCTCCTCATTATAGCAGGGGATCTGGATGATGAGTTTCATACAAGAGCCAACTCCAGGTTACGGAAGCCGTCCAGCACAGGTCAGAGGTGTACTGCTGAGGGTAAAGCTTATTGTATCACGGGTGTGTGCTCCCGTCAACAAACAGAGACTAATCAGCGTGGATCAGCGTTAATCTGCGTCCAGAATTTTGACTGAATCCTCAAACCCCCAGCCGGCCTTGACCTGCTCAAGCAAGGCGTTGAGTCGTTCCAGGGTCTTCTCATCCGGCGGTTCCCCCTCCGCACTGAGGACGACGCGGAAGATAAAGTCCAGGCTCATAAATGATTTTCCTCCCTAGCAAACTGGGGAGAGTGCGTCATTTGAATCGGG
>CAYPOY010000046.1:8501-22619 GCA_964412395.1 uncultured Anaerolineales bacterium | reverse complement strand
CCCCCGTTGGGGGAGTACCCCCCCTTCCTCCCCCCCGATGGGGGGGAAAGAGGGGGGGGCATGGAAAGTCTTTGTAGAGATTATGAAGCGTGCAAGGCAGTCGCTCCTCCGCCATTCGCCATTCGCCATTCGCCATTCGCCATTCGCCATTGTACTCCATGGTCTGGCCATCCTGGCAGTCGCGTGCAATCACGCCAGTATGCTGGGGCTGGACATCATTGAGAAAAACAATCGCTCGTCGGCCGCCTATGGCCTAATTGCCTTGAACCAGATTCCTATGTTCGCAGTCCCAGCCTTTTTGTTTCTCTCCGGCTATTTTGTGGCCTATGCAGCCCGAGGTGATCTGCCTTCTCTGAGCTGGCGCGTGATCAGAGCGCGGCTCGAAAGCCTTTTTTGGCCCTACCTCATCTGGTCACTGGTGGTCTACGCTGGTCAGATCGTGACAGGGAAGGGATATTCGGTCATCGAGTTTGGCCAGCGATTCATCCTGGGCCAGGTCGCCCTGCCTTACTACTTTGTCCCACTGCTGGTCCAGTTCTATCTCCTTGCCCCTATCATTGTCCGCTATGCCAGAAGACGAGCTGTCCTCCTGTTCGCCGCCTCCGCCGCCGTCCAGTTGGCGACGATGGGGCTATTCTACCTGCGGATCTATAACGTTCCGCTCGCGAGCCCGCTCGAGGCACTGATAGACGCCGGCCCGATGCTGTTTGTTCGCTGGACCATCTTTTTCGCGCTGGGGCCCATCGTTTGGTATCATCGGCGGGCGTTCAAGGCTCGGCTGGCCCCGTTCAAGTGGTGGCTGTTGGGCGCTGCCGTGGTGCTGGGTTTGCTCACAGTCGTTGAATCGGAGATCGCCATTCGTTATGTGGACACGTTGTCCGAAGCGCGCCACATGACCAAGCTCTCCACCACCATGCTCTCGTTGGCCGTCATCCTGTTCTTCGTCGCATTGGATAAAGTGCGATTTCCACTGGCGGGCTGGATTGAGCAGATCGGCACTCGATCGTACGGCATCTATCTGATCCACTACCATGTCTTGCTCTACGCCCTCCGGGGGATAAGTTGGTTTGTACCCTGGTTGCTTTCCCAACAATACCTGCTTCAAGTGGTGTTGATCGTGGTAGGCCTGGCTGCGCCATTGCTGTTGATGGCAGGCGTTGCCAGGTCGCCAGCCCGGCGATATTATCGCCTGATATTCGGATAGACACTTGCAGAAGGGTGATAGTGATAAACGCTACTCAGGCTGATGGGCGAAGGTCTCCCGACCGAGCCCTTTTGGCAATCAACTTAGTACTGATAGGAGGGCTGTTACTGAATCTGTCTTTGGCAGTGGGCCGACGTATATCTGCCCAGGGAAGCGGCTGGAGTGAGCCGGTCAATGTCTCTAACTCTCTGACAACTTCCTGGTTTCCCGCTATCGCAGTTGATGGATTGGACAGGGTACACATCGTTTGGTCAGAGAACTTTCGCGACCGAAATGGCCTGGCTAGCGACTGTGTGTGGTACGCGGTATGGGATGGACGCTCATGGTCCAGGCCGAACGACCTATTTGCCTCTCCTGGAGACACCAGGGACTCGTACACGCAACGTCCGGCACTGGCCGTAGACAGGGCCAACAATTTGCACTTGCTATATAGATATCCTACTACTTTTTATTACATGCGTGCACCTGCCGACGCAGCCTGGTCAGCGCAATCCTGGACATCCCCTCATCCCGTCAGCGGAGGGCAAGGCGAGTGGGTAGACATAGCCGTAGATAGCAATGGCGTCGTCCATGCTATCTGGAGCGAGATGACTATCTATGTCTTGCCGGGGGGAGTGAGCGTTTTGTCCCCTGGACACACCCTTTTCAACAAAGCGGACGACACCTGGACAACCTACACGCCATCCGATGGGCTGGCAGGTGACAACGTCCTGGACATCGCTATTGATGCTTCAGGCCTCAAGTGGTTTGCCACCGATGGTGGGTTGAGCGTTCTCCCGGCCGATGGCAGTCGCTGGATGACCTATACCGCGCGTGACGGATTGGTGTCTGAGCAGGTTCAGAAGGTGTTGATAGATGGGCTGGGCAACAAATGGCTGGCTACGCAAAATGGGGTCAGTGTGCTGAGCGATGGGGCCACCCCATTTGACAACTCGGACGACGTCTGGGCCACCTATACTGCCGCTGATGGCCTGGCGAGCGACAATGTGTTGGATATAGCCGTCGGCACCACAGGACAGATGTGGTTTGCCACGGACAAGGGGGGCAGTCTTCTTTCGGTCGCCGACGAAAAATGGATGACTTATACTGCAGCCGATGGGTTGACGTCTGATTTCGTGCAGGCCATCCTGGTTGATCAAGCAGGGTATAAGTGGTTTGGCACGCTACGGGGGGTTAGCGTATTGGATGATGGAGGCACATCTTTCGACAAGTCCGATGATGTTTGGATGATCTATACTTCTGAGGACGGGCTTGGAAGCAGCGACGTTTTGGCTATTGCCAGTGACGATCAAGGACGCAAGTGGTTCGGCACAACGTCCGGCCTCAGTATACTGGACGACGGCGGCACCCCACTTGATCACTCGGATGACGTTTGGACGTCTTATACCACACGCGATGGCCTTCCGGATAACCAGGTGACGGCCGTCACCATAGACGCGGGTGGGAACACTTGGGTCGGCACGGCTGCTGGAGCGGGTGTCTTCTCGCCAGACGACGATCGCCGGGTGTCATATACCGTTGACGATGGAATGGCTCAAGGGTTCGTCACCGCGATTGTGGCGGACCCGAGTGGGGATGTCTGGTTGGGTACATGGGGAGGTGAACAGGATTACCATAGTTCAGATCTGTTTTACAGGCACTCTGCGGATGGAGGAAAGACGTGGTCCTCCCCTGAAAACCTCTCCCGGTCCAGGAGTCCGATTGGCCGCTCGCTGCATCTGCATATTGACACTCAGGATGTGATCCACGTTGTCTGGGACGAAGCACAATCCTGTGGATACAGGTCTTCTTCTGACGGTGGAGAAATCTGGTCGCAGCGCGCTACGTTCTACTCCCCCCCCTCTTTCCCCCCCATTGGGGGGGATGAAGGGGGGGCTCCGCGCCAGATTGTGGCTGGGGTTGGTGGCAGAGGAGAAATCATGATCGCCTGGCGAACGGCCTCAGCGCGCACTGCGGCAGGTGAAGAGTTGCCTATCTACTACCAGACGTCCTCCGACGATGGCCTTTCCTGGTCCGAACCTACCCCAATCCCCGACCTCCTGGCCCGCGCGCTCAACGACACCCCCTTCGATGCATACGATATGGCCGTTGACAGTGCTGGTCACATCCATCTCGTCGTTGTCGGCAGGGCCGATGCTGTGGATGCACCTTTGAGTGTTCTGCACACTGAATGGGATGGGAATAGCTGGTCGTCACCTACGAAGATCTTTAGCACCACGGATCTTCCCGAACGACCGGTGATTGCTACTAGCAGAGGTAATCAACTTCACGCGGTGTGGTTTGTGAGAGGCACGGAAGGTCGGTTTGCTGGGGAGGGAAACTATGAACTGTGGTATTCTCGGGGGCAGTCTGCCGCTCCTTCCGTGCCGGCGCCACCCTCTCCGACTCCTCTACCTACAGCCGCTTTAACCCCCACGCCTGTCCCACGACCTTCTTCTACTCCCTATCCCACTCTGGCACCTGGGACCGGGGGGCTGCCAACAGGTTTGTACACGGAGAGTGATGAGATTCTTCAGTTGGCAATTGCTCTCCTCCCCTTGATTTTGTTGATTCTACTGGTCATAGCTGTTAAACTGGGGTGGTTAGGCAAATTGTTTCGGTAGACGTCCAGGACTGAGGATTGGGTTCTATGGGAGCATGGTACTATTGACCAAAATGGCTTTTTCCCTTACACTGGGAGGTGGATTGGCACCCGTTTGTGTCCAAGGTCTCCCATGATTCCCCAATGTCGCACGGACTTTTCGAAGGGCTGTCGCCGCAAGACCCTTCGGGTTTCGGAAAACCCGAAGGGTCTTTTTGGGCGGCTTTTGTTTGACCAATTGTGAGGGTTCTGGAAGCCAGGAGGCAAGCCATGCTTCGGAGTAAGAAGTGGTTAGAGATTTTGTCAAGAGTGTTTATTCTGACTACCTTGCTGGGTGTCAGTATACCCATGAAAAGCAGGGCCATGCCCTCGCTTCAAACATCTGAAAGCGACTGGCCTATGCTTCAGCACGACGTAAGACATAGCGGTTACTCACCGGCCACTTTCGTCTCTCCCGACTATGACGGGACGTTGAATGTCAAGTGGAAAGTGGGTCTGGGGGAAAGAGTAGAAGTAGAGATGCAGCCGATTGTTGCTTACGGCCATGCGTATATTGGGGCAATGAGCGGGAAGCTCCACGCGATTGACGAGGAGACAGGCGAAGTTGAGTGGACGTACCAGGCGGGTGGAGCGATCTCTCACACCCCGGCAGCCGGCGAAGGCAAAGTGTTTCTCGGCTCAGAGGATCACAAGATTTACGCCTTGAATGCCCTGACAGGGGAAGAAGTTTGGATCTACGAAACCGGCGCACCGATCTTAAGCTCCCCCATTGTCTATAATCAAACGGTTTACATAGGTAGCTTCGACCATTACCTGTATGCCATAAACACAGAGACCGGGCAATTGGAGTGGCGTTATGATGCGGGTGATCGGATATGGACCAGCCCGAGTCTGGATACAGAGAACAACCGCCTGTACTTTGGCTCAGAGCAGCCTAAGGCCCACTGTCTGAATTCTACTACCGGCCAATTGATATGGGATCGCGACTTGACTGGCGAGGGAATGCGTAACACCTATCCCACCTTTGCCCACAATGTGGTGATCTTTCAAACCATTAAACCCGGTGTATCAGCCTACGGGATAATGGAGGATCGTCCTGAATACGTAGACGACGCGACCAGCCTGCAACAATATGCTGAATATTATTCCAGGTATCCAAAAAGAAGACCTTTATACTATCTTAATGCCACCACTGGTGAGGATATGTGGGATGGTAGCAGTACCAACTACGTTCCTATGGTCATTCCTTACTGGGGAATGTTAAACCCGGTCATTGACCCTCAAGGTTATGCCTGGATTCCCGTCTATAGTGGAGAGGATATAGGCGTAAAGAACATTGATTTGTACAAAGTAGACCTATCCAATGGCAACTACATCCATGTTGCTAATAGAGAGGACTTTTTTGAAAGAGGAGATGAGACTGGACGTTTCACCTTTGCCAACGGAGTTTATTTCTCCACTGTTTTACTTACGATAGCCAAATATGATCCCCAGAGCAACCAGAGGAAAAGGATCTATGGGCCATATCCAGGCGGATGGGAGCAGTCGGATCCTATACCGGTGCATTATGTTCATATCAATCGCCTAAGCGGAGTTCCCGGTTATGGCGGAGTAAACAGACCAAGCGCTTTGGTAATTGCCAACGGGACGGGTTTCTTTTCCACTCACGGATGGCTCTACGCTCTAACTCCCAACCCTGTTTCTATCACTCATAGTGTTGATCTTGGCGAAGACTTTACTTCTGGCCCTCCCAATAGAGATACAAGTTACAACGACCTGGTGGCGGAATTAAACGATAGGGTAGAGCAGATCATTTTGTATGGACATCTTGAGCCGTTTCCCTATTTATGGAATTTTGGTGATGGTTCCTATTGGGGCAATCTTCCACCCTCCCTGTGGCAGGAAGGGGAAATGGTACGCAGCCTGGCCTACATGATGCCTTACTTGACAGAGGCAAAGCAAAACGCACTCAAGCAATATCTGAGAAATGAGGTGCAGAATTACCTCCTGGATTTATCTCAATACGACTATCAGCTTCAATGCCAACTTCATGGCAGCTACGAGGTGGTAAATTGTGATCTCTCGAAAGGTGAGTGCAGTGATAAGATTAAGTGTTGTTGGTATGAAAACAACGAGAACTATATTGCCGAGAGGGTGTATGCCTTTTATGCCTATGCCAAGTATACGGGTGATTGGCAGTTGATTGAGGATAACCTGGATTTCATCGTCTCTCGCTACAATGTTCTGGCCGGAGGATTTAATGATAACTTGGGGCACGTTGTCACTTCACAATCCTTTGCGGGGCAAAACCTGGATTTACAAACGCAGGCGGCTTGTTTTTATGCCATGAAAGAAACGGCATCCCACCTTGGATACGGCAGTCTGGCCAGTCAGGCAGGCGATTACTACAACCAGGTGATCCAAGCAAGGATCTACTACGGGAACGATTTAATTCCAGAGTTGTATGACAGCGGGGTGTTAACTCCCTTTGTACCAGAAGAGTGGAATGATTATGAAAAAAGGCTTATTCCTCCAGAGGCAGTTATCAATAGAGACACAGACATTCGCCAGATCGGTTGGCGGAGTTCAGAAAAGACTGAACTTCGAGCCTCAGGTGTAGGTGGAGCTACCGAGCAGCTAGCTCCAGATGTCTATGATTCGTATGTATACGGATATGATTATCCTGTTGGCTATCTTCAGGTATATCCAGAAATATCAGAGGCGTTGAGTTCTGATTTGCTTAATACTACCGAGAAGTATATCAGTACTGTCGCCTACTACAATCCATGGTGGTATTGGGGGGACAGCGGCCACTGTACTCATAAGGCGGATGAGAACTTTTACAGCAGGCCTTTTACGGCGGCGGCCCTTTTTCAGGCCAAGGCTTACATCTTGAAGGAAGACTTTGATACTCTTAAGAATTGTCTCCCCTGGCCAGTCAACCGGGCGGGGTTCAGGGACATCTACCGCTTGCAGAACCTGGTGGCCCTGTTGCAGGCTGCGTCCCCAAATGCTATGTCCAAGTCCGTTAGCTCTGCCACGGCTGACCACGGAGACGTCTTGACTTATAGCATATCTTTGGTGGGTACTGGCGCAACGGCCACCGTCACCGACGCCATCCCTGCTGGTACGATGTATGTATCCAGTAGCGCTCGGGTCGAGCCGCAGGTAGGTACCCTGACGGCCGATTCAGAACTCATCCACTGGACAGATGTGCTCACAGAGCACGTTACCCTTGAACTCACCTTCGCCGTCGCGGTCACCGTGATGGGGCCATTCACCATCGTCAACATGGCCACCGTAGACAGCGGTGTGGAAAGTCACGAACTGACCGCTCCCACTATCGTCAACGGCATCAAATGCTATCTCCCTGTCGTCGTGAAAGGGTGGGAGCCGCACGGCTAGCGGGGTGTAGTAAGTTCTGCAAGAATCTGCTAAGCCGTGCGATTCATCGCCCGGCGTGGGCTTGTGGTACGGGCTTATACAACCAGTTCCCGGAGAGAGGATGATGGAGATGAAACGGGTGCTTGCAATCGTGCTGTGCGGACTGTTCGGATTGCTCGTGTGGGCAGTGACTCCCCGTCCTACCTACGCCGACGGCCCGTCTATCGCCAACGTCACCGTCGTCAGTCCTACTGTCGGCCTTTACGATTCGTTCGTCCTCACCTGCACCGTCACCACCACCGCCACCAACCCCTACTTCCCTTACGATCCCGACCCGCCGCCAGGCGTGCCCGCTGGTGTGGGTGTCTCAGTGGATGGGCTATTCAGCAACGATGGCTGGGATACCTTCGTCGTCCAACCCAGCTTCCTCTACCAGGACTACCAGCGCGACTGCATCGGTGCTAAGGAGGGGGAGGACTTCTGCGAATCGGGCCGGGAATGGCTCTATCCTGTCGGGAATCCTGTGTGGAAGATCCGCTTCGCGCCACTGGAGACCGGTACCTGGCGCTATCGTATCCGCGCCACCGACGGTTCCGGCACCACCTATTACCCGGCCGACGGAGACTTCTCCTTCACTGTCGTTCCCTCGAACAACCACGGCTTCCTGCGCGTCAGCCCCACCGATCCCGGTTACTTCGAGTTCTCCGACGGCACGCCCTTCATAGGCGTGGGACATGGCTCGGGTTTTGATAACCAGCGGTTATCCTATGCGGTAGATGAGGAGATGCGGCGCCTCGAGGAAAACAGAGTCAACTTCCTGAGAATCTGGATGACCGGATCGAGCGTTTACATGGCTCCCTGGCACCCATGGACCTCGCACCACCTGCCCTACGAGGGGGGCTACTTTCCAGCAGCGAGCCTGACCTACGATGAGGCCTATGACGATCACCTTTTCTCCCTCCGGCTGTGGCACTTCCCCGACCCCGGAGTCAGCGACAGGCGGAACCCCTGCATGTTTCAGGGCTTTTCCAATAACGTCTCCGTGAAGCCCAACACCACCTACCAACTGCGCGTGCGGCTGAAGACGGCGGGCGTTACAGGGCCGCGAGATTCGGGCTATCCCTATGGCTTCACGGTGCGCAAGGCCGGCTGGCTGGGCGATACCTGCTCCGATCCCGGTTTTACAGAGGGCCAGTCCGACAGGCTGCTCGACCATGTGAACAGGGACACGGAGTGGCACGAGATCACAGGCACCTTCACCACCGATCCGGACGAATACTTCCTGGGCTATCTCTACCTGATCCTGGAGAACACCACCGCGGGTGAGGCGTTCATTGACGAAGTCTCTCTACGGGAGATGGACAGCGGTGTGCCCGTTGGCCCGGAGGTACTGCGCAAGAACCGCTTCGCGTATCACCTCTACTTCGACCAGCAGCCCTCGTGGCAGTGGGACTACGTCTTTGAGAAGGCGGCACAGAGCGGTGTCGCCATCCGGCCGGTTATCCTGGAGAAGAACGACTGGATCGCCAACCACATTGACGAGAACGGCAACCTGGTCGGCACCTACTACGAGCTGGATAACAACCGCTTCTACGCCAGACCGAACACCCCGGTCAGGCGTTTTCACGAGTACTTCTGGCGCTACCTGATTGCCCGCTGGGGCTACTCCACTGCTGTCCATTCCTGGGAACTGATGAATGAGGGGGATCCCTTCAACGGCAACCACTACGCGCAGGCCAACGATTTCGGCCAGTATATGCACATCCACGATCCACACGGGCACCTGGTCACTACCTCCAATTGGCATAGTTTCCCCATCGTCGAATTCTGGAGCAACCCGGCGTACTCAGAGGTGGATTACGCCGACATGCACGTCTACGCCTGCTGCGGGACGGAGTACGACGGTTGGCCAGAGACCATCACATCCCCGCTGAGTCTCGAGGAGCGAGCGGACTATGTCTATGAGGGCACGGGCCACTCGGTGCACGTCCCGGGTGCACAGCAGTTTTACAGCGCGGGCGAGACCTGGCGCTCACTGGTCGTCCGGGGCGAGGGGGAATGGCAGATACGCTACGTGATGAAAGCCGAGAACTTCACGGGCACTTGCCCCTACGGCGACCCCGCAACGCTCGCGGGGCCGCGCCTGATGTGGAGTCTGGATGGCGGCCCTCGTTGGGGTGGTCGCTCCAACGTCGTCCCACCAGTGGAGAGCGGTCAGGATTGCGTCTGCTCAGCGCCCGCCGGCACCTACGACTGGCGCGCTTTCGACAGCCAGCACACCACCGACGGTGTCGAGGCCCCTCTCTCCGCCCGGCTGATCATCACCGATGAGCTCGTGCATTCGCTGTCCATCAGCTTCCAGAATAGTTTCGGGAACGGCGGAGACGCCTGGATAGACAACGTGGAACTGATCGGCCCCGACGGGGCGCCGGTGCATCTCAACGGCCAGTTCGACCTGACCCGTATTGACCACGACACGGCCCTGTTGACAGCCTCATACAGCCTGCGTTTCGGGGGAAGAAGTTTATCCGGGCCGGGGAAACCGGTCACACGGGGAGAGGTGGCCATCGGCGACGAGGAGGAGTATCTGGGCGACCATGCTCACGACCAGACCAATGACACCCAGGGTGTCTGGTTGCACAACTTCCTATGGGGCCAGGTCAACCCGGGCGGGATGTATGAACTCTATTGGGACCCTTACAACATCCGCAAGCATAACCTGTACTATCACTACAGGGCCTTCCGCGACTTCATGGACGGCATCCCACTGACCAATGGCCGCTACGGGGATGCCCGCGCCACCACATCTCACCCTGACCTGCGCGCCTGGGGTCAGGCCGACCGCGTCGCCAACCGTGGCCACCTGTGGATACAGAACCGCCAGCATACCTGGCGCAACGTCGTGGACGGTGTCGCCATCACACCGATCTCTGGCTCCATAACGATCCCTGACCTGGCACCGGGCCTCTATCGTGTCACCTGGTGGGACACTCTCAGCGGCACTCCTTTTCTCACGCAGACTGTGTCCAACGTCGCTGACCCTCTGCACCTGGCTTTGCCTGCGTCGCTCACCACCGACGTTGCCGTCAAGTTAGAGTCCGCCCCTGGTCAGTTCCGCCATCTTTACCTGCCCATTGTCCTCAGGGAGAATTAGCCCCAGTATCGTGCCTTCTCGTAGACCCCTGTCAGTCGCCGGGCTACGGCCTCCCAACTGTGGTGGGCCTCCACGTACCGCTGTCCGGCAGCCGCCAGACGCTCCGCCAGGGCAGGGTCCGAGAGGACTTGTAAGACGGCTGCTGCCAGTTTCTCCTCGCCCTCCGCTATCAGGACCTCCTGGCTCTCTTCTATCACCAGAGCAGCGCAGCCGGCGGGGGTACTGACGACCGGCGTGCCCATCGCCATCGCCTCCAGCACTTTGTTCTGTACCCCTACCGCATAGAGGGCCGGGCACACTGCCACCGTTGCCTGGGCCAGGTAGGGCCGCAGGTCATCCACGGTGCCGGTGACCTGGATGCGCCCATCCGTAGCCAGTTGCTGCACCGCTCCCGGCGGGTCCTTCCCCACGATCTGGAACCGCACACCAGGGTCCTTCACCCAGATGCGGGGTAGCACCTGCCGCGCGAAGTACAGGGCGGCAGCGACGTTGGCGTGGTAGCTCATCTTGCCGGTGAAGACCACCCGCCCCGGCCCCCCCGAAGCGGGGGGGAGTTCTACCCCCTGCGGGTGGAAATACTCCAGGTCCACCCCGTTGGTGACCACCGTGATGGGTGCAGGCCGTGCTTTTGGGGGCAGGTAGCGGCGGGCCAGCGCCTCCATCGCGTCCTTATCCTGCCGGGAGGTAACCACCACCTGGTCATACTGCGTCAGGAGCCTGGCCTCGTAGCGGCGGGTGCGGGCCAGATCAACGGCGGTCATCAGGCGGGAGCGCAATTGCGCTCCGCTCCGTGCGGCCTGTTTGAACAGCAGGGAAATGCAATCCACCGAGTCGTACACCACTGGCGTACCCCCCCCGGCCCCCCTGGAGCAGGGGGGAGTTCCTGCGACCACCCGCACCAGCCGGGCCGCCCGCAGGTGCTCAATGTGCACGACGTCGAAGGCCTCCTGCCGCAGCAGCCCGCTCAACCGCCGCTCCATCATCGGGTGGTAGGCGTAGGTCGCCTGCAGTGGCTCACGGGTGGGCAGCGCCCGCAGACAGTTGCTCAGGGATCGCACCAGGGAAACCGGGAAGACCTCCACCCGCACTTTCCAACTCCTCAGTTCGTTGGCCTGCTCTTGCTCCTCGGGCGATGTGCTCGCCGCTGTCAGCAGAGTGACCTGGTGGCCCAGGCGGACCAACGCCCGGATCAGGTTGTAGGGCCGGGTGCGGATGTGGGAGGGGACGTAGGGGGTAATGTAAAGGATGTTCATCCTCCACCCGTTGAGCGAAGGTCTCCTACATTGGGCGAAGGTCTCCCGACCGAGCCCCCCACGTTGCCAATCCTGCGTGAGGGGGGGATACCCAGTTTGGCCTCTACCGCTGCCACCACCTCTGGCGCGGCCGCGACCTCCAGTCGGTCCAGGGCCTCCTCGCGGCTCATATACCCTTCCCGCACCAGGCCCGCCAGTTCCATCACGTAGGGATGGTATCCCATCTGCTCCAGGTGAACCATGTTGGCGAAACTATTGAGCAGGCAGTTGGTGGAGTTGGGGTCGGTGTCCTGAGGTCGCTCCCACGTCAGCGTCTCGATGCGGCGTAGAGTGGTCTCTTCGTCGTAGTCCAGGAAGGCGAGTGGGGAGACGTTGTAGGGAAACTCCCGCGCGTTCTCCAGGTGACGCTCCTCGGGGAAGTAGACGGCGACTTGGCCGTCAGCCGCTTCCTCCAGGGGGGCCATCGCCGTCTCGAGCATAGCCCGCAGCATCCGGGGGTTGGTGCGAAAGATGGCAGAGGACAAGGGGATCTGTCCCGGCGACCAGCCGTAGGCCAATATGGGGATGTCTTTCTCCAGTGCCATCCGCAGGCCGATCCCCTTCGCCAGGGCCATGCAGGCGTTACAGATGCCGCTGGCCCGCTCCAGTGCCCGCGGCGGATACATCCCCGGCCGTGTGGAGGCCAGGAAAATCTGTCGCAGGAGGTCGAAGCGGGGTTTCACGATCACATGGTCCACTCTCAGGTTTTCAGCGACTCCCCGCATGTTCTTCAGCGCGGCCGGGGAGACGAAGCCGTTGTCAAAGGTGAAGGCCAGGACGTGCAGGTCGTATTGCTTTCTGAGCAACCAGAGGGTGTAGGTGCTGTCCTTTCCTCCGCTCCAGCTCATCAGGCAGTGGTACCCCGGCCGGGTGCGTACCTCGCGGACCAGGTCCTCAAATCGCGTGCGCAGGCGGGCCTTCTGTGCTGTCCGCCGTTCCGCGTCCGGCATCCGCCGGCAATACTGGCAGACTCCTTCCTCGTCGAAGCGAATGCCAGGAAAGTTCTCTGGCAGAATGCAGCGGGTGCACCGTTTCATAGTTCTTGCTCCTTCCCCCGGCAGATGCGAACAGGGTTAGCCTCCTGTACGGGCTGGGGCGGGATGTTCTCTGTAAGCGGCTCTACGAACAGATGGTGGAGGAGTTGAGTGGAGAGAACTCCTACCAGGGCCATGTCATCCCCCTCGCTGACTCGTGCTCCTGTCCGGCACTTGCGTGCCAGCCGGGCCACGGCGTCGGGGTTGAAGATACCGCTCGCCTGGATCGCCTCCGGCGAAAGCAGCGCCTCTACGTAGCTCCCCCCCTTCATCCCCCCCATTGGGGGGAGCCCTCCCTCTTTCCCCCCCATTGGGGGGAGCCCTCCCTCTTTTCCCCCCATTGGGGGGGATGAAGGGGGGGCGAAGAAGGCTGAGTGGATGGGGGCGCGGTAGGGTTGCTTGCTCCGCTGCCAGACCTGGGGGGGCAAGAGCCCCTGAGCGCTCTTCTTGAGAATGTACTTCTCCTGCAGGCCACGGACCTTGAAGTGGGGCGAGAGACGACTGGAGAATTCTACTACCCGATGGTCCAGAAAGGGGAAACGCCCCTCCACCGAGTTGGCCGCCATCATCCGATCCCCCTGGGAGGAGAGGAGGTAAGGAGACATAAAAGTGACGACCTCAATGTATTGAGCCTGGGCCAGGGGGCTCCAACCGGGCAGCGTACTGTCCAGTGAGGCCAGGAATTCCCCCACCGGGTCGTACCCTTCCAGGGTTTTCCGGAGCCCGGCGGAGAAGAGCCGCTGCAAGCGGGCAGTGTTGCGCCAACGAAGCTGGTGGGAGTAGCCCACCTGGTCCACCCCCATCAGTCCCTGGCGGAAGAAGGCCGCCAGATAGGCGTCGCCGCCACGGGAGAGATCGGCCACGTAGGGGTACAGCCGCCGCAGTAGCAACGGTCGGCAGGTGGAGTCCGGCTGGCGAGCCCAAAAGCGGCGGGTCTTGTCCTCCTTGTAAATATTGTAGCCACCCAGGAACTCGTCCGCTCCCTCCCCGGTCAGGACGACCTTGATGTTATTGTCGTGAACCAGTCGGGAGAGCAAGTACATAGGGGCGGGGGAGGTACGCAGGAGGGGGGTCTCGGCGTGCCAGACCACCTCTGGAAAGATTTGCCCGATGTCGGCGTTGGTACACTCGGTCCGGCAATGGTCGGTGGACAGGAAGGCGGTGGCGATCTCCTGGTAGGCCCGCTCGTCGAAGGCGGATTCCTCGAAAGCGATGGAGAAGGTGCACAAGGCTTCGGGGGTATGTTGCCGGACGAGGGTGGCGATGAAGGTTGAATCCAGCCCGCCGCTGAGATAGCTCCCTACCGGCACGTCCGCTCGCAGCCGTAGCCGCGTTGCGTCGGAGAGCAGATCCCGCAACTGCTCTGCTGACTCTTCTTCCGAAATCTGCCCCTCGGTCCCTGCCTCCGGGAAGGCCAGGCTCCAGTAGCGGGTGGGAGTGGGGGGGGCGGGGGGTGACCGTGGCCCAAC
>CAYPOY010000046.1:0-8491 GCA_964412395.1 uncultured Anaerolineales bacterium | reverse complement strand
GTCGGAGACCTTCGCCCAATGGGTGTGGGGGTATCCGCGCATATCTGCATGTAGTGGCCAGGCGGGAGTTGCAGGATGGACTGGAAGACAGTGCGCGACGCCAGGGGGGCCCAGAAGGTGAAAGCCTGGGCCAGAGCGTAGGGGTCAAGCCGGGCCTCCACGCGGGAGTCCAACAGCAACGCCTTGATTTCCGAGCCGAAGACTAGCCCCTGGGGGAGCAGTGTGTAGAACAGCGGGCGAATGCCCAGCCGGTCGCGAGCCAGGAACAATTCCCTGTTGCGAGTGTCCCAGATGGCGATAGCGAACTGGCCATTGAGCCGCTGGAGGCACTTCGGCCCCAGGTCTTCGTAGAGATGCAGGATGACCTCTGTGTCAGAGTGGGTGGAGAAGTGGTGTCCAGCCTGCTCCAGTTGGGCGCGCAACTCAGGATGGTTGTAGACCTCGCCGTTGAAGACGATCCAGAGGGATTCGTCTTCGTTGGGGATGGGCTGCTGACCAGTGTGCAGATCCACGATGCTCAGGCGCGCGCAGCCGATGCCCACCTCCCTGTCCACATAGAGCCCAAACTCATCAGGCCCGCGGTGGCGAATGATCCCTAGCATCCGCCGCAGGAGGCCGATGTCGGGCGGGTGCTCCCCGCTCCAATCCAGTACGCCGACGATGCCACACATACCGGGGCTACCTCGTTACCTTAAGGCCGATGCCTGGATCTTCCCCGAAGATGTCTTGGGCAGGGAAGGGCGAAATTCTACGTATCGGGGCACCATGAAATCCTCCAGGTGTTGGGCGCAGTGGCGGAGCACGTCTCTCTCGCTGAGGTGATAGTCGTCTCCACAGACGATGAAGGCTTTGATCGCCTGGCCCAGCAGTTCGTCGGGTACGCCGACGACGGCAGCCTCCACCACCCCCGGCAACTGGTAGAGCACGTTCTCCACCTCCTTGGGGGCGACCTTCTCGCCGCGACTTTTGATAATGTCATCCTTGCGGGCGACGAAGTACAGGAATCCCTCTTCATCCATCCTAAACAGGTCTCCAGTATACAGGAGCCGCTCAGCCGGGTAGCGTCCTGGCCGGTAGCGCTTGGCGGTCTCGTCGGGATTGCCCCAGTACCCCTGCATCACGTGGGATCCCCGTACCACCAGCTCCCCCACCTCCCCCGGCCCCAGCCGCTTGCCGGCCTCGTTCTCAATCCAGACCTCAGTGCCGGGGATGGCGATCCCAACCGATCCGGGTCGGCGGTCCAGCTCCTCCGGTGGCAGATAAAGGGTCCGCTTGCACTCCGTGAGCCCGTACATCGAGTAGAGGCGAGCCCAGGGGAAGGCCTCCCGTATGCGGTGGATGTGCTCTACCGGCAGGGCGGCGGCGGTGTTGGTCAGGTAGCGCAAGCTTGAAAGATCGAACCGACTCAGGTCCATCTGGAGCAGCATGGCGAAGAGAGTCGGCACGCCGGGGAGTCCAGTCACCTGCTCCTGCTCGATCCGCCGCAGCACCGCCGCCGGGTAAGCGAAGGACCGTTCCAGGACCAGGGTGCCGCCGAACTTGAAGACCATCATCAATTGGTAGAGGCCGTAGTCAAACGAGAGGGGGAGTACGTTGATGACGATGTCCTCCGGTGTGTTCTCCAGGTACTGGATAATGGAAGAAGCAGCGAAGACAACGTTGGCGTGGGTGGACATGACGCCTTTGGGTTCGCCGGTGCTGCCGGAGGTGTAGATCAGGGAGGCCAGATCCACGTCAATGGAGGGAGCCCCCCCTTCATCCCCCCCGATGGGGGGAGCCCCCCCCTCATCCCCCCCGATGGGGGGGAAAGAGGGGGGGCGGGTAGAAGGATAAGCCTCTAGCAATTGAGGGAAGGCCACCACGCTCGGGTGGACAGCGGCTGCCTGCACAGCTCCCTTGCCGCACAGAGCAGCGAAGCGAAGGGAAGGAACGGCATCGAAGAGATGCACGACCTGCTCACCGCGCCGCCCCGGAGCGAACACCCCGCTGGCAGCACAATTGTTCAGGACGTAGGTCAGTTTGCCAGGCTTAGTGGTGGAATTGATGACCGTGAATGTGGCACCGGCCTTGAGGATAGCGAAAATAGCGACCACGGCTTCCACAGAGTTGGGCAGCCACACCGCCACCCTCGCCCCACGCCGTACCCCCAGCGCCAGCATCCCGTTCGCCACCTGGTTGGCCTGCTCCTCAATGTCGGCGTAAGTCAACCGGTGACCGTTGCAGACCAGAGCCACCTTGTCAGGAAATTGTTCCGCGCTATCCTGCAAGAAATCGTTCACCAGCATAGGGCACCGCCTTCGTCATTCGCCATTCGTCTTATCGGCAGATCAGCGGCAGATAGTTGCGATACGGGTAACCGTGTGGGTCAGTAGGTACTCTGAGATTATTCATCTCGTCGTACTCGGGCACCAGCCCGTAGGGGTAAAAGTGGTGGTTATCAACTTTGACGTAGAACATCTGGATTTCCTCCAGGATTTCTTGCTCGCTGAATTGAATGGGCTGCTTATTGGGGGGTCCGGTGAGTGTGATGACCAGGGTGTACTGGAGGCCAGGTGCAAGGGGGTGGACGCTGGCATAGATGTATTTCTCACTGTAACGTTGCCAGGGGTAGGAGGCGACTGGAGCGATGAAGACGTCCACATAGAAACCGGCCTGATTGTCCGGATTCCAGGCCACTCCGGTACCCTGATTCTTGAGTACGACGGTGAAAGTGACTGGCACATCTGGCTGTAGCGGCAGGGGCTCGACCGTGAAGTCGGTCACGACCAGGTCGGGCGTGCCGATGTGGACGCTGGTTGTGTTATCATCAGGGTTGGCGTCCTCCGTTCCCGCGCTGCTGATGGCGAAGGAAGTATTGAATTCTACTGCATCGATTTGCGGCTGATCGGGGTAACGGACGACGAAGTGGGCCTGAGCGTTCGAGCCAGGGGGCAGGTTTCCTGCTCTGTAGACGTAGGTCTGGTCACTGGCTGGGTGCCAGCCATGACCAACGTAGGTGGTGCCGGACGGTAGGATCGTGGTGATGATTACGTCTTCGCCGCCCACACTCCCTGCGTTGCCATAGGTTACAGTATAAGTCATAAGTTTTCCGGGGGAGAAAAGGCTGGGCTCGTTGGTCGCTGTTATGGTTAGGTCGGGTGCGGAGTGGACGGCGGTAGTTGCAACCACCGAGGAGGGGGTGGTCTGGTCGCAGTCAATGGAGGCGGTGTTGGTGAGGGTGGTGTCGTTGGGGAGGGGGGATAGCACCTGCACGTACATAGTGATTTGGCCTGATACGGTGGGCGTCAGGTTGCCAATCATCCAGTAGCGGGTGCGGCCTGAGCCGAGGGCGGGCGGGTAGGCGCTGAGGAAGGAGACGTTGGAGTCTAGACGATCTGTGATGACGACATCGGAGGCGATTTCGTTGCCGGTGTTGGAGTAAGAGAGGGTGTAGGTGAGAGGAGCGCCAACGTCCACCGGGTCGGGCGCATCGGACTTGGCGATGTGGAGGTCGGGTACGGAGTGGACGGTGGTGGTTGCGACCGCCGAGGAGGGGGTGGTCTGGTCGCAGTCAATGGAGGCGGTGTTGGTAAGGGTGGTGTCGTTTGGGAGGGGGGAGAGCACCTGCACGTACATAGTGATTTGGCCTGATACGGTGGGTGTCAGGTTGCCGATGATCCAGTGAGGGGAGAGCTGCAAAGTTCCGCCATCGGGTGCGGGCGAGGCGTTGAGGAAGGAGACGTTGGGGTCTAGATGATCTGTGATGACGACGTTGGAGGCGATTTCGTTGCCGGTATTGGAGTAAGAGAGGGTGTAGGTGAGGGTGGCGCCGGCATCCACCGGGTCGGGCGCATCGGACTTGGCGATGTGGAGGTCAGGTGCGGAGTGGACGGTGGTAGTTGCAACCACTGAAGAGGGGGTGGTCTGGTCACAGTCAATGGAAGCGGCGTTGGTGAGGGTAGTGTTGTTGGGGAGGGGAGAGTGCACCTGCACGTACAGGGTGATTTGGCCTGATACGGTGGGCGTCAGGTTGCCGATGGTCCAATAAAGGGTATTGCTTATCCCGACGCTGGGCGTGAGAGAGGCGCTGTCGTAGATGGTGTTCGGGTCGAAACGATCTGTGATGACGACGTTGGAGGCGATTTCGCCGCCGGTGTTGGAGTAGGAAAGGGTGTAGGTGAGAGTGGTGCCGGCGTCCACTGAGTCGGGGGTATCGGACTTGGCGATGTGGAGGTCGGGTACGGAGTGGACGGTGGTGGTTGCGACCGCCGAGGAGGGGGTGGTCTGGTCGCAGTCAATGGAGGCGGTGTTGGTAAGGGTGGTGTCGTTTGGGAGGGGGGAGAGCACCTGCACGTACATAGTGATTTGGCCTGATACGGTGGGTGTCAGGTTGCCGATGATCCAGTGAGGGGAGAGCTGCAAAGTTCCGCCATCGGGTGCGGGCGAGGCGTTGAGGAAGGAGACGTTGGGGTCTAGATGATCTGTGATGACGACGTTGGAGGCGATTTCGTTGCCGGTATTGGAGTAAGAGAGGGTGTAGGTGAGGGTGGCGCCGGCATCCACCGGGTCGGGCGCATCGGACTTGGCGATGTGGAGGTCAGGTGCGGAGTGGACGGTGGTAGTTGCAACCACTGAAGAGGGGGTGGTCTGGTCACAGTCAATGGAAGCGGCGTTGGTGAGGGTAGTGTTGTTGGGGAGGGGAGAGTGCACCTGCACGTACAGGGTGATTTGGCCTGATACGGTGGGCGTCAGGTTGCCGATGGTCCAATAAAGGGTATTGCTTATCCCGACGCTGGGCGTGAGAGAGGCGCTGTCGTAGATGGTGTTCGGGTCTAGACAATCTGTGATGACGACGTTGGAGGCGATTTCGTTGCCGGTGTTGGAGTAGGAGAGGGTGTAAGTCAGCAGATCACCGGCGTTGACAGCAGGAGCACTGGCACTCTTGTGGAGGAGTAAGACAGGGGCACTGGTGACTGCGGTCTCCGCTGCACTTTCCACCAGATCACCTTCCGCATCCCTGAGTTGCGCCGCAAAGTCCAGCGTCGTGCCGTTAGGGAGAGGAGATTGTACATCTGTGCGGATGACGATTTCTCCAGCGCCCCCCTCGCCGGGTATGTTGTCAATCTCCCAGTACCACACGTTATCCGCACCGCCGGTCGGCGTCAGCGAGGCGGTGACATAGGAGACATTGGTGTCGAGGGTGGCGGTGACGACAACCTGGGTGGCGTCGGCATTGCCGGTGTTTGTGTAGCGCAGAGTGTAAGTCAGGGGGGCGCCGGCCTCCACTGGGTCGGGCTGGTCGGTGACGCTGAAGGTCAGGTCGGGGGCCGAGGAGACACTCGTGGTCTCCGTGAAGCTCCGTGGGGACGTGTCGGCGCTGTCAATCGTCACGCGATTGGTCAGTATGGTGCCATTCGCGAGGGGCGTGTCCACGCGCACTGTCACTATGATGTTACCCCACGCGTTTACATCCAGGTGGCCAATGTCCCAAACGTTGTTGGTCCCGGTTATCGGGGTCTTGCTCGCAGAGAGAAAGGTCACCCGGCTGTCATACGTCTCTGTGATTACCACGTCCTCGGCGGGGGCTGTTCCAGAAGTCTGATAGTTGATGACGTATATGAGGTCCGCGCCAGCCTGGACATTATCATTGGGTGAATCCAACTTGTAGACCGTCAACTCTGATGCTGAAGTTACAGACGTGGTTTCGGTAGCGGTGACAGGCGTAGTCTGGTCGCTGTCAAGCGTTACCTGGTTGATCAGGACCGTACCCACAGGGAGAGCGCCAGTTACCTGGACGAAAACGTCTATGGATTCAGGGTTGCCTACTATCAATGTCGGGAAGGTCCACACCTGGCCCCCACTGCCAGGGTCGGGGTCTGGGTTGGAGTAAAGGAACGAAACGTTAGGATCGTATTGCTCGGTGACGGTGATAGAGGTGGCGTTTTCGTTGCCGCTATTCGTGATGATGAGGGTGTAACGTAGAATCCCACCCGCGTTAACGGGGTCCGGGTTGTCCGTCTTGGTGATGGTTAGCACTGGGTTGGAGTGGACGGTCGTTTCCTGGGTGGTGGAAAACGGTGCGGTTTGATCAGCATCCAGCCAGGCGGTGTTGGTCAGCATTGTGCCGTTGGGCAGGGGGCTGGCGATGGTGACGGTGATGCGGATCTGGCTGGGGCTGTTGGGGATCAGGTCGTCTATCGGCCAATAGCGGGTGTGACCAGTACCCTGAGCAGGTGGATCGGCGTCAAAGTGGGTGACGTGGCTGTCCAGCACGTCGGTGATGACTGTGCCGGTGGCGGTTTCGTTGCCCGTGTTGGTGTACGTCAGAGTGTAAATCAATTGCGCGCCGGCCTCCACCGGGTCAGGGCCATCACTCTTGACAAGACTCAGGATCGGCGCGGACTGGACCGTGGTCTGTGCATGGGCACTGTTGTTCTCATCGTTGGGGTCGGTCTGGTCGCTGTCAATGGTGGCGGTGTTGGTGAAGACTGTACCGTTGGGCAGGGGGCTGGTGACGGTGACGGTGGTGGTAATCGTCGCAGTGACATCCACGGCCAGGGGGCCGACGTTGCAGGTGACGCTGTGTTCAATCGGGTCGTAGGTGCAGACCGCACTGGCCGCGTCGAAGATCACCTCCGCCGGCAGTGTATCGGTTACGGTGACACCGGTGGCGTCGGAGGGGCCGTTGTTGGTGATGGTGAGGGTGTAAATCAGAGTCTCGCCAGCGACCACCGGATCGGGGTTGTCAGTCTTGGTGACGGCTAGATCGGCCTCGGCGTGTACGTCGGTGTCTTCTGCGACGATGTTGTTGGCCGTGTTGGAGTCGGGCGTGGTGGCTGTCACGTCTGCCTCGTTGGCCAGGGATGTCCCATGCAGCACCAGGGGGTCAACAGTGACAGTGACTGTGACCGTGACCGTTGGGCGAAGGTCTCCGACCGAGCCCCCCAGGCTGCCGAGGGGGCAGGCGATGGTGCCGTCTGTCTCGTTGCAAGGGCCGCCCTGGCTGGGGGTGGCCGAGCCAAAGGTGACGCTCACTGGCAGCGTGTCGGTCACGGTGATGCCGGTGGCGTCCGAAGGCCCGTAGTTGGTGATGGTGAGGGTGTAGGTCAGGGTGTTGCCAGCGACGACCGGGTCGGGGTCGTCGGTCTTGGTGATCGCCAGGTCGGCCTCGGTATCAACTGTGGTGGCCTCGTCGGCCGCGTTGTCCGACGGGTCAGGATCGCTCGTGATAGCCGTGACACCCACTGTGTTGGTGATTGTCGCCGTCGTGGAGGAATCAACGGTGACGACGATGGTGACCGTTATGCTGTTGCCACTGGCGAGGATACCGGGGGTGCAGGTAACCGTGCCGCTCGACTCCATGCAAGTAGGCGAGCCAGGCGCGGACGAGATGAAGGTCACGTTGGTCGGCAAGATGTCGGTTAAGATGACCCCCGTGGCGTCGGAGGGGCCGTTGTTGGTGATGGTGAGTGTATATGTCAGGTTGTTACCCGCGATCACCGGGTCGGGTGAGTCGGACTTGGTGACTTCGAGGTCAGCGCTCTGGACAGTGATGTCTGCGCTGTCCTGGTCATCCTCACCCGGGGCGTGGTTGTTGGGGGTGGAGTCGGGGTCGGCCTGGTCAACGGCGTAGACCTCGGCGCTGTTGGAGATGATGGAGCCACCGGTGTCCGCGTCTACGGTGGCGGTGAGGGCCAGGGTGGCGACCACCGTTGGGCGAAGGTCTCCGACCGAGCCCATCACATCCCACTCTCCAGTGCCACTGTTGTAGCTGCCCTGGGAGGCGCTGTAGGAGAAGTAGGTGACACCGGAGGGCAGGGTGTCGGTGATGGTCACCCCGGTGGCAGCGTTGGGCCCGTCGTTGGTGACGGTGATGGTATAGACGATAGTGTCGCCTTCGTTGGGGGTGGGATTATCAACGGACTTGGTGACTTCCAGGTCAGCGCTCTGGACAGTGATGTCTGCGCTGTCCTGGTCGTCCTCACCCGGGGCGTGGTTGTTGGGGGTGGAGTCGGGGTCGGCCTGGTCAACGGCGTAGACCTCGGCGCTGTTGGAGATGATGGAGCCACCGGTGTCCGCGTCTACGGTGGCGGTGAGGGCCAGGGTGGCGACCACCGTTGGGCGAAGGTCTCCGACCGAGCCCATCACATCCCACTCTCCAGTGCCACTGTTGTAGCTGCCCTGGGAGGCGCTGTAGGAGAAGTAGGTGACACCGGAGGGCAGGGTGTCGGTGATGGTCACCCCGGTGGCAGTGTTGGGCCCGTCGTTGGTGACAGTGATGGTATAGACGATGGTGTCGCCTTCGTTGGGGGTGGGATTGTCGACGGACTTGGTGACTTCCAGGTCAGCCTCGGTGCTGATCGTCGTGTCCTCTTCAGCCGTATTGTCCGATGTGTCGGGGTCGGTTGTGGTGGCTGTCACGCCAGCGGTATTGGTAATCGTTCCCGCTGCCGTCGAGGAGTCGACTGTGCCGGTGATGGTGACCGTGACCGTTGGGCGAAGGTCTCCGACC
>CAYPOY010000045.1:0-22905 GCA_964412395.1 uncultured Anaerolineales bacterium | reverse complement strand
CCCCAATGCCAACCAACGTTCCTTCGCCAATGCTCACCTCGCCCCCCAGGTGAACGCCAGGCGCAATGTGGGCGTGATCACCGATCCGGTTATGGTGGTCAACCGTGCAGCCGGTGTTCAGAATGACATTAGTACCTACTATGCTGCCAGGGTTGACCACCACACCAGCACAGATCATACTGCCAGACCCAATTTGTACGTCGGGGGCAATGACAGCACTGGGATGACAGGCGATGACAAAACACTCCCCTCGGCCTTGCAGCGTCTCGAATAATCGCTGGCGGGTCACGTTGTCACCAATGGCTACGATGAGCGCATCGTGAGCGACAGCAGACAGATGGTCAACAGCACCCAGGACAGGCAAGCCAACAAGTTCTTGCCCCGCCAGTGCCGAATCATCGTCCAGATAACCTATAGGCGTCAAGTTGGCCCCAACGTCCCGCATACGCAGCAGAATATCCGCGACCACCTGGGCATGACCGCCAGCGCCAACGATGAGGACGCGCATACTATGCTCTTCCATCCGTCGTTGGGAGTGACGTGGAGTGAGAGATACCGCCCCCCATATACTCCTCCATCGTCGCCTGTCCCGGCTGGCTGATCCCCTCGCGCTTGAGGATCTTCCACACCGTCAGGGCGATGATCTTCAAATCTAGCCACAAGGACCGGTGATCCACGTACCACACATCCAGCGCGAACTTTTGCTCCCAGGTGATGGCGTTGCGCCCATTGACCTGCGCCCAACCGGTGATGCCGGGCCTCGCCTCGTGACGGCGCATCTGCTCTGGGGTGTAGCGATCCAGGTATTGCATCAACAAAGGGCGTGGCCCTACCAGGCTCATGTCACCCTTCAGCACGTTGAACAGTTCTGGCAGTTCGTCCAGGCTGGTGCTACGCAGGAAGCGGCCCAAAGGCGTCAGGCGCTGCGAGTCGGGCAGCAGGTTGCCCTGAGCGTCGTGGGCATCAGTCATAGTGCGGAACTTGTAGATGGTGAACGCTCTACTGTGCAGGCCGGGGCGCACCTGGCGGAAGAGAACGGGAGACCCCAGGGTCAGCCGCATGGCCACGGCAACCAGGCCCAGCAGTGGTGAGAGGATGACAAGGGCTGGGATAGTCAGGGCTAGGTCAAGAGTGCATTTAAGTCGCTGATCATCCATCCTTGTTACCGTGGGCGGTAGTGATACCCCAACACGATCTTCGTCACGGCGGTCGAAATGTGCTGCTCCACGTACTCGGCAGGTGGTACCCAATCGCGTGCCGAGTTGAGCGCAATGTCCACAGCACGCAGGATTGCCTCCGGATCACTGCCAGTCAATACGTTACTGCCGCATTCGATCGTTTCCGCTCGCTCTGTCACGTCTCGAATGGTGACGTTGGACACCTTGAAGATGCAACACTCCTCCTGCACCGTGCCGCTGTCGCTGAGCACGCAGCAAGCGTTACGCTCCAGTTTGACGAAATCGAAAAAGCCCAGTGGCGTGAGCAGCCGTACCCGCTCCGATTGGGGATCCAGGCCGAACCCGCTCATCTTATCGGCAGTGCGGGGATGCAGGCTGACCACCATAGGCTGCTGATATGTGTCGGCGACCAGCGCCAGCCCCCGCAGCATCCGCTCCAAACGGGCGGGATCGTCCACATTCTCGGCCCGATGCATGGTAACCAGGAAATACCCGCGGGATTGCACGTCCAGACGGCTCAAAACATCGCTGGTCTCAATCTGAGCGGCATACGTATTGAGCACCTCATAGATCGGGTTGCCGATGACAAAGATGCGCTCGCGCTCAATGCCCTCGCGCAGCAGGTTCTCCTTGCTGCGGTGGGTGTAGGGCATCAGCACGTTGCTGCAATGGTCAATGATGCAACGGTTGATCTCCTCTGGCACGCGGTCGTCGTAACAGCGGTTGCCGGCCTCCAGGTGAAAGACCGGGATGCCGCGTCGGGCGGCGACGATGGCGGCTAGGCCGCTGTTGGTGTCGCCCAGGATAAGCAACCGGTCGGGCTGCACCTGATCCAGTGCCTCACCGGAACGAGCGATGATCTGACCCACCTGACTGGCGAAATCGGACGCCCGCACGCCCAGGTACAGATCTGGCTGGCGCAGATCCAGCTCGCGGAAGAAGACGTCGCTCAGGTTCTCGTCATAGTTCTGGCCGGTATGCACCAGCACCTGCTCGCAGAAGCGATCCAGGTGCTTGATAATCACGCTCAGCCGGATGATCTCCGGCCGGGTGCCGAATAGGGTCATCACCCTCAAGCCACCACCCCCGCCGGTTCGCCTTCCAGATAGGGTGCCAACAGCGCCCGCAGCCCATCGTGATCGAGCGTCACGTTGGCCGAGGAGTACTCGCCGGTCAGGACTGGCTGGTCAATGGTCGCCTGGCGCAACTCGGGCAGGATCGGGCAGATGACGTAATAGCCATCCCGCTCGATAGTACGATGACGTTCCTCTTCCGAGACCATGATTTCGTGTACCTTTTCGCCGGGCCGAATGCCGGTGTAAATAATGGGAATGTCTCGCCCGTTGATCAGAACCTGGGCCACGTCCACCATGCGCGCCGCTGGAACTTGCGGTATATAGGTCTCTCCGGCCAGTCCCGTGCGCACGGCTGCAAAAACAGTGTCCACCGCCCGGTCGAGGCTGAGGAGGAAGCGTGTCATCTTTTTGAGGGTAATTGTCACCGGGCCACCCTGTCGAATCTGGTCTAGAAAGAGAGGAATGACCGACCCACGCGAGGCGATGACGTTACCGTAGCGCACGCATAGGAAACGAGTGCGTGGACAATTCCGGTTGGCCTCGATAAAGATACGTTCCTGTAACGCCTTGGTCATACCCATCACGTTGACCGGCTTGCAGGCCTTGTCCGTGGAGACGCCGATCACCAATTCAACCGAGTTGGTGTTCTCCTGGATGGCGCGCACGACGTTCTGGGGGCCGACGACGTTGGTCAGCACGGCTTCGAATGGGAAGTATTCGCAGGTGGGCACCTGTTTGAGCGCCGCAGCGTGGAAAACGACGTCTGCTTCACGCACTGCTCTCAAGACCGAAGAATAGTCGCGCACGTTGCCGATGCGAAACGCCAGTAACTCCTGTGAGTTGCGGTAGATGACCTCGTCGGTGGCCGCGTGGCGCTGCAGATATTCCAGGCGTATGTAGTGTTGTTTGGCCTCGTCGCGGGAAAAGACGGTGACCTTGGCCGGATGGCCCATCTCACCGGTCAACAGCCGGCGCACCAGCGTCTGCCCCAGCGATCCGGTGCCGCCGGTCACCAGAATCCGTTTACCTTCAAGTGGTTGCATACTGTTCTCTCCATTCATCATAGGGTGTATCATCCTGTGCCAGTTCCGCGATCATTTCATCCCAACTGGGAATGGTATAACTGGTCTCTGCCCGGAAGCGGGACGAATCCAGACTGCGGTCGCAGTGAAAATCCTCATCGGGCTCGATCTCGATGTCCAATCCCATAGCATCGCGGATCTTGACCAAAAGGTCGTACTTGTTGATGGGATCACTAGAGACCTGGTATAGACCCGACAGGTAGGGGTAATCTGCGATCAAGTCCCCCATAATGCGGGCGAGCACTCGTGTGGGGAAGCCGGTGTAAATCGCGTTTACATAACCCCGCACCTGCCTGCCGCGATTACTAAGGAACCACTCTAGCAAGGCGCTCTGTTTGGCAAAGTCACGTCCAAAGATCGAGGTGCGCATAGTCAGACATCCCTCGCGGTTCACCTCGCCCAGCAGTTTCGTTCGCCCGTACAAATCCTCGGCGTCAGATACGTCCTCTTCGGTATAGTTCCCTTTGTCCCCACTGAACACGCAGTCTGTGCTCATGTGCAACATGCGCGTCCCCGTCGCGGCGCAAAGTTCTGCTAAACGGTGCGGGAAAAGCGAGTTCAGGTTGATGCTGATAATCGGATCCTTAGCTTCTTTCAGTTGCTTGATGATGCCGATGCAATTGATGGCCGCATCAGGCTTTACCTGGGCAAAGGTGCGGATCACGGTGTCAAAGTCCATCACGTCTACGCCACCGACGGTGCGGCTTGGATCTGCGTCTGCATACATCGGGTAACGACGCCACAAACCGTTGAAATCCCGAAATGTGGCAAACGTCTCGAATCGCTTGCTCAGCACCTGGAACACTTTGTGCCCCAGCATCCCCTCCCCGCCCAAAATCAAAACACGCATCGTTACTACACTCCTTTCAGTTCATTGGCGGCCCATTCCATATACTCTGCCAGACCTTCCTCCATCCCCACAGCAGGCTCATACCCAAAAGTCGCTCTGGCCGCCGAGACGTCCGCCAGACTGTGACGCACGTCGCCCTTGCGAGGCGGTCCATATTCCACAACTGGCTCAATATCACTGGCCTCAATCATCATTTTTACCAAACGGTTGATCGTAATGCGCGTACCGCTTGCAATATTGAAAGCGCCGGAGACCCTTCGCGCCAGGGCCGCCTTGTAATTGGCCTGCGCCACGTCCCGCACATTTACAAAATCACGAGTCTGTTCTCCATCACCGAAAATAATCACCGGCATATTATGCAACATCCGGTGGGCAAAGATAGGAATGACGTTACCGTAGGCATCGTAGCGCTGATTGATACCATATACGTTAAAGTAACGCAGGCAAACGCACTCCAATGGGGGATAGAGCTTGGCATAAGCCAGGCAGAGCTTTTCTGCCGCCAATTTGCTGGCTCCATAAGGTGAATCGGGCTCCACTGGGTGATCCTCCTGGATCGGGAGGGTCTTTAGTTCCCCAAAGATACCCGCCGACGATGAAAAGATGATCTTGCGCACTCCTGCGCTCCGAGCTGCCTCCAGCACACGCAACGTGCCGATTACATTGATTTCCGAATCCTCAATTGGATGCTCAATGGAGCGCGTATTGCCCACCGACGCCGCAAGATGGAAAACCACTTCCACACCATCCATCACCTGGGCCACAGTCCCTGCATCGCGCACATCCCCCTCGACAAACTTGATTTCACGAAAAGGATCAATATTGCTACGATAGCCAGATAACAGATTATCCAGTACTGTTACCTCATGACTTTCTTTAACCAAAAGACGGACAATGTTGGAACCGATAAAACCAGCGCCACCAGTAACCAGAGTTTTCATAATATTTGCTATCCTTTTATGACCGAATCACCCACCGTTGGGTCTATAACGCTGCATTACCTCTTGAAACAACGCCTCATACCGATCTACCAGAACCTGGCGGGTGTAGTTTTCAAGAAAAGCCCGCCGCCCTGCCTGCCCCATTGCCTCACGCTGTTCAGCAGGCATTGCAAAAAGATCACGCACAGCCTGGGCCAGGGCTGCTGGGTCCTCTGGCGGACAAATCAGCCCCGCGCCAGCATCCTGCACCACGTCTGCCGCATCGCCTGCTACGACACCAAGAATCGGCCTCCCACACGCCAGGTAGGCAATGGTCTTACCGGGGATGGTAATCTCAAACAGCGGGTCACGCCTTAGATGAATTAGCAGTACATCGGCCAGTGCGAAAAAGTATGGCATCCGCTCTACTGGCTGGCGACCAACGAAATGCACATTATCTAGTCCTTGTTCGGTTGCCTGTCGCCGCAACGCCGCCTCGTCCACACCATCGCCAATCAACACAAACTGTACTTCTGGCAGATCACGTAATAGCGCTGCCGCTGCCAGCACATTGCCCATTGCTTGCGCTGCGCCCAGATTGCCACCATAGATAACGTTGAACCGCCCTCTTAACTTGTGCCGGTCCGCCAGGGTCAGGTCTGGCGATACTGGACGATAAATTTCCTCGTCGGCCCAGTTGGAGATCACGTGTATCTTTTCAGAAGGCACACCTTTGGCGATCAGGTTCTGCTTAAAACCCGGAGAAATCACCGTGATGGCGGCAGCTCGTTGGTAGACAAATTTTGCCAGTTTGCCCAACCAGTCCACGACCAGGCCATTCGAGATCATCCGGGTGGCAGCCATTGTTTCCGGCCACATATCCTGAATCTCGTAGATGAAGGGAACTCGTCGCAACAGGCCAATCCACCAGGCTGGTATGCCCACGGTGAGCGGCGGATGATAGACCCACATCACGTCGGCCGGACCACATAGCGCCGGTCCCAGCAACGCTGCGGAGGCGGCGAAACTAAGGTAGTTCAGCGTCCGATGCACCTTAGAGCGGCTGTGGTCGGGGTAGAGTGGCAAGCGTAGCACTCGCATACCATCCTTACGTTCCCACTGCCAAAACCGTTGGCGGTAACCTGGATAAATACGCCCTTGCGGGTAGTTGGGAAACCCAGTGATAGAGGTCACCTGATGACCACGAGCCGCAAGGTCTTGAGCCAACAAGTGAATTTTGATATCAGGTTCGGGGATGTACCACTGGGATAGGGTCAATACTCTCATCAAACCCCTTTCACACAATCTGCAAGTCGCCAATAGATTTCCTAATCACCTCGCTTATGCACCACTGGCCTGAAGCAAAGGTATAATGCGAGCCAAATAAGCCTCCCGTGTGAATTTCTGTTGATAGCGCTCGATAGCTGCTCTACTCATATCCCGATATTGCCAAGGATTGGCCACCAAGTCGGCAATGGTATGTGCGCTCACCTCGGGTTGCCCATAAGGAACCAAACGTCCCGTCACACCATCCACCACCATGTCCGGAATAGCTCGGTAATCAGTGGATATAACCACATTGCCATAGGCCATAGCCTCGATAATTGACACGGGTTGCCCTTCATTGCTATAGTTGGTCGGCAAGACAAAAAAGTGTGCTTGCCCAAGTTCGTATATCTTTGCCACTCCAGACACGGTTCCTTTGTATTCTACATACTCTTGCAGGCATTGCTCTTGCACATAGTTCTCAAACAACTTTTGCCCATGCTCAACGCTCCTTACGCGTACATCATCAGACGGATTGGCCATAAAAGCACCGCAGAAATGACACTGAATATTCAAGCCGTATTGACCCACCAGAATGTGAACGGCTTCAAGGAGGTCCAAATACCCTTTGGATTCGACAAGGTTAGAAAGGTATAGCAACCGGATCGGTTCCGATTGATTGACGGGCAGTGTTTTCGGTTCGACGGGCGCAGTTACTGCAAATGGCAAACCATTAGGCACAACGCGAATCTTGGGCTTTAACAATGGTTCAAAGTCAAACATATCTACCAATCGTTTGCTCAACACCACAATAGTATCAACTCTACGTAGGGTTCGACGTATCAGCCACTGCAGCCAATGAGGTTGTGCGGCATAAAAGTTACCATAGTTACCACCACGCAGATGACAAATGATCCGATGCCTATTAAGCCAGGCAAACCAGATCATCAACAGATCGCGGAAAAAACCAGAACGGGACTGAGCGATGAGGATATAGACTGTCCTTTTACCAAAAAGAGTCTTCTGAAAGTAATCTCTCAGAATACCCACATACTCCCATACTCGGCCCAGTGCAAATACGTTGCTCTGAAATCTCTTGCTGGTCAGATCAACGACATCACAAGAAATGGAGCGCTTATCCACCTCTTCCACTAACATCTGGAAGTGGACCGAAGGCCCGCCGTATGGAGGGGGCAGAGGGCCGACAAGAATAAGAGAAGGCTGAGAGCTTTTCAATCCCATAGTTGGGTCACCTCGACTAAACAGAGATAATTAGTAACTTGACTCTGGCGAAAATGGACATGGGACGCCTCTTGAGCAGAATAGGCGAAACGCTGTATCTACTCCAGAGGAGATGACGAACATGGGACTGCGACAAGAGGGCCAGCATAATGTGTCCACTTGGCGAGATTAACACCCCTGGCTACGTATTCATAGCGCAATGACTTGTCGCTCTCATCCCGCCAATTCACTCCGAGATGAGCACGACCGCCCTCAGAGCGAGTTCTCCTACCAATCTAGGCTACGCTGCTAATCTGCTGCTATAGATATCCAAGATCTGCCAATCTCTGATGAATTATTTCCGCTTCTTCGTCAGAATACAAATCAGCGGAACCCGCTTCTTCTTGGGACTTCACATCAATGGCGTCAGAACGGCGCACAGGATACCGCGTGAGCCAATCCGATGGGAATAGCTCATCAATGACCCTCCCGTCCATGTAATCAGGTATTGGATACCCCATTGCATATAGCACGGTTGGAGCGATATCTACTAATTCTGGTATCCTCCTGGCAGCATCAATCTTGACTCCTCTCTGATTGCTGGTCAGAATGCCTTCAAAGCTATGCGTGCCGTTTTGAGCATAGATTGGCTGATCCTCAAAGAGCACTCTACCCGTGAGATCAGCCCGTACTTCATAAGGAGCTTTGGGCAAGAAGACCAAATCGGGGCCAGAGGTGGTAAAAGGTCCTGAATAGACATCTCTACCCAACTTCACAGATTCAAAGACATAATCTTTGCCCTCCCTCAGTTCTGACAACTGCGACTGAACTTCCCAAATCTCAGAAACTTCTACTCCCGGCATTGAGTAAATACCCATTTGGTTCGAATCTGCAAACAAGCGCGTCCTGCCGTAGTCGATTGAGAACGTGGTTGCAGACGATAAAGCTCTCTTGAGCTTGCGTCTTCTATCGTAACTCAATAAACGAAGCAATCTATGCGCACCGATGGCACCCGCAGTGTTGATCAACTTCTGTGCAAAGCTTGAATGGCGGCTATTCCCTCGTTGGTGAACGGCCAGCGAGCCTCGCTGGAACAGGAGGTTATTCACGTAGAATCGTCTAGCGGCTGGCTGAAAGCCATGGTCTGAAACAATTAGGATCAGGGCGTCATTGCCAGCCAACTGAGTGATCATTCCAATAGATATGTCAATTTCGTGGTACAATTCCCGAATCAAATCACCCATCGACTTGGATGGCAAAACATAGCCTGGATGGTTCTCATCAATATACTTCAGAAACATATGCTGAAGTGGATCAGTTTGAGTGTACACGGTCTTGTAGAACCCGAAATCATAGTGTTGCAATAGATATCGGTCAATCTTCCGCTGCTCGCGTACCGTATTTATCAGATGCCTGACGTAGCCATCGGACTGGGAGATGCCATCTTCAACTGCTCGTTCGAAGTATCGCGTTCCCGTCTTGGCAACTATCTCTGCAATGCAATCCTCTGGGTAAGACTGGGCCTGTTCACCCCCGGTCATAGACCCTGCAATCAATACACCATTCACCTTCTCAACAGGGTAAGTGAATGGGACGTTGAATACTCCGACCCTTTCATCATAGTTACTCAATATGCGCCAAAGTGATGGGGCCCTGATTGCCCTCGCATCCACAAGCAAAACATCCCTGCCCTTTATGCTGTTTCCCTTACCGAACGAAGGCTGGGTAAACCCAAAAATGCTGTGTTTCCCAGGGTTAACACCCGTCCGCATAGTTGTCCACGCAGGTGCAGTAATAGGCGGGTAGGTGGACAACAACGGGGACCGACCACCTTCTGCAACGATCTTGTCCAGGTTAGGTATATCGCCTGCCCGTATGAACTTGTCCAATATGTACCATGCCCCACCATCTAAACCAATGATTACAATCTTTTTTTTGAAGCGCATTATATACCTCAAATAAATCGGTAATGACTCTCGGCAGTAAGGCGACTAAATCAGTCTTATGGAGACGCGGATTTACCTATCAGAATTGCAGTGGTGGTCATTAGCCTACTCCAAAGACTCTGCAAAATCTGGGCCATATACCTCAACAAACAAAATGTTATCAAAAAACGCGCGCCTTTCAGATTCCCAATTAATCAACACTACATTGCCTTTTCGCACATTGGGGGGGGCAACAAGAAGACCAGCATAATGTCTCCACTCTTTGGGAATAACATCCCTGGCCACATATTCATAGCGCAACGATCCACCATTTCCATCTCGCCAATTCACTCCGAGATGGGCACGACCGCCCTCAGAGCGAATCCTTCCCCCCATCAAGAATGACGCTCCTGGTGTCACAGGGATATCGTAGGAGAAAACTCCAGTACGTCGGTTCACCAAATCATTATGCAATATCAGAACTTGGGTTCGTTGTCCATCTCGATCATCAGTGGAAACCACATGGTTAGTCTCTGGAGCTTGATAGAGATCTTTCGGGTAATACCCTACAGGAAACCCGATGGCCTCTGCATTGTCCCACTCAAAACCCGCATTAGGTGCCAGGTTCACTATATCCTTGCACTCTATCAGAAAGTCATTCAAGATATACTGACCATACTTTGCAGTTGTAGTTATAGGTGTATCCCTCGTCCAGTATATGCAAAATGGCAACGATGCTCCTGTGACCAAAATATCTTCGTCAACATCAAATCCGACAATCCTCCAATTGTTCACAGAGCCATTTGTCACCAGATAGTCTGGAGACAATCCCGCTAACCTCTGTTCCAATTGCGCTCTAGCGTCTTCATAACCATATGATTGATATAACGTGAGCAAACGGGCATACACCTCGGGAATCTTAGATGGGCAAGCCAGAGCTTGCTCGTAACCTTCTATCGCAGATGGTATATCTCCAAGGTATTCCATATATCTTGCCCGTGACAAAAGCACCTGTCCGCACTGGTCGCCAGATAAAGACGAGAGCAAAGCAGGATTCTGGAGAAGGATATCTCGCTCTCGTTTGGCTACTCGTGATTCAAGCCCTTCTACTCTTTCCAAAAACCGCCAGAAAAGATAACGAGACTCCGCATCTTCGGGATTATCCATTACTTTCTGCCGATATAGCTCCACTAGGGCGCGATCCAGATACCGGCAAAAGTGTTGTTTCTGACCTGCTAGCAATGCCACGGCTCGTCGGTATTCCTGGACAGCAAGTTCCCAGTTTTCTTTCTGTTGATAAGCATTGGCTTGATGCCAGGCGTTTAACCAGCCACCCGTCTGGGGCGCGATAGCCGCTGCCTGACTGTACGTTTCATCAGCAGAAACCCAATCGCCGGTCATTTCATACGCTTCTGCTAGCCAGAGTAAAATTCCCAAGTCCTTCGGACGCATAACTGCCAGATCAGATAACTCCTCTTTAACGAGTGCCAAGTCTTTTCCCTGCCAATGCACATGGGCCATAGCCAGGCTTACCCTTTCGCTGCTTGCCCCCCAGCTCCTAGCCAGGCCGATAATGGACTCGATTGACCCTAAATCAATACACCCACGCCGTTTTGTATCAGCGGTACCTGCCATGTGTTGGAGCAATGCAAGATTAGCACAATTCAGTAGCAATGGCCCAGATACTTCAAATACAAGTAAACAACTCATTACTGCAGCAGCGATAGCTAAGAGATTTATATTCTTCCTCAACGAGTTCCCCCCCACTATCGAACAGTCTCACAAACATCCTCTTTATAACCCAGAACTATGCCCTCTATTCTACACTAATTTCTGGGGTAGAATTGTCTCACCTATCTTAGCACAGAGAGCGTCTTCACGCTCTGCCGTCCCCTCTTATGCTTTTGTTCGTGAAGCAACGCCCAAATGTACAAGATCGAAAATGTCGGCCAGATTGTCTCTGAGAATAGAGCGTTGTAGATGATTTGAAAACCCAGAAGCGCCAGTGCGCCGATAGAAAAGCCAAGAGCAAGACCCTTCCCCCTTGAGAATAGAACCGTCTTTACCGCCTCTCGAATCAACGGCCACAGAAAAGCACCAACTATCAACATCCCCACAACTCCATACCTCACCAAAATGGTAAGGTAAAACGAGTGTGTATGTGTCATATACCCGCCAGCCTTTGAAGGAATCGGATTCCCCATTCCGATTCCCATAATGGGAGAGCTCAAAAATGCCTCCAAGCCCTCTTTTGCGTGAGCTATGCGTCCAATTCCAGAACCTGTTGTTCCCTTCCCCAACAAGCGGAAGAGGATCCCATCTGTGTATGTAGAGATAATGGGGACTGTGAAGTATAACACAACAAATAACAAGATGACAACAGTGCCAACCATCGCCCCTCTCACCCACCGATTACCTGAGACACCATACCTCTTGAACTGAAGCAATAGAAGCCCGATGCCAAGCGACAGAATCGCACTCCGAGAAACCGTGAGTATTATACAGGCAACGTCAACTAAGATTGCGAAGATGAGAATGTATCGAAAACGAGGTCTGCTCTTCTCTCGCAAGTACGACATGAGAAATAGAACAGCAATAACCAATTGCAATCCTAAATGATTGGCATCATGGACAAAAGACTCCACACGCGGAAGGCCAAGGTCGCCAACTACTGATAGCTTATATGCTACCTCTGAAACCGCGAATTGAGAAAAGGGCAAGGAGGGACGAACGCCTGTCACGAACCACGATAATCCTTCGTAAACTCCGTATCCAGCAAGGAACGTAGATGATACCAAGTAGGCCTTCACAATACCACGCAGCCGTTCCTCTCCGTTCACGAAGTGTAATAAATAGAAAAGTGTGCCCAACGCGAAGGATACATTCACCAACCGGGACGTAGCGAAGCTCATGAATTGAGGTTGGGTTCGGATCCATCCCAGGGCGAAAACAACGAACAGTAGCAACAGACAGAGCATAGTCCTTATATACACCCTTAAATGATGTCTCCTTCCCTTTTGAAAGAAAGAACCAGGTCCAAATGATCGAAATGGCAACGTCAGAACCAAGAGAACAAAAAGAGCACGATAGAGATTCAGAGGAACAGAGCCCACTTCAACTCTGTACGCATAGAGGACGGGTGAGCACATCCACAGATATACAATTAATTCTACCTTCTTCCAGACGACAAGGAGGAAGGATAACCCCATTATGACGATGATCACCCCACCAGGGGAGATAGATACCAACAAACCACTGCCAAGTGCCATAACAATAAACAGCACGAGTGTCCACCACTGTTTAGAGTGACTGCTATGTCGTGTCACTAATCTGCTGCTAATAGTATCCAATGTCCACTAACCTCTGATAGACGTAGCTAAACCTCGCTCAACCGGAATCATCCACTGAGGCAGAAATAATACCCTGAAAAGAATGTAGAAACTGTGCGACAAGGCGCTGTGGTGAAAGTGACACGTTCGTTCCCCAAAGCTCTCAACTCTCGTCGCTGAAGGCATTGCAGGCAAGAGTATTGTGTCAAAGTGATTATCCCTTACCTGATACACCTCCGCGACGGGGGCCTCGATCAGGCACGTACAATCTTTGCCTTAATGCGTTAAGGCATCTCAGCGAAGAGCTTTGTTATAGTAGCCCGCAGGGTATTAGCTCTCACGAAAGGGATCATCCACTTTACGATTTGTCGCCTGTCTACGTCTGCACGAATCTTGTACTCGGCGTAAAACTCTTTCCGCTGCCTACAGGCATCCCAGATTGCCCGCCAGTAATGCCCAAAGCATCTCCACCGAATCGCACTAAAGCCAACGGTAAGTAGTTTACTTATCGTCAAATGGATCTTCAGGCCAAGTGGCAGATATTTCCAAATCAACAACAAGTCGTTCTTAAGGCCAAAATAGACCATCCGCCAATTCCCACGATTGACTTGCGAAAGACGATGGTGCACTACTAGACTCGGCTGATATTTGATACGGTATCCCTCCAGGTGCAGCTTGATCCCCGCATCCACTTCATTTTCGTAGGTGAAGAAAACCTTTGAATAGTAATTAATCTTTTCCAGAACCTCACGCCGTATGCCAGATCCACACCCGCGCCAAACTGGCACATCTTCGAGCGGATCATCGCCCCTAAAATCACTATACCGTGAAGTCCCCGGTTGAGGCGCGGAGGTGGTAATCTTAAATGCTACTGCTCCAATACTAGGATCTTGATCAAATTCCTCGATCGTCTTCGCAATCACACCCGGTTCTGGATGCGAATCATCATCCAACACCACAACATATTCCCCCGTGGCATTGGCAAACCCTACGTTCATAGACTCACACGGTCCATACGTAGGAGTGGGCATATTGATCAAACGCACGTATGGGAATTCCTGACGGATCATCTCCACCGTGCCGTCCGTGGAGTGATTATCCACGACAATGATCTCCAGGTTCGGATACCCCTGATGCCCCAGTTCACGCAAGGTCTTCTCTGTCTCTCCCTTGCGATTCCACGTTGTAATCACGATGGAAACTTTGGGTGCAGTCATTCTACGCTCCTATCACAGATTGTACCCTGCGTCTTGCGCATCACGGTAGAACATCTTGACCGTATCCAGCGAGTACTCGTGCAGGTCCTTGCCAACCAGGGGGAGCTTCTTCAAGACACCGTGAGTCACGGTAATAACGTGACATCCGACAGCATCGGCCTGAAAGATGTTTAGCAGTTCACGGGGGCTGGCCCAGATCAATTCGAGATTTGGATAAGGACATAGCAATTCCACTGCCGCCGCCATAAGGGGCACAGGGTCGCGTCCGGTATCCGCAATACGACCGGCAAAGACTGAAACGAAACTGGATAATCCCTCAGCAAAGCACTGGCTGACGTCGCGCACCTGATCCAGGGTCATCATAGCCGTCACGTTCAACTTTACCCCGGCGTGTGATAGCTTGCGCACCAGGTCACAGGAGGATTGCCCGCGTGTATTGGTGATGGGAATTTTGACGTAGACGTTTTGGCCCCACGAGGCAATCTCCAGCGCCTGACGTTCCATCTCGTCGAACTCGTCGGAGAAAACCTCAAAGGAGATGGGACGGTCAGGGATGGCGGCAAGGATCTCGTGGGCAAAGACGCGGTAGTTGCTAACCCCTGCCCTGCGCATCAAAGTTGGATTGGTAGTAAAGCCCTCAATCAATGGATGGCGATACATCTCCAACATCCCGGCCTTGTCGGCCCCATCGGCAAAGATTTTGACATTGAGATCGGTCAATTTTCTCACCATTACTTGTTGTTCCTCCATAGCTTTTGTACGGTTTCGCAGAATCCAATCCGTTGCCTCTACGAGAGATTTGGCCCGATAATCTGGGTCATCTGGCTCTCTTTCTGCGTAAGCGTAATCTATAAAGATGGTCTTGCATCCGGCGCGTCGTCCCGCTTCAATGTCCTTCCAGCGATCCCCCACCATAAAGCTGGCGGACAGATCAACTTGCCAATCTCGCGCAGCTTCCAACAACAAGCCAGGCATTGGCTTGCGGCACGGACAACGGTCCGCATCGTCGTGGTAACACACCTGAACATCGTCCAACGATAACTGGTCTGACAGAGCTTGATTGATCTCCTCTACAACCTCTCGCCGCTGAGTCCCCCGGGCTACATCAGGCTGATTGGTCACGACAACGAGCAAAAAGCCTGCTTTATGCAACGCAGCACAGGCCTTGGCCACACTTGGCAAGATCTCCAGTTCAGCCAGGCTGGCAGGGGGATAGGACTTGCCCTCTCGCACAATAGCGCGATTCAACACGCCATCCCGGTCGAGAAAAACGGCCTGGCGCATGATTCAGTCTAGCGACTCCCACTTCATCGCCGAAGATTGTAAACGGGGATGCGAGACCAGCAAATGCCAGATCAGAGCCTGAAAGGACTCCGTATGGGGGGTAACTGTTTTGGGGTTAACCGTGGGGATGACCACGCAGGCATCGGCCACCCGAGCGGTGTAACCGCCGTCTCGCCCCACGACACCACCAATGGTGGCCCCCACTTCCTTGGCGTATTCCAGTGCACGTACCAGATTAGGGCTGACGTTGTGCTCCAGACTTCCCCCGCCTACGGAGAAAACGAACACCATGTCGCTGCTGCTCAGCCGACTGCCCCTGAGCCAGTTGACGTAGCAGGATTCCCACCCTTCATCATTGATGCGGGCGGTGAGTTCAGAGACATTGTCGGTGGGCGTATAGGCTTCAATGTTGGCGATCTTGCGAAAGTCGTTGACGGCGTGTGAAGCGTGTCCAGCCCCCCCCCCGGCGCCCAGGAAAAACAGACGCCCACCACGCCCCTTCAGGCTTACTAGCAGATCTATCAGAGTATCTATGGCTGTCAGATCAAGGCGATTCATTATCAACATCGCTTCATTCAGGTATCGCTGTGTATATGGCGTTTTGGTGCTCACTCTCTTTCACCTCCTTGATCCACCACGTACCGCCTGTTTTGCTAACAACAAGTCCTGTCGCGTGAAACCCTTAATGAGAAGCATGGCTACGAAATAAACTGCAACACCTGCAGCAACAAGCAGCCACACTTCCAGGCTCAACCATTTCCCCACATAGACCGCCAATCCCATTAGCAAAGAAGCCAGCACTGGCTTGGCGACTTCTTTGATCAAAAGATTGGGCTTGATAAACTCCTGTCTCCATCCCCAGCCCACAGCTAGCAGGGTCACAACTCCTTCTGACAAGAGGACACTTATAGCAGCCCCCACGTGAGCCAAGCGAGGAATTAGGACAACATTACTTGTCAGATTCACGACGAGACCGATGCCTGTGAACAGAGCGTTAAATCGCTCATTCCCTGAGCCAATGACTGCTTTGCCCAAAATAGGCCCCAGGAAGGAAAAGAGCAATGACCATGCCAAGACAGTCAGTGCCTGAGAGCCATTGACGTACTCGGTCCCAAAAACTAGTTCCATAATCGGCCCTGCTATGACCGATATCCCAATCACCATAGGGAGGACCAATATGAACACCATACGAATGACCTGTGTCAGCAATCGCTTAAAGTTTTCCAGGTCAAGACCGTGTAACTCCGAAAATGCTGGCAGGATTGCTAGCGATAGAGCCATAGGTACGATCTTTAGAGGCACTATGATCTGTTGAGCCGCATTATACCAACCAACAACTTGATTACTGCAAAGGGCAGACAGCATAATTTTGTCCACATAGATGTACGTTTGTACAAAGATCAGACCTAGTGCAAACGGCCAGTTTTCAATCAGAATGGTATACCAGAATCTCAAATTGATTGCCCACCGAATTCTCCCAACACGTCGCCTGAGCAAAGTGTACCCCAATCCCAACTGCAGTGCAAAAATCCCCACTCTCGTCCAACCAATCTCCGCTAATCCTCCGCCCCACTGCAGGACGAGAATGCCGCCTACCGCTTTTAGCACGTTGGCTAGGGCTATTAATAAAGCTTCATACTGTAACTCCTGAGATGCCTGGAACCACCAACGGACACCTAACGACGCCAGATCCAAGCCCCTGCCAAGGGCAAAAATCACAGTGATCTTGGCAATATCAGGAGATTGTAGGGGTACGAGTGACAACACAATGATTTCCAAAACGACAACCAAAAACGCGAGCATGATTCTCAGCGGGAGAAGGTTGGACAAATAAGTTGATTCCAACGCCCTGTTTCTGGCAACATCTCTTGCCGCCTTGAACGATAACTTTAGATCCCCCAGTGCGAAAAAGATAGAGGTGAATGAGATAATAACCCCATATTGTCCAAAGCCAACGTTACCTAGTAGGCGAGCTGCCGCAATTGTAAAAACTACAGAGCTTGCCAAAGAGACGGCCTGGCTGACAAACAAAACAGTCGTGTTCTTCACGACAATCTGGCTGGTTCTTTGTAAGGAACTACGTCGAGACATTTCTGCCAATCTCGTAAATTTTTTCCGCCGCCCCTTCCGTAAACAGGGCTATCTTTTCAAAAAATCGCGAATCTGAGGCACACCTTTGCAAGTCTTCCGGTATCGGTTGAGCCCACCGTGAAATCGCCTGTTGATACAGCGTAGCGTTATGCATTAAATCTAGTAGCCCCAAAGCCATAAACCGTTCCCGAGGTGAGGGGACATAATGCCATCTGGACCGTAATTCAGTCGCTATATCAACAGCCTCCCATACTGGTTGGGAAAAGTAAGAACGGGCTTTCTCAAATGAGAATTTCTTGTATGTATACTCTCCAATTACCACAAGATACTGTACTGGAACAATAAGGACAAAAGACACCAGCGTGCTAAGTTGCCACAAGTTGCGAACTTGGGCAAAATCCCTATGAATATATCCTCGTAGTATATTAATATAGTGCCATGCTCTATTGAGACGATCAAAGAAAGCCTCTCTTAGATTGAAATCCAGGGAGGTCACTCCATATAGAGCCCTTGAGTATTTGAAGACTTCTGGTGGAAGAAAAGCGCCATAATAGTCTAATAGACACTCGGACTTTATAGCATGCCCGTGATGCTGTAAGAAATAAAACTGATAGAAATAGGTATTTAAGATAATACTCCTATATGCGAACTCTTTCAACCTAGAAGGTGTTAAAATCACTTCTCGCTTTGGTATGAGCATAATATCAAGATCACTATACTCAGTGAAATCCAATGTGGCTATACTTCCGTGAAGATACGCCCCTACCAAATAGTCCCCCATCCGATCATTGATGTATTCTTGGAGAGACTGAAGAACTACCTGCTTCCTTTTTGCCAATCTATTGTAATCTCCAGGATCATACACACCTGGTACCGTGACAGATACAAGCGATGTAGTGGGAGCATATTTGCTCACCAAACCGTCTAGAATTCTGTGCCCTTCACTAATAACGTAAGCTACATCATCAACTCCAATTACTCTACGCTCCGCCAATTGGTCGATTCGCTCTATGGTGTCACCATCTGGTATACTTCCTGTCAACTCGCGTATCTTTCGCAGTAATAGATATGTACTAGATATACTCCTTCCTGTACTGACATAGCTATACTTGTATAAAAAAGGGGAGGTCAGGATAAAGGGTATATCCATAAGAATGCCATTGCAAAGAGCTTGCAACCTGTTGTCGAGATTATTTTGCAAAGCGTTTATGAGAGATTCCAAGGACCACTCCTTAACCCCATCAAGCCTATGAGGTGGTATCATAAAGGGACAAATGGTCTCTTTGCTTCCAACGTAAAGCTTATGTTTTGGTATGAATTGGTACTTGGGGGATTCAACTTCTGTCGTTCTCACTTTTTATCTCCATTGAGTTGTCTAGCTTTCGCTAGTCCTTGATGTACAGCCTCATCCATATTGATATACTTAAACTCTGCCACACGCCCTGCGCTGATGATGCCCAGGCCATCTACATATCCTTTTGCCACTTCCAGATTAGGGCGATAACCAAAGTCTTGCACGACATAGGCGTATTTTGCACGCACCACCTTCCGATAAACAACCTGCTCTGGTCTTAACAGCCCCATGTCTGCCAATCCGTCAATCACGTGGACTACAATTTCATCGTCATTCATCTCCCAGGTACCATCTCCTGGGTTGGTCGTAATCTCAGCCGCCACGGCAGAATAGCCAGATGGCGCGTTCTCTGGGCTAAAGACTTGGGGGAAAGAGATGCGGTGAAATTTTGTTGCCGTGTCGGGACTGTATACCGCCGTATAGTCTGGAAGGCTGTCAGTTCCTAGTCCCAACATAGTCACAATTAGAGAATTGTAGCGCAACGCGTTAACTGCCTGCGCGACCTCATCAGGAACATCGGGCAGGGCGGCGATGAGATCTTGGATGGGAATGGTGGATACCAATTTGTCATACTGGCGCATCTCTCGCCCATCGCTCACCAACCACTGCCCATTTTCCTGCCATGTCTGTCGAACGGCAAAGCCCGTCGAAACGTTGCGACATCGCCTTTCCAAGGCACGGGGTAATTCCTCTATTCCCCCCTGACATGGGTAGTAAAAATGCAATTGGTGTGTATACCCCTCAGTCTCCACCCCCACTGCGGACTTGATCACATCTTCTAGTGGGGGCTTGGGCACTCTGCCCTCAACCCAATCAAAGGCCATCTCTTCGGCCGGGACGTTCCATATCTTTTCATTGTAGGGCACCAAGTACTTTTCAGCCAGTCCCTTGCCAAATGTGTAGTAGATCCACTCCTTAAAGTTAGTCGGCTTGGAATAGTCGTTTCTCAGATAATAATAGAGACACTCAAAACGGTCTTGAGGATCCAAGTCATATAGACCATTCTCGAAAGGATACTTGACGTAGCGCCCCTTGAAGTAGATCTTGTTATTGCGTAGTCCTTGATGGACATTATCTCCCAACAAAGAGACCATATAGTCCAGAGTCTCTTTGTCACGAGAGAACATAATGTGCGGGCCACCGGCGTCAAATGTGAACCCCTCTTCAACCACGCTACGACAGTGCCCCCCGCACCGGTCTTCTTTCTCAAGCACCTCATAATCACACTGCAAATGGGCGGCCACAGCCAGTCCAGTCAGACCACCTCCCAGAATACCTACCTTCATCGTGTTACCCCATCTCCTTGCTCACAGATTAAAAAGCACTTTGGCTCCATCTCTGTCAATCCGAAAGCGCATCCCTCGTAAGCCCTCGGCTGCCAAGATCTCCCGCAACTTGGCTTTACTGTTGTCACAGTAAAACATAAAGAATCCGCCTCCACCGGCACCCATGATCTTGCCGCCCAGGGCACCGTTCTCCCGCGCAATTTGGTACCAGCGGTCAATCTCTGGACTGGAAACCTTGTTGGACAGGCGCTTTTTGGTTTGCCAATGTTCATCTAACAACTCTCCAAAACGACGCAGGTTACCCGTCTGGAAAGCATGCCGAATCTCCACTCCTATCTCTCTGATCGCGTCCAACCGCTTCAGCACGTCCCTCTCATTCTCCTCCGCTGCCTTGTTCTGGTCAGCCAATACCTCAGAAGCGCTACGCCGCACGCCGGTATAGAACAACAAGAGGTTGCTCTCCATCTGATCTATGGCATCATCCGTCAGCCACACCGATCCCACCCGCACGTAGCCGCTCTTCTCTATGTCCAGCGTGGTAATCCCACCAAAAGCAGCCAGATATTGATCCTGTTTGCCCACCGGTTCTTGGAGAAGGTCATGTTCAATGTGAAAAGCCTCCTCTGCCAAAGCCTGACGAGGAATATACTCGTGTTTGTAGGTATGTAATGCAAGCAACAAACTAACAGTGAAGCTACTCGATGTGCCTAGACCAGTGCTAGAAGGCACGTCGGCGATAGTGGTGATTTCAAGATGATCATCCAACCCCACTAATTTCAATGCCTCTCGCACGATAGGGTGTTGGATCTCGTCTGGTGAATTTACAATCTCTGTTTTTGAGTAGCTCAGCCGAATGCTGCTCTCAAAACGTTTGTTCACAGTAGCATAGATGTATTTGCTGATAGCAGCGCTGATAAGCGCACCACCTCGCTTGCTATAGTAGGATGGCAGGTCAGTTCCACCTCCGCCCAGCGGGATGCGTACAGGCGCACGGGTGATGATCATCGTGGCACATCTCCATCGGCTACTAGTCGCTCAAACTCCTGCAATCCGGCAAAGGAGCCGACTTCATAAAAGCGCTGCTTTGTCTCAAGCGCCAAAAGCTGTCTCTGAGTAATCAACATCTTGAAGAACGTCTGCAAGGAAAGCGGCTGCTCTGACGAAATCATCGCCAAGGCCTGCCTGCGCAATACTGAAAGCCCTTCGTTGATGTAAACCACCCCCGGCATAGGGTTCTCCTTGTCGTATGCTGCGACAAACCCTTCCTCAATAAGCACATCGCTACTATCGTGACGATTCTCGTTGCGATAGACCATCATCAGTCCCAACTTGTCCCACGCCAAAAAGTATTCCATGATTGCCCGATAGTCCAACAACAGGTAGGAATCTCCAAACAGCACGAAAAACTCGTCGGCCAACAAGCCCTCGGCAAACTTCAGAGCGCCTGCGGTACCAAGACATTGCTCCCCCTCATCGCTGTAGGCTATATGCACCCCAAAACGTTGCCCATTGCCAAAGTAGGCTCTGATCTGATTGGCCAGGTGACCGACGCACAAGACAATATCTCGCACATCGTGACGACGGAGCAACTCGATCTGATATTGTAGAAATGGCTTCCCCTTTATCTCCACCATAGACTTGGGAATCCGCTCTGTCAGTGGATGCAACCGCGTGGCCAACCCACCAGCTAAGATAGCTATCTGCACCGCTTCCTTATGCTCCTAGATCGATAAGCATCTCGCGGATGGAACGTCGCATTGCCTCACTAGAAGTCATCGCTGCACGCCAGCCTAGCGCATGGATCTTCTCCAAATCAAACCGTACTACAGGTACATCACCCTTCCAGCCACGTGCCCCGCCTGTGAAATGCAACGCGACATCGCGCAAGCCCATTTCCTCAATCACCAAATCAGCGATTGTCCGCACATCCAGATAATCGTCGGTTGCCACATTGCAGTAATTGAAAGCGTCAGACGCTGTGCCAACGACATATTGAATGGCTCCGACAATGTCACTCACGTGAACATAAGATTTGCTCTGCTTGCCGTCTCCGAGGATTTCCAGGTTATACGGATCCCGCTTCAATTTGTGGATGAAATCATACGCTACACCGTGGGTCTGCCTGCGCCCGACGACGTTGGCAAAACGGAAAGCGTAAGCCTGCATGTCAAACAAATGGCAGTAAGCTCCGATCAACGCCTCGCATGCCAGCTTGCTGGCCCCATACGTTGATATAGGCAACATCGGGGCATAATCCTCGTGCACTGGCGTCCATCCTGTATCACCGTAAACACCGCTGCCAGAGGCATATACCAATCTGCGAACCTCGTTGATTCGCATGGCTTCCAGCAAGTTCTGAGTCAAATACGTACCATGCCAGAAGTCAATGTCCGGCTGCGTCATCGCCTTTGCAATATCTGGATTAGAAGCAAAATGATAGACCATGTCATGCCCAGTCAAAGCCGAAGTGAGCGATTCTAGTTCCTGCAGATCTCCTTCCACCACAGTCAGACGTTTGTTCCCAGCATGCTTCTGCAAATGCCAGTGTTGCCCCGATGTAAAGTTATCAAAGACTGTCACCTCGACATCCGCAGTCGAAAGAAAATGGTCAACGAAATGACTACCGATGAAACCTGCGCCACCAGCGATGAAAGCTTTCATGTCTTCTCCTGCCTACCAAAAGATAAACCCACCCATACCACGAGACACTTTGGCTTCCAAGAACAGCCAAGTTTGTACATGCTGCAGTATCTTTGACGAAGATTTAAAATCAATACGGTTCAGTTAAGGACGACACGAGCTTGACTTCTGGAGCCAAGTGTGGAT
>CAYPOY010000044.1:21284-22957 GCA_964412395.1 uncultured Anaerolineales bacterium | reverse complement strand
TTTCGCCAGTATGGCAAGCTGTGGAGCGAGGTAATTAAGAGTATCTACACCCATTTCAATCTAGGGATAGCCTACAAAAAACAAGGCCATGTGGCTGAGGCCCGGCGCGAGTTGGAAATCGCGGCGCAGTTGGGTTATGAGCCAGCGCAAAAGCTGCTGCGTGCAATGGGCCAACGGTAAACGCCTGAATTGTTGCCTTTTCGCGACGACCAGGCCCTCTTCCGGGGACCTGGTCGTTTGCCGTGACCCGTTTGCCCAGTTGCCTAACACCGCAAAAGCGGGTATACTCGATGCAAGTTGCCCGAAGCGGCCCAAAGCAGGTTAAAGCATCAGGAGCACCTTACTATGTGGCAAACCTACTACACCCCCACTTCTGTTGACGAAGCCCTGCGCCTCTTGGCCGAATATGGCCCCGAGGCTCGCATCATTGCTGGTGGTACCGACCTGCTGGTCGAATTGCAGCGCGGTGTCCGGAGGACGCGTGTGTTGATAGACGTCACCCGCATCGGCGGGCTCGACCAGGTGCGGCTGGACGACGCGGGACTCGTCCACATCGGCCCGACGGTGACGCACAATCTGGCCGTGGCGTCGGATCTGTTGGCCGAGCGGGGGTTCCCGCTGGCGCTGGCCTGCTGGCGCGTCGGCACACCCCAACTGCGCAACCGGGGCACGGTGACCGGCAATCTCATCACCGCCTCCCCCGCCAACGACACCATCACCGCGCTGTGGGCGCTGGACGCCCGGCTCACACTGCGCAGCGTCCGGAGTGAGCGCATCCTATCCTTCACTGATTTCTACCAGGGCGTGCGCCAGACCGCGTTGGCCCCAGACGAGATGGTGACCGACGTCACCTTCCCGGCGCTGGGCTCCAATCAGCACGGCGTCTTCGCCAAACTGGGCCTGCGGCGCACGCACGCCATCGCCCTGGTCAATGCTGCCGCCGTGCTCACTTTCGACGAATCAGCGAATCTGCGAATTGCGAATTGCGAATTGCGAATTGCGAATCAGCGGATCAGCGAATCCACGGTCACTCAGGCATACATCACATTGGGCAGCGTGGCCCCCACTATTGTCCGTGTGCCGGAGGCAGAAGGTGCACTCGTGGGGGAAACTTTGAGTGAAGAAAACATCGCCGAAGCGGCCGACCTGGCTGCATATGTCGCTGCCCCTATTGACGACATCCGCGCCGGGGCTGACTACCGCCGCGAGACGGTGCGCGTGCTGGTGCGCCGTGCCCTCACCAGACTGCGTGACACCACCGAGCGGACCGAGTTTCCCACAGCCCCGCCGATGTTGTGGGGATGCACCAAAGGCCGCTTCCCGCGCCTGGCCGGCAAGACGGTGTGCCACCGTGACGGAGGGACTGAGCCAATCGAGTGCACGGTCAACGGGGAGAACGTCGTCGTGCAGGGCGCAGGCGGCAAGACGCTGCTCGAGATGCTGCGCGATGACCTGGGGCTGACCGGCACCAAGGAGGGCTGCGGCGAAGGCGAATGTGGGGCCTGCACGGTCTGGATGGACGGGGTCGCGGTGCTGGCCTGCCTGGTGCCGGCACCCCGCGCCCACGGCACGCATATCGTCACCGTCGAGGGGCTGGCGCGGGGGGGGGGGGGGGGGGGGCCCGCGCCGGGGGGGGGGGGGGCGGGGCGGCGCCGAGCGACGAAGCGGGGGGG
>CAYPOY010000044.1:13065-21274 GCA_964412395.1 uncultured Anaerolineales bacterium | reverse complement strand
CCCCCCCCAGCCCCCCCCACGAGGGGGGGAGCAGTTGCATCCCATCCAGCAGGCATTCATCGAGGAGGGAGCCATCCAGTGCGGCTACTGCACGCCCGGCTTTATCATGGCTGGCGCCAGCCTGCTGGAGGAAATCCCCCACCCCACCCGCGAGCAGATCGTCGCCGGGCTGACCGGCAACCTGTGCCGCTGCACCGGATACTACAAGATCGTGCGGGCGATCGAGAAAGCAGCGGAGGGCAAGTGACAAATGACAACAGAAACGGTGTAGGAGAACAAATGGAACGTACAGTACCCGCTACCGGCAGCGAGGAAATCCGACTCTACATGCGCACCTACTACTCGCTGCTGCGCACAACTGACGAGGTGCAGATCCAAACCCTGGTCGAGACCCACCTGGGGATGGATTCGCTCCTGCACGTTAAGGCACGTGACGACACCGCCGACGTCCCTGCCCTCGTCTATTGCTCACTGCGGCTGCCTCCCTGCATCCGGCAGACACGGCTGACCGTGATGGGCCAGTCGGAGCGGGTCTTCGCCCGGCGCGGCTACCCCAACGTCGAGCAGTGGCAAGCGGTCGCCGCGCCCGGACGTCGTCGCCGCACCTTTTTCGACGGTCAGGAGACGCTGGCCGTCTACGTCGCCAGCCTCTCCGACGTTGACGACCTGGTGCCGATACTGACCGCCTTCCAGATCGAGTGGAACAAGACGCACCTCCGGCTGCACGCTGCGCCCGTGCTGGCAGACCTGGAGGCCTGCATCGCCGATGGTCAGCCCATTGACACCGATCTCCGCACCCGGCTGTGTGAGACGCTGGACGTCTCCTTCGATGACCTGAGCCGGCTGGAGGCGATCTGGAAGGATGACTTCCCGGCCTTGCTCCTCGACATCGGCCAGCGTCGCAAGCGGATGGCAATCCGCCTTCTGGCTGGTTCCCAGGTCGAGTATCGCAAGGCGACTCAACGTTGGTGGGAGAACATCGCCGACAATGTCCCCTTCGACCTGGGCGAACGGCCCGTCTACTTCATCTCCAGCAACACCCACAGCGTGGTCAACATGCTCTCCGGCTTCGCGCTGCGGCGAGAGGAAGAATTGATCCGCTTCTTGCGCGAGGGGGGCGACACCGACCTGCAAGCCGAGTACGCCGACATCCAGGGCCAACAGATACCCAGCAGCCGCGAGAACTTTCTGTACTATATGCTCAAGAAATACCTCCAAACTTCCCAGGGCCGGAAGACGTGGGAGGAGCGAGAGGAGGAAGAGCCGCTGTGCGGCATCCGGCACATTGACAGCCGCCACGTCTTTGACGTCGCCGCGCAGGTCGTCGAACTGCGCGCCCTGCGGCCCGATTGGCTCGATCCGCGCTTGCGCATCCCCGGCATCGAGCGCATCGCCCGCAGCGACGCGATCATCTTCAACATTGACTATCCGCTGGGGATGGGAGCCTATCATATCCTTTCACAGGTCGCCGCCAGCGTGGACTCATTCCGGGGGGTCTACATCCTGGGCAAGGCAGCCACCCTCAACGGGCGCATCGGCGACGTGATGATCCCCAACGTCGTCCACGACGAGCATTCCCGCAACACTTACCTCTTCAACAATGCTTTCACCGCCATCCACGTGCGCTTCCACCTGGTCTACGGCGCGGTGCTCGATAACCAGAAGACCATCAGCGTGCGTGGCACCTTCCTGCAGAACCGGCGCTATATGGACGTCTTCTACCACGAGGGGTACACCGATATCGAGATGGAGGCTGGGCCGTACCTTTCGGCGGTGTACGAGGCCATGCGCCCACACCGCTACCCCAGGGACGAGATCGTCAACCTCTACCCTATCCACTTCGACATCGGCATCATCCACTACGCTTCCGACACTCCTTTCAGCAAAGGGAAGAATCTAGGAGCACAGCACCTTTCCTACTTCGGGATGGACCCCACCTACGCGGCCACCATTGCCATCCTGAGGAGAATCCTGGAGTTGGAATGTGCGCAGGGAGACAGAGGGTAACGCGATAAATGCAGTACGGAGAATAAGTACAGAGAAACAGAGAAATGACAAGACAAAGAAGAAAGCGAAGAAAATCGAGAAAGTCATCTCGTCCACGCAACATGGTAATCGTGCCCGGCGTGTGGCAATCCACCGGCCAAACACTGAAAGACCCCGGCGCTGGCTTTATGGAAGTCGCTATGGTCGCGCTCAACGTGCCAGACGCTCCGGCAGCCTTGTGGGGGCACGCTGCGCAGGTGCTCCTGTTTCACCCAGTCGCCTCTGAAGAGCAATGTCCCTGTGGCAGTGGCCGACCCTTCGGCGATTGCCACCGTAACCCCCGCCGCGTGCCGCTGCTATGCCGTGATCTCGGCACCGAGACCTACAGCGAAATCGTGGCTTACGAGACCACCTTCCCCGTGCGGGACGACGAGACGGCTGCGAGCCTGCTCAAGGCCGCCCCCGAACTGCGTCTCACCCAGGAAATCCCGGGCCGGCTGTTCTGGCAATCCGTCGGGCAGCCGCCCCTGGAAGCCGCCGGCGGCGACATGGTGTTCGCCACCGTCGAGTTGAACCCAGGACGGCTCTACTTCGTCACCCTGAGCCAGCAGCGCAACGAGACGATCATCCTTACACTGGCTGGCCACGCCAGCGATGCTCTGGGCACTCCGCTGACCCAGCAGTCGGAAGTTGAATCCCTGTACCGACAGATGTTGGGCAGAAACCCCGAAGGTCCAGGAAGACTCGCCAGGTTTGCATCGGAGAACTCGTAATGACCACTAAATTCGTCGGTCAAGCCATCACCCGCGTGGATGCCCGCGCCAAGGTCACCGGGGAGGCGAAATACCCCGGCGACTTCACGATGGAGGGCATGCTCCACGCCAAAATCCTCTTCGCCGGGCGACCCCACGCCCGCATCCTGCAAATTGATACGTCGGAGGCGGAGGCCGTCCCCGGCGTCGTCGCCATCTTCACCGCCAAAGACGTGCCGGTGAATGAGTACGGCCTGCAGACGCCGGACCAGCCGGTGCTGTGCGGCCCCGGCTCCGGCAAGCCGGGCGCCGACGTGGTGCGCTTCGTCGGCGATCAGGTGGCACTGGTCATAGCCGAAACCGAGCGCGCCGCCGCCCACGCCCGCGACCTGATCCACGTCGAGTACGAAGATCTACCCGCCCTCACCGACCCCCTTGAGGCGCTCAAACCCGACGCGCCCCAACTCCACCCCTACCGGCAGCCCAACCCCATCCATCCAGAACTCAGCAAGGAGGGAAACGTCATCTGCCACCACCAGATCCGCAAAGGGAACGTGGAGGCTGCCTGGGCCGAGGTCGATGTGATCGTCGAAGGGGAGTACCGCACGCCCTCCCAGGAGCACGCCTATCTCCAACCCGAGGCGGGCCTGGCCTATATGGATGACGAGGGCCGGGTGACGGTGGTGACGGCCGGGCAGTGGACGTGGGAGGATCAGCAGGAGATCGCCCACGCGCTCGACCTCCCGCCGGAGCAGGTGCGGGTGGTCTACCCGGCCATCGGCGGGGCCTTCGGCGGGCGAGAGGATATGTCGGTGCAGATCGTACTCGCACTGGCCGCCTGGAAGTTGCAGCGCCCAGTCAGGATCATCTGGAGCCGCGAGGAGTCTATCCTGGGCCACTGCAAGCGCCACCCTGCCTGGATCCACTGCAAGTGGGGGGCCACCCGCGAGGGGAAACTGGTCGCGGCAGAGGTGCGAGTGGTGGCCGACGGTGGAGCCTACTGCTACACCACCAACAAGGTCCTGGGCAACACGACGGTCACCTGCACCGGCCCCTACGAGATCCCCAACGTCAAAGTGGACGTGGACGGGGTCTACACCAACAACCCACCCAGCGGGGCCTTCCGGGGCTTCGGCGCGCCACAGGGCATCTTCGCCGCCGAGACGCAGATGAACAAACTGGCCCAGGCATTGGGGATGGACCCGGTGGAACTGCGGATGAAGAACCTGCTGCGCGATGGAAGCCTGACAGCGATGGGCACTCCCCTGCCTGGTGGCGTGGGCCTGGTGGAAGTGACCGAGAAATGTGCCCGTGCCGCCGGCTGGCAACAGACCGGCCGGGGCTGGCAGAAACCATCAACGACAGACCCTTGGGGTTTCGGAAAACCCCAAGGGTCTCCACGCCGTGGGATTGGCCTCGCCGTCGCCTTCAAAAACCTCGGCTTCTCCTTCGGCTACCAGGAGAACTGCTGGGCGAAGATCGAGTTGCGGGGCAAAGAGAAGATCGAGAAGGCGGTGGTCTACATCGGTAGCGCCGAGGTGGGGCAGGGCAGTCACACCGTTATCCGCCAGATGGCGGCCGAGGCGCTGGGCCTGCCGCTGGGGCGAGTGCATATGGTCGCTGCCGACACCTCTACCAGCCCTGGCAGTTCCGGCTCCGTCTCCGCCTCGCGCATGACCTTTATGGCCGGCAACGCCGTTCGTGGCGCGGCAGCAGCGGCGCTGGATCGCTGGCGAGTCGAGGAGCGGCCCGCCGTCGCCGAGTACACCTACCTGGCCCCCAGGACCACCCCCTTCGATCCAGAGACCGGCTATGGCGTCCCCAACTTCGCCTATGGCTACGTCGCCCAGACGGTGGAGGTAGAGGTGGACACCGAGACTGGCGAGTTGCGCATTCTGCGCGTCGTCTGCGCCGACGATGTGGGTCAGGCCATCAACCCACAACAGGTCGAGGGGCAGATCGAGGGAGCCGTGGTGCAGGCGGCGGGCTGGGCCACATGTGAAAACTTCATCACTGCAGAGGGGCACGTGCTGACGCCGCACCTCAGCACCTATCTGATCCCCACCATCGCCGACATACCGAAGCGGGTCAAGTCCATCATCGTCGAGCATCCCGACCCGCGCGGGCCATGGGGCGCGCGGGGGATGGGGGAGATGCCCTTCATCCCGCTGGCCCCGGCGCTGGTCGCCGCCGTCCACGACGCCACGGGGGTGTGGTTCGATGAGTTTCCGCTGACGCCGGAGCGGGTGTTGCGGGGCTTGGGAAGCAGGATATAATACGAGGAGGAAGAACAGGAGAGGGATTGATAGAGAGGTGACAGAAATGGGTCGCGTACGATGGCAGGAGAGGATTGTCATTGCGCCAGATTTGCATCACGGTGATCCGTGCATCAAGGGGACACATATCCCTGTGGCAATGATCGTGGGCAGCCTGGCCGATGGAATGACGCCGCGAGAAGTTCAAGATGCTTACCCTCAGTTAACGGTGGAAGATATTCAGGCAGCGCTGGCCTATGTCGCCGAAGTAATACGCCTGGATATCCTGGTGCCATTGCCTGCATAAGGAATGGTGATGCGCGTCAAAGTGGACGAAGACCTGCCCAGAGCGGCCGTTCAGATGCTTCGGGACAGGGGATACGAAGCAGTCAGTGTGGTAGAGCAGGGGATGGGAGGAGCGATATGTTCCACTCTAGCGACCGCGTACTCGTCGCCATAATGAACAGTCGGCGCGACTTTGAGATCGCGCGGGACGAGGGCTGGTACCGCATCCCTCAAAAGTACGCGCCGCCGAGCACCACCGAGGCGGCCGTGCTGGCCTTCTACTTCACCAAGGCGTTCGGTGAAGAAGAGAAGTGGTCCATCCACTGGTACGGGCCCGTGCGTGGCCACGAACTGGCCCGCCGCCGTGACCTGTTCCCCGACGAGCTCGACCATCCCCGCGCCGACGAAGCGTACTACAAGCTTCAACTGGGGCCGCTGATGCAACTGGAACTCCCTATCCACAGCCTGCGCTGGCGGCGCATCACCTTCATCGAGACCTCCTGGGACCGCTTCACCGCCGCCGAGGAGATCAACGACCTCTATGCCTCCGGCGCCGACGGCCTCTACGTCACCCTCAAAGACGAGGGCTTTTGGCCGGAGCGAGAGTTTGAGATACGGGAGAGCGATGTGGAGTACACGGTAGACCTGGCGATTCCCTGCCAGGAAGGTACTGTAACCATCGCCGTGGGCGACCGACCCGCCCCACCCCATGCCCTGCGCAACCCAGACCCGGAGACCGTGCGCCGGGCGGTGGAGAGGCTGGGAGGTGAACAGCCGGTCCCCTTGCCGGAGGCTACATCGTCAGCAGACGCAACTTGAGAGGTGCACGACATATCGCAAAAGCTGACGACAAAACCTCCTCTCACGATTGCGCATAGATGCGAAAGCCCCCTCCTCAGCTTTCTTTGGCACAGAAATCCGGTCAAAACGACGCCAAACAAAGTGCCGGGCGCCTCGATTACCCAAAAGCAAGTTGGGCGCTGTTGCGATTTAGTTGGGATATTTGTCTTGACAGAGCGACAAGGCTACGTTATACTGTGACAAATAGAACAAAGGTTCGGATATGGGCAAGATAACGACTGAAGGACGTATCACGATCTTAACGGGCAAACACCAGGTCGCCACCGGCGAACGGCTGTCGCTCCGTCGCCTGGCTCAGTTGGCCGGAGTGCCCAAAGACCTGGTTTACCGCCTGGACGCAGGCCGGGCGCGCTATGTGGACCTGGCGGCCCTGGCGCGTTTGTGCGACACGCTTCGATGTCGTGTCGGTGACATCCTCGTCTGGGAGAGGGAAGCAGCAGATAATGACCGCTTTGACGAATCCCTTTGACATTTTGCCAGCCAACCTGTTCAACCTCCTGAGTTCCCAGACGGGTGAGCTTCAGGTTTACTACATGGCGATCTTGTTGCGCATCTATGAAATGGCCGAGTTCAACCGCTTCGGCTTGACCCGCGAAATGGTCATCGCTGAAATCGTGGACTATTGGACCAGCGATGGCGTCGAAGGCATTGATACCTTGGTTGATACGGCGGGGGAGCTTCGACAGGCTCAGGACACAGTGAGCGACGATGAGACCTATGAGGACAAAGGCGACCTCTCTCCCACCGGCGACGTGCAGGTATATGCCAGTTGGATTCTGCGCCGTCTGGTTGAGGCGGGGTGGCTGGAGCGGGAGCAGCAGGTCGACTATACTGAATTCATCATCCTGCCCGATTACGCCTTCACGCTGCTGGAGGCGTTTCGGGACATCCAAGAACAGAAGCCCCGCGAGTACACCGGTCAACTGTACACTGCCCATCAGCTCCTGATCAATGAAAGCGACGACTTCTCCCCGGCGTTGGCTCTGACCCAAGCTTATGAGAACGTGCGCCAGGTCGTACGCGGTCTTAACGAACTGAACCAGAACATCTGCCGCTACACCGACCGTGTCACCCGCGAGTGCCCTGTGGCCGAACTGCTGCGTTTGCAGTACGACGACTATGCCCACGCGCTGGGACCGGCCTACCATGCCCTCAAGACCTCAGATCACGTATCCCGTTACCGGCGCGACATCGTGACCCGGTTGCACGAGTGGCAACTCGACAGCGATTGGCTCGACCGCGCGGCTGCCGAACTGGCAACCCAGGGCCGCCTCTCGCCCGCTCAGGCCGTGAGCGAGATTAACCACTATCTACGCTTCATCATTAACCAATTGGAGAGCCTCGACCCGTTGCTGGGCGAAATCGACCGCCGTCACGCACAATATCTGCGCACCTCTTTGCGCCAGATTCGCTACCAACTGGTCGGCACTGATGGCGGCTTCAAGGACCGACTGGCTCTGCTGGCTCGAGGATTAGCTGGCCTGCAAGCTGAAGGAGAAGAAATGCTGCCTGACGAGATGCCCGCCTTCCAGGCGGCCCCTGTCCATCATCCCGACGCCAACAGCCTGTACACGCCACCCCGGCGTCGCGCTCCCTTCGCACCAGGCCCAGTCATCGCCTCCATGCTTGATTCATCGGATCTGCGGGCTCTGCGCGCTGTCACCCTGCAGCAGTTAGGTTTGGCCATCACACCGGCCAAGATTCAACGCTTCGTCGGCCAATTCTTCAATGGGCATCGGGTCATCCACGTCCGTGACCTGCCACCCCACGCTTTCGAGAAGGAGGAGGACTTGCCTTGGCTCATCTACACCATCGCCTACGGCAACCATCCCGAGGTGAATTATGGCATCGAGCCGCTGGCGGGTGAGCCGGTCGAGCTGGGGCCGGTGCGGGTGAGGCCGTTTCAACTCGTGAAACGTGGAATGTGAAACGTGAAACGTGAGGTCGCGTTTCACTCATCACGTTTCATGCATCGTTCGCCGAAGGTCTCTGACCGAGGCTCACGTTTCATGCACCGTTCGCCGAAGGTCTCTGACCGAGGCTCACGTTTCATGCACCGTTCGCCGAAGG
>CAYPOY010000044.1:0-12965 GCA_964412395.1 uncultured Anaerolineales bacterium | reverse complement strand
CGTTCGCCGAAGGTCTCTGACCGAGGCTCACGTTTCATGCACCGTTCGCCGAAGGTCTCTGACCGAGGCGCACGTTTCATACACCGTTCGCCGAAGGTCTCTGACCGAGGCTCACGTTTCATACACCGTTCGCCGAAGGTCTCTGACCGAGGCTCACGTTTCATGCATCGTTCGCCGAAGGTCTCTGACCGAGGCGCAAAGAACCGTCACGCTTCACGCATCACGGCACAGGAGACAAGTGATGTCATTTAGTGCTGATACAGTTCTCGAATCCACCGACCTGCCCGAGAAAGCGCGTCGTGAGGTTCCGCGCGTGATGAACCGGATACTGGGAAAGACGTTCCTCTACCAAGGCGATGAGGCTGATAAGGAAGACTATTACCTCGTCCATCGTCACCGGGACGTCTTTGCCGCGCTGTTCACGGTGGCTGGCTTTACGCTGCTGCACGACGACTATCACCGCATCTTCCAGGTCATTTCAGACTTTGGCTATTGCCGCCAGCGCTACAAGCTCGATGAGTCGCTGATGATCGTCGTCTTGCGCAAGCTCTACGAAGAGCACTCCGAGAAGCTCAGCCTGGCGAAGGACCCGGTCGTCACCATCGGCGAGGCCCGCGAGGAGTATCGCACTATCACCGGCAGAGAACGTACCCTGGGGATTGTCCAGTATGAAAACATCCTGCGTCGTCTACGACGCCTGGGCCTGATCGAACTCCTGGACGGTCGCTCCCTCGACGTGCGCGATAGCGAGCTTCGCCTGCGCCTGCGCGGGTCGGTCAAGATGGTCCTGCCGGTGCAGACGGCGGAGGAGATGGAGGCGTGGTTGCGCAAGTACCGCATGCGGGAAGTGAAACGTGAGGCGTGAAACGTGAGGCGTGAGACGTGTTGCGTCAAACGTGAGGCGTGAAACGTGAGGCGTGAAACGTGATGCGTCAAACGTGTTGCGTCAAACGTGAAACGTGAAACGTGAGGCGTGAAACGTGTTGTGTGTCACGTAACACACAACAGGAGCATTTCTATGAAACAACTAACCCGCATTCGCCTGATTAACTGGCATTTGTTCGAGAACACGACTATCACATGCCAGGGGACCACCTACTTCATCGGCGTCAACGGGGTGGGCAAATCTACAATCCTCGACGCCATTCAGTTCGCCCTGGTTGGTGGGCAGCGGGACGTGAAGTATAACCGGGCAGCGATGAGTGGCAGCCGGCGCACGCTCACCGGCTATGTCCGCGGGGAGCTGGGTATCGAAGGGCAGCGCTTCCTGCGCGGTGATGCCACGGCTATCGTTGCCCTGGAGTTCCGCAACCCCGATGAGAGCTACTTCGTCCACGGGGCCGTCGTTGACGCATACGAGGATAGGCACTCGCCCAACATTGTCTACTTTATCGTCAACAACGCCTGGCTAAACGATGCCTGGTTTTTCCGCAGCGAGGGGCAAGTTTTCGATAGCCGTGCCTTCCGCCGTCACATGGAGAACTTCGCCCTGCCGCCCATGGCACGCGCCCGTGTTTTCACCCGCCTGGAGGACTATCGCTTTCACCTTCTCAACCGTCTGGGGCAGCTCAAAGAGACCTTCCCTGCCAAGATTGTCAAAGGGGTGGCCTTCAGCCCACTGACCAACATCCGCGACTTTGTCCACAACTACCTGCTGGACGAGGACCTGGTGGACGTGAAGACGCTGCGCGACCAGCTTGAGACGATGCGCCACTTTGAGACCTTGGCCGCCGACGTGCGCCAGCGGATTGCCGACCTGGACCGCATCGAGGAACTGGATCAGGAGCGTCAGGCCAATCGGCGGCGACGCATCACCAATGGTGTCATCCGTCGCCGAGCCCAGGCTGACACACACTTGGCCGAACTCAAGCGCTATCGCCTCGAACTCGACCAAGCGCGACTGGATCTCAGCCGACTTGGACTCCAGCGTGATGATCTGGCCGACCGCTTGAACCACGCCCGCCAGATGCTTGTGGATGCCCAGGTGGCCTTGCGCACCGACACCACCGCCGTCCGCGAGAAATCGCTCCGCGAGGAGGTTGCCCGCGCCGAGGCCGAACTGGCCGACCTGCATCAGCGCGAAAGCCAACTGCATCGAATCCTGGACCGCGAAGTACAAGACGCCGAACGCCTCCAGAGCTTCTTGATCGAAGATGGCCTGGAAGTCCCCACATCCCTGCAAGTGTTGATCGAAAAGAACGACATCACGCAACGCGCAATACGCAACATGCAACAAGATCTCGAATCCCTCGGCCACCACTATGCAGAGCAACATGCCCTGCTCAAGAACCAGAGCGACCAGTTGCGCCAGGAAGCCAAGCGACTTCAGCGCGAGATCGTCCAACTGCGCACAGGCGACCGTGATGTCAGCTACGAGGCTACTGCCCCCCGGGCCGCTCGCTTGCGCCGTCTGCTGCGGGCCGAGTTGAGCCTGGAGGCCAATCAGGTGATTTACCTTTGCACGGCGCTCCACATTCCCGACGAATCATGGCAGGACGCCGTCGAAGGAGTTCTGGGGCGCAGCCGCTTCGACCTGCTGGTGCCGCCCGATCACTACGACGCGGCCATGCGCCTGTACCGCCAGCGCCGCCATAAAGACGATTTGCACGGCGTCGGTCTGCCTGACACGGAGCGTATCCTCAAGAACACCCCCCTTGCCCTACGGGCATCCCCCCTGCTCGCGCCCCCCCCTCTGTCCCCCCCGGTGGGGGGGAGCCTGGCGACCGAGGTTCAGACCGATCACCCTGCCGCCCGTGCCCTGATCAACATGCTGCTGGGCGGCTACGTCAAGTGCGATACGCTGGAAGACCTGCGCGATCACCGGACCGCCATTACCCGCGATTGCTTTGTGCGCCGTAACTACACCAACCGTCATCTAAACCCGCGCACCTATCGGCGCTGGTTCATCGGAGATAGGGCCATCCCCCGCCAAATCGAGCAACGGGAGGCGCAGTTGGATGCTATTCGGCAGGAGCTATTGACCCTGCAAGCCCAGGATACCGCGCTGCGGGAGCGTTTGGCACTCACCCAGGACAAGGTGCGCCTTTTTTTCGCCCTGGAGCGCGATTTACCCGGTCTGGATGACATACCGGCCCTCGCCGCCAAACTGGACACACAACGCGACGAGCTGGCAGCCCTCGACACTCAGACGCTCGAAGCATTGCAGGCCGAAGTCGAACAGCGCCAAGCGACAGTTGACGCACTCCAGACCAAAGCCGACCAGCTTGAACGGGACATCGGCGGGCTTCAGATACGCATCGAAACCCTGTCCCAGGAGACCATCCCCAATTTGGAGCGAGAAGCCGACCAGGCTGTCCAGGACATTGACCGATTCCTGTTGCAAGAGGGCGCCAAAGAACTGCTCGACGAAATAAGCAAGGAGTACGAGCGTCGCCGCCAGCGCCAGCCGCTGGAGACGGTGCTGACCAACGCCACCCGCTACGAGGGTGACTATCGGACTGCTGAGGACCGCAGCCGCGCCAAGCTGCGCGAGGTCAAGCAGAGCTACAGTCTCACCTACCAGTTCGGCTACGACGGCGACGAGGACGCCGCCCGCTACCTGAGCGAGCGAGACCGCTACGTCGAGTCGGAGTTACCCGAGTACGAGGCGCGCATCGCCGAGCAGCGAGCCATGGCCGAGCAGGAGTTGGTCGAGAACTTTGTCCACCGGCTGCGCGAGCAGATCGAGGATGCCCGCCAACAGTTGGCCTATCTCAACACTACCCTGGCCGGGCTGCGGTTTGGGGGCGAGCGCTTCGAGTTTATCACCAAGCCTGAACCCTCGCTGCGCCAGGTCTACGATATGATTATGGATAGCCAGACGATCCTGGGCGAGTCGCTGTTCGAGTCCGACTTCCGCCAGCGCCACCAGCAGGGCTGGGACTTGCTCTTTGAACGACTCACCGCTGCCCCTGGTGAGGAGCTGGTGCCAGAACTGCGCGAGTTGCAGGACTATCGTAACTATCTGCGCTACGACATCCGCATCCACTACCCTAACGGTGATCGGGCGTTGCTCAGCCAGATCAAGGCCAAGAAGTCGGGCGGCGAAACCACTACTCCCTTCTACGTCGCTATGGCTGCCTCTTTTGCCCAGGCCTATCGCCTCAACCAGCCGCGTCCTTCGGACACCATCCGCCTGGCTCTGTTTGACGAAGCGTTTGGCAAGATGGATACGGCCCGCACAGCCAGCGCCTTGCAGTTTATGGTAGACAGTCGGCTCCAGGTTTTGTTGGCGACGCCACCTGACAAGGCGGCTGGCTTATTGCCATACGTGGACTCGGTGCGCACCATTGTGCGCAAGAACAACCACGCCTTTGTCATCGAGATTGACAAAGGGGAGATGATGAAGGAGCTGGAGGGGAAATAGCTTCCAGAACGTATTACGGCCAGGCAATTCCACGCTTGACAGCATGCCTGGTCAAGGATAGAATTGTCGTAGAACCGGCTCCTGGCAAAAGAAGTGTGTCCCGTGGGTCGAGCTAGCTAGTTTCCGGTACAAAACTGTTTTCCAGTGCTCCCAGCCCCCGTCCCGGGGGCGGTTTAGGCACAAAAACCGTGTCAAAAAGCGGTCGTTTCTTGCATGGGCCGCCCCCGAGACGGGGGCTATGAGCGTTTTGTACCGTGAACTAGCTAACAGGCACATAAAGTGTCCCGTAGCAAGGTTATAGTTTCGCAAAGCGATTATGAAAATTCCGAAATACGGGCACCACTGACTACGCCAGATGGCCGATCATTGACTGTGCGCAGTATATGGCAGATTGATATTGGAGCAGACTATCCCCGTTTCATCACACTGTTTCCTGATTGAGTGACGCAAGGAGAATAATGATGACGGACTTTCCTTTATTTAAAGATGTGGTTTTGTTGGTTGATTTGCCCGAGGACGGACTGGCAACGGGTGACGTAGGAGTTGTCGTCGAACGCCACGATGTGCATGGCTTAGAAACCGGGTACAGCGTCGAGTTTTTTGATATGCTGGGTAATACGGTGGCTGTCGTCACAATGCCAGCCAGTGCCTTCCGCCGACCCACCGCCGTTGACCGCCCTGTCGTGCGGCAAATCGCTGAAGCAGTAATAGCATAAACGTGTTGCGTATTGCGTGTCCCGTGTTCTGATGGTTCTACGCAACACGCAACACGCAACACGAATAGATGGTTGTCCCTTTCACCCCCACACCCGACGTCGCTGCTCTTCTCCACATCTTGCTCGACGTGTACGAACGGCGTGGCGGCGCTCCCAGGCGTGCCGTCCGCGTCAACCTGGACGACGTCGCCGGCACGCTGCCCGGCTACTACAGCCAGACCGATCCCATCCCCCGTACCACGGCCAACGAGCAGTTGGAAGAGCTGGAGAGGCACGGTCTAGTCCACCTGGCCTGGCAACCGGGACAGCAGGGCCACCTGCTCGACGCGGTGACGCTAGAGCCTGAGCACGTAGAACAGCTCTACGCTTTGCTGGGGCGCGAACCTCTGGCCGAACGACGCCAGCGCCTGCGTGCTCTGCTTCTTGGGGACCACCTTCGCCTCGATGGCTGGCGCAAGCAGGCTGTGGATCGCTGCCTCGATCAACTCAAAGCGGGTAAATCACCCGCTCCCTTTGATCTGAGTGACGACGGCTGGAATCGGGATCTGTTAGCTGCCCTTCTGGCTCTTCCCGGTGACGCGAAGAAAGAAGTCCCGTACCGCGTTTTCAGCGTGCGGGTGTTCAACGACAGCAAGCGCTTTGAAGCGCTCAAGCGAGCAATTGCCCGGCTGGCCCGCCGCCACCAGCCTGAATGGCGCGCCCTGTCCAACCAGGAAGTACTGCGCGAGTTGGGTCTGGTCGCCAATCCTGGTCACCTGTACCTCTATGGTCCCTGGCGGCTGGTGGACGCCCACGGCCAGGTGATGTCACTGTCCGAGTTCTACCCATCTGTGGGGATTCCCACGGCGCTGGCTGGACGTGTGGAACAAGTGCGGGTAAATGCCGTCCGCGTGGTCTGTGTGGAGAATCTGACCTCGTTCTACGAACTGGTACATCACGAAGGCCAGAATAGAGACCAAGGCCTGGCCGCTCTGTGCCTGTGGGGCAATCCATCGCCCGCCAGTCGTCACCTGCTGCGATGCCTGGCCGATGACTTACCTTCAGACATCCCCCTGCTTCTCTGGGCCGATATTGACTACGGCGGGCTTAACATTCTGGCCCAGTTGCGCACGCAGGTCTCGCCTCGCTTTGCACCCTACCGTATGGACCGGCGTACACTGGACACCTACGCTCACTGGGCCCATCCCCTTTCCTCCGTTGATAAGCGCAACCTGGCCCGCTTAAGACACCACCCCGCCCTGGCTGACCTGGTGGCACTGATTGACTACATGCTTCTGAAGGGAATCAAGCTAGAGCAAGAGGCCGTCGCTCTTGACTAAGCTCCCGCGCAACGCCAGTACCACAGGCCAAGCAACACAAATTGTACCCGGCTTGTAACAAATCGTAAACCGGCGATAATATATCCGGTAGATACCGCGCAGTCTATGCGGCTACTCCGCCTTGGAAGAACTCAAACTGGTCGCCAAGGCTCACTTGCTGGCGGCGCTGCACGGGCAGCCGTTGGACGGCGAGTACCTGCCCAAAGTCAGAACGGACCTCGACAGCAGTGCCTCGTACAACGAATACGCCCGCTTCCTGCGCGACCGTTTGCCTATTCCAGACTTGACCCCACTGCAACGTGCGCTCCACATCCAGCGAGCCGAACACCTCTACTGGACCATCCTGGAGACACACGTCGCTGCCGGCAGCAAGCGCTACAAGACGGCGGCTTACTACTGTGCGCTGCTGGCCGAAATCGCCGTGCACGCAGGGCACGTGAGCGAGTTTGTCGAATGGTACGAGGATTTGCTGGCCCGCTACAGCCGGCGCTGGAGCCTGCGCAAGATTCTGGAGGCCAAAACACGCCCAGTGCTTCACCGAGCTGCACAAGGCAGTTAGAGGGCGACCGGTGCAGTGGCGGAAGATGTGAATGCGCTAGCCGCCTTCCAACGTGTCATTGAGCGCTAGCCACGGGTCAGGGAAGCGTACGCAAACCTGGCGGCGGTTTGCATAAAGTTGGGCAATGAGGAAACCGCTGAGGCCCTTACTGGATTGGACGGGTGTTTCTTGAGGGGCGGAGAAAGTGAGGAGAATACTCTATGAGCAAAACACGCAAAAGACAAAGGCGAAGGCGTTCCACCCCGAACCTCTCACCGCTTGCCTTGCTGCGGCCACGCCTGGATGGGCTGCTGGGCAACGAGGCGCTGGCTAATAAAGATGCCCAGGCGCTCAAGGCAGACCTGAACGCGGTGTTCAAGGGGCTCAAACCGTCCGAGTTCCTGCCCGTGTTGCTTAGCGCCTATGCCAGTGCCCCGGCGCCAGTTCAGGATCGCATGGGCGCAGTGATACCCGCATGGCTGGATGAACGCGGCTACCTGGACTCCCTGCTTGCGCTCTTGAACCAGCATCGCATCGGGCACGAGGAGGATCAGCAACACGCGATCACCTGGCTGGAGGCTGCTGGCACCGACGTCTCCAGTCTGCAAGAACATCAGGTGCAGAGTCCCTTCTACCGGGCCTATATGTATGCTGATGATTCACAGGGCCTCATTATCGTCCTCTGGTATGCAGACCGCAAACGGAGAAAAGTCCAGGGACTGAGCTTCCTGATTGATTTCAATCCACCGTGGAAGGGGGCCGTCAAAGACGTCATGGTCTTTCCACGGAATTCGCCCAAGCGGGTGATGCAGGAGTACGTGGACGTTTGGACACAACAGGATATGCCTCCATCGGCGATAGGTGCTGCCGAGGTGAAAAGAGAGATCTTGAAAAGCCTGGAGGCCAACCGGTGCGAAGGAATTCGCCTGCCACGCGATCTGATTCGCGCCCGTCGCCTGTTTCTCGAATACGTGCTCAGCCTGCCGGACACACCCGAAACACCGCCTTTCACGGCCAAGGATTTCGACGCACTCCGGCGCTCTGGGAAATCACCTGCATCACTCAGCCACTTCGAGCAGACGGTCGGTCGCCGGGTACGCCTGGAGGACGGCAAGGAACTGTTCATAATGGGAAGCCCCTTTGATGAGGATGAATGGTGAGGAACAGAGAGTAGACATTGCTGCACGATGACTGGGAGGCGGTTCGTCTGGACGAGGCCCTCATCGCCGCCCCGCCCATTGAACTGTGGCCGCAGACCGTCGCGCGGGTGCCGATCCCCGAAGACGTGGAGCAGGGCCTGATCGGGCCACTGAGAAGAGAGGGGCAAGGAACAGTCAGCGCAATGCACAAAGCCCATGTACTGGCGATATTCCTGGCTCTGTCTGCTTCAGCTCCGGCAGCGGAGGTGGGGCGCAAGGTGACCGGCGCGGAGAAGCGCAGGACCACGTTGCAGCAAAGAATCGACCAGGCCAGCCTGCCCATCACCGCCGGCGAGTTCCTCAAGACGGGTGCGATACTGGCCGTGGCGACGACGATCCTGGGCGCCGTAGCGCTGCGCACCGTCACGGGAGCTGTGTTGGGTGGCTTAATCGGCCCATTGGCCTATTGGAGCTACCTGGGCGGGCGGCGTGACAAGACGCGCCGCGCCTACCAGGAGGCGCTGGCGCGTGTAGCCACGATCGCTCGCGACGTCATCGGGCGTGGCGGGAGCCTGAAGGACCTGTCCTGAGCTTGTCGAAGGAAGCCGTCGCCGCCGTGGCAAAGCGCGGGCCGGCGGTGACACAGGGGGACTTTGCAGAGACAAATGCGGCGCTGGCCTCGGGTCAATCGCTGGAGCAGGCCCTGAAGCCCCTGGGAGAACGGCGGCGCGACCCGATCGCGGGCCTGTTGGTGGAGATCCTGCTGGTGCACGTGAAACACGACGGGCGGGTCAAGACGGTGTTGGACCGCCTGGCGGCAGCGGCGCGGCGACGGGCGAACGTGCGCACTCTGAGAAACCAGGTTTTTCAGAAAAAACCTGGTTTCTTTTGCTGCGGTGGGAGGCGCACATCGTCAGCATTGCCCCCTTCGTTATGCTGGCCATCTTTTGTCTCTCGGCCCCCGGGCTGGTTATGCCGTATTACTCGACCGCTGCGGGCGAGATCACCGTCCTGGTGGCCGGCCTGATCAGCATCGTGTCTTACGTCCTGGTCATGCGGGTGGGCAACCGGCCCTTGCAGATCGTGGAGGCGGCCTTCGTCGCGTCGGAGTCCGGGACGACTGGTGGGGCACCTAGACTCGTTTTCGGTACAAAACTGTTTTCCAATGCTCCCAGCCCCCGTCCCGGGGGCGGTTTGGGCGCGAAAACCGCGTCAAAGAGCAATTGTCTCTTGCATGGGCCGCCCCCGGGACGGGGGCTTGGAGCGTTTTGTACCGAGAACTAGACTCAGTGGGCAGAAGGGCCTGCCCTGAGCAAGGTCGAAGGGCCCTGTTAAATTTGGGCTGGCGTTTCCGAGAGATGAGCAGTGCCCTATCCGCCCCATTGGTTATCCTCAGTAGCCACGGAGGGTGATAGGCAGGTAGACGCTGTACTGCACGGTAATATAACCCATCCGGGCCAACGTGTCTGTCCCCCCCGGCCAGATCGCTGAGCCCTCCACCGCCCGCACCGTCAGGCCGACCGTATATACTCCTGTCATCGTATAGGTGTGGGTGGGGTGCTGAAGGATACTTATTTCTCCATCGCCAAAGGCCCACTCCCAGGTGGACACCGGCCCGCTGGAAGTATCAGTGAAGTGGATGGTGAGAGGGGCAACACCATACCTGGGGCTTGCGGTGAAATCTGCTCTCACCGGTTCGTAGACGGAGACGTAGTTCGTGCGGGTCTTTGTGTTGGTGCCGCCCGGCCCGCTGACTCTCAGGGTGACGGTGTAGACGCCGGGCAGTGTGTAGGTGTGGGTCGGGCTCTCTCGCGTGCTGGTCACGCTATCCCCAAAGTCCCACAGGCTGGCGGTGTAGTCGCCGCTGGAGGTGTTGGTGAAAACTACCGTCAACGGAGCGAAGCCGGAGGTGGGAGAAGCGGTAAAGTCCGTCTGCACAGGGGTATAGAGGGTGATAGAGTGCGTGCCCGTGACCGTTCCCCCGGCGTTCGTGACCGTGACGGTGATGGCCTGAGGGCCGGATGTAGGCCAGGTGAAGGTGACGACGTCTGTCACGGTCAGGCTGCTCGTGCGCGTCACCGGAGATAGCCCTGTGGCGTGCCAGGTGTAGGTGATGGGCAGTGTAGCCGTGTCCGGGCTGACGGTGGCGGTGAAGGTGTAGCCAATCTGAACAACACCCATCGTTGGACCAGTAATGGTTACATTAGATGGCGGGATGTTGACGGTAGCCGTGGCAGAGGCAACCGTCGTGCTCCCATAATACTCCGCCATAGCCAAGATCTCCCATTGCCCACCCAGGATCGCTCCACCGAGGTTGGGCTCTAAATCTATCGGACGGAAGGCCATCGTATAGACACCTCCGCCGGACACCAGCGGGACGGTCACTACTCCACCAGGCGTGGCTATCTCAGCGTAGACTGCCGCTCCAGCCACCAGCGATCCCCGTTCGTAGACCTGCGCCGTCATCGTCATTGGTTCACTTGCCACGACAATTGTGGGCGTGACTTCCAGGGTCATCGTCAGGGGCGCTGCAACGAAGAAGTAGGACTCACCCTTGGCTACCTGGTAGCCGGGCCGGGTGGCAGTGAATATAACGTGGTAGGTGCCCAAGGTGGCAGTCATAGGCAAGGAAAGGTTGCTGCGGAAGAAGCCATCGGCGTCCAAGGTCAGCGGAACGGTGGTAGAGTAACTCAATGTAGGCGTGGCGTAGAGAGTGGCAGTGATGGTTGTGAGTGTGTCCGTGAGAGGTTGAAGTGTCTCGTCAAGGACATAGGCGGTGAGGGTGAGCGGTTCGCTGGGCTGCACCGAGCCTGGTCCGCAGAGGCCACCCAATATCAGCGGAGGTGGTGTGCCTGGCTCGTTGACCACTAGAGGACGTTCGTCGAAGCTGAACAGGTCTCCGTTGAAGGCTGCCACCCGCAGAGGGAGGTTGCTCCCCGTCACGAGCGGCGTGACTGTCCAGGTGACGGTGACGGTTCCACCAGGAGCTAAGCTGGAGGCAGTGTGATGGGCCGGAGACACGTTGTAGAGTGGTACAGTTGAAGAGATATCCTCATAGATGGAGAGAGTAGCCGTAAGCACATCCAGAGTCTGAGTAGTGCTGTTCACCAGACCAGCAGAGACGGTGAACGGCAAGGTGCGGGTGACAAAAATGGGAGATTGGATGTCAACGAGAACCTGATCATCCCCAGTGGCCATTGATTGCATTCCCATCAAACCTACATTGTGATAACGAGATCGAACGTCTTCGGTGCATCCACCAGGCCAATCACGCCAGTTGTCCAGCCCCTCTAGGCACCGGGAACAATCCATTGACATACCCCAACAGGAGGGCACGCAGTGATTGTAGAACGAATCGGCCATAGGATATCGGTCCGCCCAGGCTCCTTCCACTATATGGCCGCGTTCCTCGTAGATTCCTTCCTGGAAGACTGCATTCCACGTTGAATCGGCCTGTCGCCATCCATTCGCGCCCGTATAGAACTCGACCCACGCATGACCAGGGATCTCGCCATTGGACTCCCTGAAAACGGCTGTTGTGTAGCGAGTTGGGATGCCTAGTGACCGAAGTAAGCCAGTGGTCAAGTCCGCATAGTGGCGGCATACACCTATGGCGCTGTCCCGCGTGCGCAACAGTATAATGTCCGGCACACGAGGATGTGCCCACTGAACGGCCTGAGTTTCGTTGTTATAGTCATATTCTTCACTAACCCGTGCGACCAAGTTGCGAACAGCTTGCTCTGGGGTATCGGGATCGCCGTCACTATTGGGCGGTGTGTTCATCATCGAGGCGCCTGCTGCATACTGGGCATACCGTTGGATCTCGAAATTATCGGGGTTGTGAAGACAGGATCCCAGTTGCAGTGTCTCGTTGCCGGAAATGTCAAACTGCACGGGAGAGAGCACCAGGCGAACCGTCCACTCCCCCGAGCCTGTACGCACCTGGAGCCAAGTCTCACCGCCCAGGACCTGTCGGTCTGTCGGGTCGTTGTTGGTTACATAGATCCAGAAATCAGCGATACCCTCTCCGCCGGGGTCAATGATGGTGGGGGTAAGTTGCACGGTCTGTTGATTGCTCCAGTCCACGCCGTTGTAGATGTAAATGCCCGGAGAACTGCCCTCTTGCTGCTCGCCGAGCAGTTTCACGGTTGCATTGGAGATTGGCTCATTGCCCGTGTTCTCGAACGGAAGTCGCAGGTGGACGTGGTCGCCCATCGTGATTCTGCCGTCCGCCTCGCTCATCAGCACCGAGAAGTCGGGAAGATAGCGGCGGCCTGTGTAGACCAGGCCAGGTGTGGGTCCCGGCTCGCCCCCCGCCGCGATACTATGAGGTCCGTTGAAGCCACTTATCGTTTCAGTGGTTGCCCCAGAGTTCAGATCCACAACCGATGCCGAATTATCGTCGTGATTTGTGACGTAAAGATATTGACCCACGACTTCCACATCGATTGGGCCGGCACCAACATTGAAAGTGCGGAGAACACTGCCAGTCCCGACGTCTATCTCTGAGACACTGGCAGACCAATTGTTTGCAACATAGAGCCTGCTAGCATTCGAGTTGAAATCGAACTGCACCGGGCCATCTCCAACGGAAATAGTCTGGATTACGGAGTATGTCCCAGTGTCAATCACAGAGACAGTACTGCTTGAAAGATTGGCTACATAGATCTTGGAACCATCAGGGTAATATATCACACCTTCGGGATTGGAGCCAACAGAGATCTCGGCGACTTTTGAGAAGGTTGATGTATCAAATATGGACACAGTGCCACTTCCAAACAAAGTTACTGCGATATATGTTCCATCGGGACTTACTGCAATTCCCCAAGGCCACCTGTAGTGAACCCCTAGAATTGGACACCCGGCAAAGTTAATGTAGAATAAGTC
>CAYPOY010000043.1:0-23279 GCA_964412395.1 uncultured Anaerolineales bacterium | reverse complement strand
TAAGTTGCTTCAGCCTCCGTCCTCAAATTTGCGAAATCTTGGTGAGGGTATCGGCGCAAGATGGTGATCCACCCGATGACGGCTCCGGGAACGACGATGACGGCAGTTCTGACAGCATCATCACCCACATCTTCAAATTGATCTTCCCCATCGAGACGATGCAGGCGGCGACCGAGATTCTGTTGGTGAACATCCTGCAACGGAACGCAGAAGGTGTTCGTGAGCTCTTCTCCGGCATCGTGGCCGACCTGACCCTGCAGAATCCCGGCATCAGGGAGCCCTCCGGCAGCCTGGTGTGGCGGGGGGTGGACGTCTTCGCCCCGACGTGGAATTTCACGGTGAAGATCGCGGTGGCGCTCTGGCCAGCGACGCTGGCCATCATGGCCGCGATGGCGGCACAGGAGTCCGCTATCTCTACCAACTGGGGTGTCGCGGGGCTGAAGGAAGCGCTGGGCCAGTGGCTCGGGGGCGTCCTGGCCTGCGCGTTTTCCCTGGAGATCATCGACCTGGTCAATCGCCTCTCCAACGCCATCATCGAGGGCATCATCACGTTGCCCATCCGGGGGGCAATCGGGTTGAACGTGGAGGCCATCGTCGACGCGCTCCTGGGCGCGGCGCTGCGCGTGTTTGGGATGGGTGTCTCTCCTGCAGCCGCAATCGTGGCCGTGCTGGTCGAACTGGTGCTGGGCCTGGCGTTGGTCATCTCGATCATCGGCCAGTACTTCGCCCGCGTTGCTTTGCTCTACATCATAGTGGCCCTGGCCCCCATCGTCCTGGTGATCGGTATCCTGCGTCCTGCCCGCTGGTTGCAGTGGATGTGGGTCAAGGGATTGCTGCTGGTGATGCTGCTGGGACCCATCACGGCGTTGCTGTTCAAGTTGATCCTGGCACTTCACACCGCCATCGTCAATCCTATCCTGAGCTTCTTGATGGTCGTGGGGGTGACCTCGGTGCTCCTGACCATCAACGGTGCCATCATCAAGGGGGTTTTTGGCGCAGCGGCTGAGATTGTCGGCAATGCATTGGATACGGCGACGGGTCTGATGCAGGGCGTCGCCACTGCGGCCGTGGCCGTCGGTGCAGCGGCGCTCAGCGGCGGTGCGGCCCTGGGTATGTTGCCGGGGGCGCTGGCCGGCGCCGGGGGTGGCAGTGCGGGTGCAGCAGCAGCGGGCGCAGGGGCCTCTGCCGGGGGTGGCGGTGCGGGGGCCGCAGCAGCGGGGCTGACCACCGGAGCCGCAACCGGGAGTACAGCCACGGCGACCGCTGGGGAGAGTGCCCGCGCTGCCGCGGCACGCACGAGTTTGGATACGCCGGCGACACAAGCCGGGCCAGGTGCAGACGGAGCGGCTTCGGTCGTTGGGGACGCAGGGGCCTCTGCCATGGGGGACGCAGACGCCTCTGCCGGGAGTGACGCGGCGGTGGGTGGGAGTACGCCAGGTGCGACCCAGGCAGGGGCCGCGATGGCTGCCGGGAGGGATACCCGTGCCGGTGCGGCAGATGCGGGCGAGGCTGCTTCGACCTTCGGGGGTGGGTCAGGCTTCCTGGGCAGGCTGCGGCGACAGTGGGACGAAGCGGCCCCCCACGAGCGGGCCGATGCCGCGGGAGCAGCAATGCGCGCGGGGGGAGCAGTCCTGGGGCCGCGCAGTTTGGCCGGTCGCGCAATGGGGGCCGCCGGTGCCGGGCTTCAGGCTTCGTCCCGAGGCTCAGCCCGAGGGGCCGGGGCACGCGGGCAGGCAGAGGAACTGGCGGCCCAGCCAAATGGGCCTGCCCTGAGCGGAGCCAGAGGGATGGGTTCGGGCACCCCGCCGTCCGATACCAATCTCACGGCCCTCGGCCCTGACGAGATACAGGGATACCAGGGAGCCATGCGCGACGTGCGCCGGGATCTGCGCACTCCGATGCGGGCAGCGGGCCTGGACCTGAGACAGGTCGAACAAGATGCTATGGCTCCCGTATGGGCGGCGGCGCAGCACGACACGCTCTCCAACCTGGCCCGGCAAGCCGGGTTTGGTGATAGAGGTAGCACGGCGAGTCAGGTGGGCGACTTTGTGGCACATCGCATCGAGGGACGCCTCATGGCCCAGGGGTTTCTGTCGGAGAGGATCACCCGGCCGGGAGCAAAGCCTGTCACTCCGCTGTCTGATACCCCTGCGTTGACCGACTACGACCGGGGGCAGCAGATCGCCTGGGCCGCCGGCGGGGGGAGTATGCCTGCCTACGCCGGTCTGCATCACGCCATACGCCGCTATGCCGACACTCCCAGGTCGGGGCAGGATGCGGCCAGCAGGTTCTACGACGCCGCTGTGGAGAACCGCAGTGTCGCCGGGGTGATCGAGGCGGCCCGAGAATACGGTGCCCAGGCCGGGGTGCCCGGGGAACGGCTGGAGCCCTGGTTGCAGGAGCTACAGGCCCCACAGCGAGGCTAGAGAGAGATGCCCTACACAGTCTCTGCGCCACGTCGCTTCGACTTTGAGACCAGGCTTTTCGGGCTCACCCTCAAGCAGTGGGGTTACCTGGGCACCGGGGTGGCGATTGCCGGGCTCATCGGCCTGGGGGTGCTGATACCGGGGCTGCCGCTGGGGGTGCGCATCGCGTTGGCCCTGGTGGTGATGGCCCCGCCAGCGGCGATGGCCTACCTGAAATACCATGGTCTGCCGCTGGATCGCGCTCTGCTGGCGTGGATACGCTACCGGCGCGACCCGCGCCGCCGCGTGTGGAGAAAGGGCTTCTTCGAGTACCTGGTCGAGACGGGACTGGCCGAGCCCGAAGCCCCGGCCGTCGCGGTTGATCGGGAAGCCGTGCTGGCGACGGTGATGGTGCTCTTGAACTTGATGGTGATCGCCATCCTGGTCACCGCCACCTGGTACATGTGGCACGGGGGATTCGAGGAAGTAGTACGCTGGCTGTGGAGAATCGGCGAATGAGCGAATCGGCGAATCAGCGAGTCTGCGAATCACGGCTCGCTCATTCGCTGACTCGCAGGAGGTATTGTGTTCGGAGGAAACGACCGCAAGTCAAGAGAGCCCGCTCCCACGCAGGATCACGTACCGGTCGCACTGGTGCAGGACGATGTCGCCATCTCCAAGCCTTTGCAGCGGGGTGGGCGAATCATAGCCGCCGTGTTGCGTATCGGCTCTCGGGACGTGACGCGCATGTCCGAGGGAGAGCGGGCCGACTTCCTGGAGCGGTATACTTCGTGCCTGGCGCGGTGGCAGTTCCCCTACCAGATCCTGGTGTGGCGAGAACGCCAGAATCCGGCCGAGTTTCTGCAGCGGGTCCGGGATAGGCAAGCAACCTGGAAATCAGGGCGTCGCTGGGAGTGGGCCGGTCACCTGCGCCATTTGGCCAGCTGGATAGAGCGGGTGACCGTGCAGGTCAATCCCCAGGTGCCGGCCTACTTCATCGCCCTGCCTCACCCCGTCTCGCGCTTGCTGGGGCAACCGTACGAGAAGGCACTGGCGGAACTGGATGGCCGATGCCGGACCGTCACCTACGGTCTGGCCTCTATGGTGAGCATCGGCTGCGTGCGATTGGGCGACGAGCAGATCATGGAGATGATCACTCGCCTCTACCACCCATCCTTGCCTATGTTGCACATACCGCCGAGGCAGCGCCTGCGCTCTCTGATGGTCGGGGTTGAAGATGCCACGGAAGCGTGGTGAACACGGTACACGCGCGGCGGATTGTGACGTCCGCCCAGTTCCGTGTGCTGTGTGCCCCTCTCAACACTGATGCTGGATGAAGCATGGCACCACTGGCGACGTCCCTCGGGCGCTGCGGGATTTGAGGGAATGCCCCATTGGTTCCGCAAGCAGTACGACGGTCTGCACTTGGGCACGCAGCACATCCACAACCTGGACAGCACTGGCAGCCCCCAGGAGATCCGCGTGGGGCTGCAGGTGGGCAACCGACCGCAACAGATCGTGGAGTCGGTGTTCATTGCGTCGGAGTCTGAACGACCGGTGGTCAAGCCGAATTACAGCCCTCGGCTACACGCCATTCCGCCTGTGCAAGCCAACCAAGTGTGATGGCAGCGCAGTATTTCAAGATGTCTGACGCGGGAGCGACGGGAATGGTTCCACGACTTCCGATGACTCCATCTTCATCATCCATCCCGCGCACCCAATCAAGCACTTCTTAACCGAATATATGGATGACCCCGGTCGTGGAACATGGGCAAGTATACCACAATCTGTGATCAGATGCAGAACAACGAGCAGTAGTCCCTCGAATGAACTACGGTTCATTAAAAGGGACTGTCTGCATGTCTACACACAGTGCATACTTGCCCCACTTGTGGGCACTGTGAGTCCATAGAAAGGTTGACGTACCCCACTCTAGCAGTCTGTCGGAGAGAAATTCGGCGTTCCATCTTCGGCCCATTTTTGAGGTCCAAGTGATGCTCTGAGCCTTGTTTTTAGCCAAATACAGGCCCGGACAAGGCGTTTTCGCTCAAAAATCGCATTCTCTGACAGGTTGTAGGCCCAATAATAGGCAAGAGTGGAGCGATTTTGCAGAACAAACGTTCACTCCGACAGTCTGCTAGTGACGGAAATCGGGGAACCCCGTGCTTTTCCCCACTGTTCTGCTTCGTTTTCCCCAAAGAGACTGGGGAGATTCATAGCAGAACGAAACCCAAAAACGCTAAGGAGGCCACAGGGCGCGTCTAGTGGCCTGCCGTCAGTCGAGGGTGGGGTTGATGAATTGGCCCAACGCCGCAGAACGGCTCTAAAGGGCCTTAGAGAACCTGAGAACTGCTACGATTCCCCAGACTAGAAGGAGAGCGTAACACGGAGGGGACAGAAACAGGCGTGAAAAGAGGCAAGGCGTTCGTTAAAGAGGGCAAAAACGGGGCAAGGGCGGGAATACAATCAAAAGTGCCAGTCCCGTGAGAATAGGGTACACTGTACCCAGCCAAAAACACCCAGGAGGCTGGCAGATGCAGTGTACCACAGGGATGACAGATCGCCAATGGCGGTGGGGGGTTGATGCACATAGGATAGCGGTGTTGGGGTTGGTGGTGTTGGCGGCAACAGGTATGACAGTGGAGAGCAGTGGGGGATGGGTTGCCTGCCCACCGCAAGTGATCGTCTTGGAATGGGAGCGGCACAGGGAGGGCAGGCGACATGAGTGTCGATGTGGGTTTGCCTGGGGTGCCGGATGGGCATGGATGCGGCGCAGTTGGATCGTTGCCGCAGTGCGCAGTGAGGCACTGCTGGTGCTAGTATGCCTGACCGAGAGACAGGAGTGGGAGTGAGTCTGTCTGTTGCCGTGGGTGGCGTGGTTGTGGAAAGGCTTGGGGGTGGCTTGGCCTGCGCTGGGTCGCCAGCCAGGGTACCGGGGGCTAGGCCGCGTGTGGGAACAGGCCAGCGGTGTGGCGTTGATCGGGTTGGGGCTGGTATGGGCGCGTGAGCACCTGCCCGCGGTGTGTGGGAGCCCAGTGGGGCTGGGAGTAGTAGGGCTGAATGTCAAGGAAGAGCTGGGTAAGCCACGGGTGGAGATAGAACAGGATGAGGAGGGGATGTATCGGGTGCGCTTGAGGGGAACATTCGAGATGCACGTGAACGGAGAGGTCGAGTTCTACAAGCGGATGCTGGTGATCTTCCTGGGGTTGTTGGATGTGCCTGGGGAGAGGCGCGGGAGTCGGCGGACGCGGGACGGGCGGACGCCATTCGTGCGGGAGGAACAGCTGGCTGAGTGGTTTGGGGTGCCGCATCCGGTGATCAGCCGCTGGTATGGGTATTGGCTGGGCCAAGACTGGCGGCGGATGCTGAGCCAGCGCTGGGGCGAAGTGCTGACGTTGGAGGTGCAGCAACGGGTGATCGAGAGCTGGGTGAAGTTTCCCTGGTGGTCGGCCCAGCGACTGTACGAGCACCTGCGAGCGCAGGGGAGCCGCATCACGTTGCCGCAAGTGAAGCAGATTGGGCGCGAGAGTGGCTGGACGATCTTGCGTCGAGAGTTGGGGAGAGTGTATCAAATCGGCGTCGAATCGTTCCGTCCGCGGGACGAATGGTTGGTCACGCAGTTGCTGGCGCAGGTGGAAGGATTGGTAGAGCAGCTAGAAGCAGTCAGTGGCCTGACGCCTGAACAGCAGATCGCCTTGTCCGATCTGGAAGCGTTATGCCAGGAACTCGACCTGCACCCGGCGCGGCCACATCGACCGTTGCCGTGGATGCTGCGCTTGGAGCGGATGGTGTTGGGCCATTGGGAGTGGGTCGATGATGGCACGGTGCACTGCATCTACTGCGGCACGACGGATGTCTCGCGCAAGAGTCGCCAGCCACGCTGGAAGAAGTACGTGGATGAGCACGGGAAACCCCAGCAGGTCGCAGTCTACCGCTACTACTGCCACAACCCGGCCTGCAAGTACCAGAGCTTCACCAACCTGCCGCCCCATTTGCTGCCCTATTCCCGCTGGACGATCCACCATCATCTGGCCGCGTTGCAGCAATACGAATGGTCTCACAGTGTCTATCGCTGCACCAGCCAGATGTTGGACGTGAGCAAGATGACCGCCTATCGTTGGGTCAGCAGCTTCGGTTACCAGTTGCTGCCGGTGGCCGCTCTCTTTGGCGTGGTCCGCTCCAGCAGGGTGGTCGGCATCGACGAGAAGTACGTCCTGGTCCCCAAGAACGACAAAGCGGATGAGAAGAAGATGAAGCGCTGGATGTATGTCTACGTGGCGGTCGACTGCTACACCTATGACCTGCTGCACATCGAGATCTATCCCTACAACACCAAGCAGAGTGCCCAGGCCTTTCTGCTCGCCCTGCGGGCCAAGGGATATCGCCCCCGCGTCGTGGTCACCGACATGCGCGTGGACTACCGGGACGTCGTGGCCCACGTCTTCCCCAAGGCCACCCATCACGAGTGCATCTTCCACGCCCTGCAGCAAGTCCACGAGTACTTCAAAGAAGCGTATGGCCTGAACTATGCCGAAACGCGCCCAGACGTAGTTGCCCTCAGGGAGGAGATCAACCATATCTTCGCTGCCCGTACCAAACGCACCGCCCAACGACACTACGAGAAGGTATTGGCCCAGCGAGAGCGGTTCGTGGCTGAAAACCCCAAGGCGGACGCTGCCTTCGCCTTCTTGGAACGCCCCTGGCCCTACCTGGTCAATGGGATCGAAAGCCGCCACATCCCCAGCACCAACAACGCCACCGAACAGGTCATCCGCATCTTCACCCAGCACTACAAGACCTTCTGCGGCTTCGAAAACATTGAGACAGCCCGCCTTTATCTGGGTGTCTTCGAGAAGGTCTACCGTTTCACCCCCTTCTCCGACGATGCTCAGGAGCGCATCCGCGGCAAATGCCCCCTCGAACTGGCAGGCTACGAGGTGCAGAAGTTGCCAATGGCTCAGCTCTTCCGCGGACTGGCCCTCCAGTGGCCAGCCGCGGCCTTTGAGGAGCTTGTCCCCAATGTGTGACGCTCCCCTAGAAGCGTGAGCGTATCACGCTGGGGACAAGAATGAGCGGGGAAGAGGGCTTCTGCGTTCGTTATTTGGCCTTTTTCGATGACCGTGCGGTATTACAATCGAAGGCCATTTCGCCGCTGGAATCAAGCCCCCACATATGGGATTGTCGGCGGGCAGAGCCCGACAAGTGAGGGTATGTGACAACCTTGGCGGAATCACGTCGTTTCCTGCTTGTCCCAAACATGTTACGCTCCCTAGAAGCGATTTGCTTTGCGTGGCGTGCCATGCTACAATCTCCTTCAGAAAACAAGAACCCTTACGACTTTCACGGAGACCAGAACAGCGATCAGCGACAGTGGGAATTCGAGGAGAGAGACCAGCCGCTGTTCACACATCGGAGATCGAAGCGACATCAATACTGGCAAGCCGTCGGGTGCACCTCCCTGGCTACTTCACAGAAGGTAATGCGCCAGACGGTAGAGAACATAGAGTGGGACCCAGTAATTGTGGACGAAGCGCACAAGATAGCTGCCTATGCGTGTCCTAGCGGGTCCCCTAAGAAACACAGACCTGCGAACCCATTTTCTGCTAGAGATGTGCAAGTTGGATGACACGCCACTCTGTCCACAGCGTATCATGGAGATGCTCGCTTACACAATTCCAAGCAAGAGGGTGATGTCTGAGAGCAGGTGCAGAAGCTCAAAAGCGCTACGAAGGCTAACCGGCGGAATGCGGCCTCTGCGCCGCTCACGCTGGGGCGACGCAGGCTTCCAGCTCCTATGCGCTGAAGGAGTCGCCGAAGCGAATTCGAGAAAAGGAACTCACGCGATGGGTAATGCACGCGGCGTGCTACGCCATACAGGGACCGTGAAACCATGGTGCAGAAAGGAGCAGTCAGATGGACATCAATATTGGACAGACCGCAGCAACAGTAGTAGACATACTTGCCCCGTTTACCCCATTCTTGATCAAGGTTGGTAAGGCCAGTGGAAAGAAATTGGCCGAAGTGATCGCCAAAAAGGGCAGCGAGGCGGCCTGGGAGAAGGCAAAAGCCCTATGGGGCAAACTCAAAGCTCGTTTCGGTGATGACCTCGAACTGGAGAGTGCGGCGACGATGGTGGCCGCCAAACCGAGGGACGAGACCCGCCAGACGATGTTGGCCGAGGTGCTGGGTGCTCGCTTGCAAGAAAACCCCGCCCTGGCCCAGGAACTCTTCGACTTGCTGGGCGGACAGGAAGCAGTGCAGCAGGTGTTGGCCGACCGCAGCAGTTGGGTGGAGGACGTGACCCAGCGGATGAAGGGCAGCGGCAAACAGATTGTGCAAGCCAGTGATGATAGTGTCATCACGGGCGTGCGGCAGATCAAGCAGTAAGTGGTCAGGAGGCTTGACCTATGAGCAGTGAGCAAGCGAACCAGCAAGCCAGTGTCACCGGTGACGGCAATGCAGCGGGAGATGACAATTCATTGCAGGTGATCAAAGCCGAGGGCGGCAGCATCATTAGGGACGTAAAGCAGGTCACAGGAGATTATCACGAACATTATCACTACCCTGCTGCCGAAAGTCCCATCGTAGCACTCTCATACTTGCCCCCCAAGGCTTACCATCGCCTCATAGGACGTTTCAACGAGTTGGACCAGGTAATGAGCGCGCTGCGCGAACCAAAACGCAAGCCAATGGTCGCTGTCGTGGGGCTGGGCGGGATCGGCAAGACCGCGCTGGCACGCGAGGCTGCGGAACGCTGCTGGCAAGAAAAGCTCTTTGATTACGTTGTTTGGACGAGTTCCAAAACGGAACGCTTTGTCGGCGAGGGCATAACCAGAACTGGGGTCTCCGGTTACAGCTTTGACGAGTTGCTGAGCGACATTGGCCGTCAGTGCGACCGGGTAGACATTGCCCAGATGCCACCGGGCCAAAAGCAAGCGGCGGTCAAGTATCTGCTGGCTAACAAGCGCGTGCTGGTCGTGATGGACAACCTGGACAGCGTTCTCGAAAGCGAGAAACTGGTGGATAGTGTTTTCCAGGTATTGGGTCAGAGCAAGTTGCTCATTACCAGCCGTCATCGCGTCAAGCACGAACGCGTGTTTACCCTTGACCTGGGCGGCTTTCCCAAAGACGAAGGCATGACGTTCCTGCGCGAGGAGGGCAAAGAACGCGGTATCGAGGTTGTCGCCCAGGCCAGTCATGGAAGTCTGGTCGAGATCCACCAAGTCACCGGCGGCGCGCCCCTGGCGATGAAACTGGTCGTCGGCCAGATGAGCCGCCAGCCGATGAAGGCGGTACTCGACACATTAGGACAAGCCGCGTTCAAGGGCCAGGATTACCCATTTTACCGCTTTGTCTACCAACAGTCGTGGGAGATGTTGGATATGAATGCCCGCAAGGCACTGGTGGACATGTCCGTCTTTCCGCCTATAACCGGTGGCGCGGTGGAGGACGTGCAAGCGGTGAGCCAGGTGGAGTCGTCCGCCTTTTGGCCGGCGATGGACCAGTTAGTCACTCTGTCGTTGGTGGACAGGATCGGTCCTGCCGGCCGGGAGCGCTTCGCCCTGCACCCTCTGACCCAGTACTTCATCCGCTCCGACATCACCAAAGAGTGGGCTGACCGATGAGCGAGAATGTTGATTGGAGAGCCTACATCCAGGGCGCACATGGCAAATACGTCACGCGTTACCTGGCCTACGCTGAAGCGCACCGCCAGCCCACCGCTGCCGACTATGACGCCCTGGAGGCCGAGCTGCCTACCATCCTGTCCGCGATGGACCGCGCCTATCAGGAGGAGCAGTGGGAGCAGGTGCGCCGCCTTATGCGGGCGCTGGACGAGTGCCTGGATGTGCGCGGCCACTGGGGCGAGTTGCGCGCTTGGCTGGAGCAGGCCGTCCGGGCCGCCGAGGCTGAGGGAAACAAGCGGGACACCGCCGCCTTCATTCACAACCAGGCTATCCTGGCCCAGGACGCGGGGGAGTATGCCGAGGCGCGGTTATTGTACCAGCGAAGCCTGGACATCAGAAAAGAACTAGGGGACCAGGCGGGCATCGCCAGAACGCTGCACGAATTGGGGCGGCTGGCCCAGAAGACAGGGGAGTATACCGAGGCGCGACGCCTGTACCGACAAAGTTTGGACATCAAGGAGGAACTGGGAGATCGGACGGGCATTGCCAGAACACTGCACCAGTTGGGGCGGTTGGCCAAGGATACAGGGGAGTATGCCGAGGCGGAGCGCTTGTACCAGCAAAGCCTGGACATCAAAGAGGAACTGGGGAACCGGCTAGGCATTGCCCTCACATTGTGGGGCTTGGGAAATCTTGCCAAGAACCAGGGCGACTTGGTCGAAGCGAGGCGGCGGTACGAAGAAGCCGTGCCAGTGTTCCAGGAACTAGGCGACAGAAAAAACGAGGCGGGTTTGCTGGGGCAGTTGGCGAACCTGGCCAAAGCCGAGGGCGATGCGGCTGAGGCGGAGCGGCTCTACCGGCGGGCCATCGCCATGACCGAGGCACTGGGCGATGTGGTGGAGATGAGCATTGATATGTTCAACCTGGCCGAACTGTGCAAGGCCCAGGGTCGCTTGGCCGAGGCCTTGCCCCTGCTAGAGCGAGCGCTGGAGACTTTTGAGCGCGCGGGGTCCCGGCACGAGGAGACAGTGCGCCCGGTCTTGGAGCATGTACGTGGGAAGCTAAATGCCGATAGTGACTATGCCGAACGGGACTGTCAGAATGTCGTTGGTGGACAAGACCGGTCCGGCCGGCCGGGAGCGCTTTAGTCTACATCCCCTGACCCAGTGCCTTATCCAGTCCGGTATCACCAAGGAGTGGGCTGACCGATGAGCAAGAATGTTGACTGGGGAGTCTACGTGCGGGGCACGGCTGGCCGTTACGTCACGCGCTACCTGGTCTACGCTGAAGCGCACGACCAGCCCACCGCCGCCGACTATGACGCCTTGGAAGCCGAGCAGCCCACCGTCTTGGTCGCTATAGGCCGAGCTTACCGGGAGGAACAGTGGGAGCAGGTGCGCCGCTTCGCTTGGGCACTGTGCAAGCCCGTCAGCGGCTACTTGAGCGTGCGCGGCTACTGGGGCGAACTGCGCACCCGGCTGGAGCAGGCCATCCGCGCCGCCGAGGCCGAGGGACACCAACGCGACGCAGCCGCTTTTGCCGGAAACCTGGCCGTGTTGCTGATGAACACCGGAGACCTGGCAACCGCCCGCCAGGAATACCGGCGATTGCTGATCATCTTTGAGGAACTGGGCGAGCGCGATTCCATCACCGTCATCTACCACCGGTTGGGGATGCTGGCCCACGCCATGGGCGACTATGCTGAGGCGCGACGACTCTACCGGCAAAGCCTGGACATAGAAGAGGAGCTGAGGAACCGGGCGGGCATCGCCAAATCGCTGCACCAGTTGGGGATGCTGGCCCAGGACACGGGGGAGTATGCCGAGGCGCGGCGCTTGTACCAGCAGAGCCTGAAGATCAAGGAGGAATTGGGTAACCGGGTGGGCATCGCCAGCACGCTGCACCAGTTGGGGCGGCTGGCCTATCTGACAGGGGAGCATGCCGAGGCAAGGCGCTTGTACCAGCGAAGCCTGGAAATCGAAGAGGAACTGGGGAACAAGGCGGGCATCGCCAGCACCGTGCACAACCTGGGGATGCTGGCTCAGGGCACGGGGGACTACGCCGAGGCGCGGCGGCTCTACCGGCGAAGCCTGGATATCAATGAGGAACTGGGTAACCGGACGGGCATTGCCAGCACGCTGCACCAGTTGGGGCTGCTGGACCAGGCCACAGGGGAGTATACTGAGGCGCGGCGCTTGTATCAGCAAAGCCTGGACATCGAGAAGGAACTGGGAAACCGGGCGGGCATTGCCCAATCGCTGCACCAGTTGGGGCGGCTGGCCCAGATAGCGGGCGAGTATACCCAGGCGCGGCGCTTGTACCAGCAAAGCCTGGACATCAAAGAGGAACTAGGAGACCGAGCGGGCATTGCCCAATCGCTGCACCAGTTGGGGCGGCTGGCCCAGATAGCGAGGAAGTACGCCGAGGCGCAGCGCTTGTACCAGCAAAGCCTGGACATCAAAGAAGCACTAGGAGATCGGACGGGCATCGCCCGTACGCTGCACCAGTTGGGGCTGCTGACCCAGGACACGGGGGAGGTTGCCGAGGCGCGGCGCTTGTACCGGCAAAGCCTGGAAATCTTTGAGGAATTGCAGACCAGGCGGGAAATGGCCGCTGTCTACCACGACTTAGGGACGCTGGCCCAGGCCACGAGGGAGTATGCCGAGGCGCGGCGCTTGTACCGGCAAAGTCTGGGAATTTTCGAGGAATTGCGGGCCAGGCTGGAAACAGCTGGTGTGTATTACCAATTGGGACAGCTATCGCAGGGCACGGAGGACTATGCAGAGGTACGGCGTCTGTACCAGCAAAGTCTAGGCATCTATGAGGAGCTGGGAAATCGGACGAGCATTACCAAACCGATGGGACAGTTGGCGATATTGGCTGAAAGCGAGGGCGACCTAGCCGAGGCGGAACGGCTCTACCGGCGGGTGATTGACATTTGCGAGGAAGTAGGGGACATTGTCACTGAAAGTTTGGCCTTGTTCAACTTGGCCCTGCTGTATGAGAAGCGAGGCCGCCTGGACCAAGCCGTGCCTCTGCTGGAGCAGGTTGTGGAGATTGACGAGCACATGGGGTTCCCTGACCTGGAAGATGACCGCCGCGTCTTGGAGCGAATGCAAGGGAAGCTGGCCGGCAGAGCATAGCTACATGTTGGATGATTCTATCCTGTCCAACACCACCAAGGGGTGGGCTGACCGATGAGCGAGGATGTTGACTGGGGAGCTTACGTACGGGGCACAGCTAGCCGTTACATCACCCACTACCTGGCCTACGCTGAAGCGCACGACCAGCCTACCGCCGACGACTATGACGACCTGGAAGCCGAGCAACCTACCATCTTGGCCGCGATGGACCACGCCAACCAAGAAGAGCAGTGGGAGCAAGTGCGCCGCTTCGCCTGGGTGCTGTGCGACCCCGCCAGAGGTTGCCTGGGCGTGCGCGGTTACTGGAGTGAACTGCGCACCCGGCTGGAGCAGGCCATCCGCGCCGCCGAGGCCGAGGGGCACCAACGCGACGACGCCGCCTTTGCCGGGAACCTAGCCGCGCTGTTGTACCGAACCGGCGACCTTGCAGTCGCCCGCCGGGAATACCAGCGTGTGCTGAACATCTTTGAGAAGTTAGACAAGCGCAAGTCGGTAGCCGGTATCTTGCATCAGTTGGGGCTGCTGGCCCAGGACACAGGGGGATATGCCGAGGCGCGGCGCTTGTACCAGCAAAGCCTGGACATCTTTGAGGAACTGGGGAACCGGGCGGGCATCGCCAGTACGCTGCACCAGTTGGGGATACTGGCCCAGGAGACGGGGAAGTATGCCGAGGCGCAGCGCTTGTACCGGCAAAGCCTGGACATCTTTGAGGAACTGGGGAGCCGGGCGGGCATCGCCAGAGCGCTGCACCTGTTAGGGATGCTGGCCCAGGCCACGGGGGAGGTTGCCGAGGCGCGGCACTTGTACCGACAGAGCTTGGACATCAAGGAGGGACTGGGGGACCGGGTGGGCATCGCCAATACGCTACACCAGCTAGGGATACTGGCCCAGGCCGCGGGGGAGTATGGCGAGGCGCGGCACCTGTACCGGCAAAGCCTGGACATCAAAGAGGAACTGGGAAACCGGGCGGGTATCGCCAGCACACTGCACCAGTTGGGGCGGCTGGTTCATGACACGGGTGACTATGCCGAGGCACGACGCTTGTACCGGCAGAGCCTGGACATCACGGAGGAACTGGGGGACCGGGCGGGTATCGCCAGCACACTGCACCAGTTGGGGGTGCTGGCCCAGGACACAGGGGAGTATGCCAAGGCGCGGCGCTTGTACCGGCAAAGCCTGGACATCAACGAGGTACTGGGAAACCGGGCGGTCATCGCCAGTACGCTGCACCAGTTAGGGCTGCTGGCCCAGGCCACAGGGGAGGTTGCCGAGGCGCGGCGCCTGTACCAGCACAGCCTGGAGATTAACGAGGAACTAGGGAATAAAGCGGTCATCGCCAGGACGCTGGCGCAGTTGGCGAACCTGGCCCAAGCCGAGGGTGACTTGGTCGAGGCAGAGCGGTTCTACCGGCATGTGATTGGCGTTTGCAGGAAATTGGACGATATTGCTACTGAGAGCATTACCCTGTTCAACTTGGCCCGGTTGTGCGAGGATCAGGACCGCCTGGACGAGGCCCTTCCTATGCTGGAGAGGGCGATGGAAGTCTTCGAGCACGTGGGGTCGCCGCATGTGGCGACGGTGCGTCCGGTCCTGGAGCGGATGCGACGGAAGTTGGAGCGCTGAGGCCAGCACTCGTCTTGACCAAGTCTATACTGTGCAATATCATCAGAACGTTGGATGATTGACTAAGTAGGAACTCTCCGTGCAGCTCAACAATGATGGTATCATCAAGGGCGAGCGCCAGGTGGAAGACCGGCTGATAGGCTGGCGATGAGTCCTGCAATTATGAGGAGATACGAAATGAATGCACAAGGTTCACAGCAAGTCGTTCGAGCTGATCATGGTAGTGTGATAGAGAATGTCACTCAGATTATTCAAGGTGGTAAGCCAGATGTCGCCTTTTCAAGACATTCCGCACGCCGGGTTTCGAACAGAATCCACCGAGGCATTCTGGTTGATGCTGTCAGGAATGCGCTCGGAGAGTACTTCTGGAGGCCCTCCAATATCGTTGAAGCTCTGGTGAACATTGAAGTGCGGAGATGGCGCGCGCCGCTGTGGCGACTTCATGGGGAGGTGTCAGCTAGCTGGACAAGAATGATCCAAGAAGTCGTAGGTAAGACTGAGGATGTGGAAATCACGCAATGGGTACCCAAGGAAGACAGTGCCACTTACAGTGTAGACTGGCTTGTTCCTGCCCACCGTCCGACAAGCAGGGCACAAAAGGAACTCTCGGAAGCCATACACGCACTCAATAGATCCGAGCTACCTGTGCGTGTAGATTGGCATGGTTACCCATTTGGAGAACCACTAGAGCGCTTGTGGTCAAACTTGAAAGCTGGACTCGGTGATCTGCCAAAGCGAAGAAGGTCACCTGTGGCACATGCGGCAACCCTTTTTGAAGATCCACTATCAGCATCTCACGAGAGCAGAGAAATGACAGGAGAGCATGTGCGGTTACCTGAGTTGGAGCCAGAATTGTCGCTGCTGAACGCGATTGAGAGAGCAGACCGGCAGATCGAAGACTGTTTAAGGAGTCGAGTTTCTAGGTCCAGCAAGAGACTCAAAGAGTTCAGAATCAGACTCGATGTCGATAACGTTGAACAGTACTGGTTCCCTATTTGGGTCGCTCAGTATACTTATCGAGGGACACAACGCTTTGCTGTGGTCAATGGTCACAGCAGTGGACTGATCAATGCACGTCTTCCATTGCCTTCCCGTGCTAGGCTTATTGCGTGGGGCGTTCCCACACTCCTTCTAGGTATACCGTTCTGGCTACTTGGAGCCTGCCTCTTGTATCAGGCCTTGTCTTTCCCACTCGGTGGAGTGATTTCCTTTCTTATCCCATTGCTTTTCGCGCTGATTCCTTTCGTGATGACCGGGTTCCTGGTTGCCGTCTGGTGGATTCGAAACCGCTGGTCACCATAACAGGTGCAATGGATCAGAGAGCACGGAGAGGCTAATGCAAACCATGACTGATGCACAACCTAATCAATGGACGGACGTTGTCGATGATAGCAATGACATAGGGAAACGAACCCTCGCCCAGGTTATCCGGGCTGAGAGTGGCAGCAGCATCCAGGATGTCATTCAAGCGCAAACTGTCAATATCTACATTGACGCTGATGTCGAACGGCTCAGGGAGAAACTTACCAGTGCCGAAGAGCGTCACTGGCAGGAGCAATACGAGCGTCTTCGCGCTGATGCGAATGCAGGCTACGCTGCTATTGTACGAGAGCCGGTTGCCCAAATCATCACTGAAATAGATGCCTACGCAGCAGAGGAAGCGCCAGTTAACACGGAGTTGAAGGCCAAGATCTACCGCTTGGCTGCGGTTGTACACCTGCCGTACCAGACAGCTGGCAATGCCGAACTCTGTGCTGACTTGCTGACTCAAGCCCAGGCATTCTCTGAAGGGGATGATCTGATTCAATGTCAGATTACTCAGGCTCTGTTGCTCTATGAGAGCGGCGACACACAAACTGCCTTGGACATTCTGAGTGACCTGACAACCGACGAAGCCATTCGTCTCCGCTTTGCCATCTACATCGAGACTGGGCATACCGAGGAGTGTCGCCGTATGATCGAGAATGGCATTGTAGACCCTGATTGGCGTCGGACTAATGCCGACTGGGCCAGAGCCTTCTTGGGATACTACACCGTAACAGGTCGTAGACAAGATGCGGAAGATGCTCTTGCCCTGCTAATCGAACAGGCTCCTAATGCTGACAACCATCGAGTAGCTGCTCAAAGCCTGGTGCACCTTGCCTATACAAGAATGCACGAGTTCTGCCTGGCCCACGACATGTTTCCCGACTTCCATATTGGCCTCGTCCTGGATGAATTGATCGACACAGAGGCTCAAACTCGGGCAGCCGAACTGTTTGCGAAATCAGCCCAGCTTTATCAGCAGCGTGGGTGTAGTCGAGATGCGGTTAGAGCACTCACTGCTGCCATTCATCTCGCCATAGAGTCTGACCACAAAAGCGAGGACCTGACCAACTGGGCTGCACGATTGAAAGAGTTAGACCCCAAGAATCCCCTCATTGTTGAACTAAGGCGATCTGAACACAATCTTTCAGAAGTGGTGGGAGAACCTCCTACGATTCTTGACCTGTCGCCCCTTCTAGCGGATCCATCCACTGAGCCATCCTGTATCCTTCATGCCGCGACAGCCATTTCCGATACACCGTCTAGGGCAGCCGAAGTTGCTTCCATCCTAGAACAAGAGAGTGAGCGTTTCAACGCCACCGATTCTAGCTTTGCTCAATACGTATTCGTAGTCCTGAAGCTATGGCACATTGGTGGTGACAGTGAGCATGCGCTGTCGTGGCTAGAGCAATCTGCTCCTTCCTTTACCCACCCTCGCCTTGAACCTTTGTATCACGTCTGGTTCCACTCGAATCAGCAAGATTTCGAGACTGCCAGGACCTGGCTAGGGCGCGCTTCGGACGTAGCGCGCGAGCACCCAGAGGTTTTGGCGGGCGCTGTCGTTGTATACCGTCAACTTGGTGACCACCAAAAGGAACTGGAATCTGCCCAAACTCTTTCCGGTGTGCTGCGCACGACCCAGACAACCGTTTGGTATCTGGACGCCTTGTGGAGTACTGGCAATTTTGAAACCTTTTTGGAGGTACTGGATAGCGTCGGCGACCTATCCTTAAACGAGCGAAACATCAGAAGAAATCGCGCACACGCTTTGCTGGCCTTGAATCGTGCCACCGAAGCGCGAGAGGATTTGGAGTGGCTGCGGGATATTCAGGTCGCTGAAGCCTCGGATCTGATTGCTCTGGCTCAGATCTACCAACTCCTGGGTGACTCCGACAAGGCCATCGCTGTACTTCGAGATTGTGTCGAAAGATTTCCAGATACAGCCGACGCTTATCTTTATCTCTCATACACCTATCTGTTGACCGGTAAGCGGGGAGAATGCTTCGAGTGGGCGATCAAAGCGCGACAGCGCTTTCCCGACCATCCAAACGTATTGCTGCACCTTTGGTTTGTCAGCTATCCGACTGGTCGCGAACTCCATCCCCAGGTTGGGGAGGCCTTTCGGGCCTTTATGCCCGGTGGTAGGTTTGCCGATCAGAGCCCTATGATTCCGTTCACCCTAGACGAGTTCCTCGAATGGGCACGGTCCCGACAGGAGGATTCGCCAAGACCAGAGGTTTTGTATAGGGCAGGGCAAATCTCTCGGATGATGCTGTGTGTGATGCAAAACGTCTCGATGTTTCTTGCCCACCAAGGGGCCAATGCAGGCGGTGAGGTACGCTACATAGCTGACGGTGATCAGTTGCAAGACGTAGCGCGTCTAGTACAAGATTGCCCTCGTCAGGTTGTATTGGACTATTCCGCATTACTGACTCTATGGTCGTTGTTCGGCGCCGACATGCTGTCATACCTTTCAAGATACTTTGATCGTATCTGGCTGCCGGATGCATTGCGAACGATCTTGCTTGAGGAACAGGATCGAATGTCCACTATTGGCCAGCTCGCCAGATACGACGCAAACTGCGCTGTCAGGGATGGGTTGAACGCCTTTGCTGACAAGATCATCGTGCATTCCCGAATTGATCCAGAAGGGGGCCGGGATGTAAGCGGATATCACACCGAGGTCACAGTCGCTGAGCGTGAGGGCCTGATCCATCTAAACGAGCACATTCCGCCTAGTGAATCGCCGCCTCGTGTACCAACCCTTGGGATTGCTGTTCTAGCAGATGTATTGCACCAGGCCGGTGAGGTTGACTCTCTGACTGTTCAGGCATTGAAGGAACATGCCAGGCCACCAACTCACGATGAGGTTACGTTAAAGATGCGACTTGAGGAAGAACGCCGAGTCGTGGCCAATATGCAGACACTGATCACATGGGCAATGCGTCACGGACTGGAATCTATTCTGGGCTACTTTGAGAGTGTGCATATCTCTGAACCTGCACGAGACATGCTTCAGGCCGAGATTCGCGGCTACGAGTTCCGCCAGCAAGCTCTGGATAGTCTTCGGGCGCTACGACGACTCCTTCGTCAGGGTGAAGAGGATGGCTTGATTGAATTCGGAACAATCCCCGACGAGGAACGCATCATACGCCGACTGGTTGCGGAACGGCGACTCTCGGAGCAACCTCAAGATGAAGCACCAAGTGATCTCGACTCAGGCCAACAGCCTGTATTAGGATATCTGGACGATTATCTGGATGAACTCCTCGGCATAGCTGTGCGCGAAAACATCCCGATTTGGACTGACGATCGTTGGACCAAAAAGGTAAGACTAGAGGACCGTCAACCCCGCTACCGCTTTGGGACCGATGCCTTCCTGGCTTTCGCTCACCAATACCCAGGCCCTGCCAAACCACTTGGTGCGGAGGAGTACCACACGCGTTATGATCAACTAGTCGCTTGGCGCTATTGCTTCCTACCCATCAACGCCGACCACATTCTATGGCATCTGCAGCAGGGCAGAGACCCCGAGAGTAAGCCTTTGGAAAACCTACTACGGCATCACCGTGAGAAGCTGATCGAGTTCTGGAACTTGGCTGATTCACAGATGCCTGTTGACGAACAATTTGGTGTCCACCTGCTGGGCCTCTATAACCAGCAACTCATAGATACAATGCGCACGCTTCACGAGCATGATGTTTCCACAGAGACAAGCGCCAAGGTATTCGCGGCCCTTGACCTCAGTCGGCATATACCTCCCAAGGCCTTGGGCCGCGAACCTATGTTCTTTACCTCACTTTTCATACACGCTATAACAACTGACCCTGTTCTCACTATAGACGACAAAGCAATCCAGCCGCCTTCCGATGAAGCTCTTGAGTACTCTCATTGGTTGAATGAAGTCATTCTGGAGTCCGGTGTGCTCTATGAGGTTCTCGAAGAGGCCTGGTACCGGTTGGTTCGATATCCATTAGCTATGCTAGATGAAGCTCGAACCGAGTTAGATCGCCATGTAGCCCTGACCTTTTTGGAACGAATGTTTGGGGCAATGCCTGTCGAGGTGATGCAATACCTGCTTTCGACGGACGTTGGCCCGCGCCTGCAAGAGGACTTCAATCTACAGATACGCCAACAGGTTTTCTTCCGCTTTGGTGGTAAAGCTGGAGACGAGACAGAGATCTACCTGATAGCGCAAGAGTGGCAGCGTGATTACGGTCAAGCTCTCACCGACTACTTGGTGGTCCCCTCTGTGACTACCGTTTCGGCTGGCTTGGCCACTCTGAAAGTTCAACCAGTGACCACTGGGTCAGTGTTTCTAGTTGTGGAAGAAATGCCAACTGAGATTTACAAACTACATCCAGATGCACGAGGGGTCACAAAGTGTCTTTGTCTACTGCCTGGTTTTACCAGCTCCAACGTCGCTCACCGAGAAGCACTCTGGCAGATTGGATTGCAGGCGTTGCAGCGTCATCAGGTCTCAACGAACACCTGGATTCCCCACAAGCAGAATCTTTTGACCTCCGATCAAACAGGGATACAGGTTGGCAACGAGCTTCGCCAGAATCTTCTCGGCGTAAGGGCGATAGCGAGAGAATACCTTTCTCAGTCTGCCCAGTTCACTCCATCCGATGTCGCACAACTGATTGCCTTCGTTGAACCAACTGTCGTTCGAGGATGGCTTGCGATGCCTGTGCTGGATTGGTCTTCCGGTGAGGGTCTGAGTCGGTGGGCGGAGCAGATCCCCCTGCAAAATACCGATGACCAGAGCCAACCTGATTTGGTGAGCCTGCTGGACCAATTTGGCCGCTCAATCTTCCCCGATGCGCCTATCGTTCGCCGGCATGTGCGGGCTGTGCTAGACGGTATGTCATCGACCTCCGAGCAATACCAGGCGGTAGAGCAACTGCTGTCATTTGCTGAGACTCAGTCATCGTTAGTCTTGAAAGCAAACACCGTTCTTGTTCTATGCGAGTGGCTTTGTTGCAACAAGGGGGAATCTTGGCATACTGACAGTACTTGGCACGAGGCAAGTCAACGCATCTCATGCCTGGTAACTCGTGTCCTACAAGGCTCGGCACCTAGCGACGCTCGGGAGGCAGCAATTGCTGCTCTAGAAACAATCATCTGTCGCTGGCTGTATCACATTTGGGCGTCGTCAATAGCAGGCAGGGACAGCAGTCTTTATGAACTGGCCTATCTGGCCAGCGTCGGTGCAAGCCACATAGCCGATGCCCTTGCCGTAGACGGTCAAATCACTCGGCTAGCAGCTCAGAGTGTTGTTGAGATTCTAAACTCTGATCTGAAAACCAGACTGATCGTCTCAGGCGTCGAACCGCAGCCGGATGGGTTCTTCCGACCTACCTGGAGCATCCACCTAAACTACGCTGTATCCTATTTACTGGAAGGCTTGGTGTCGGATAGCCTGCCATCACCCGAGTTCAGGTCAGACCCTTCAATGAGGGCGGCAGCCTTGATGTGTGGTGTACGGCACCGGCATGAACAGGCCTTCTGTTCCCCCGTTTTGCCCGATCCGTCTTGGTTGGATGCTGAACTTGTTACTGACATAGGCGCGGCAAGTGCCGCCCTCCTTGGGCAGCTCAGTGAATCTGAACTAGAAACCTGGTCCGAGCAAGAGCGCAACCAGCTACTGTTTGCTTCATCCCCAGATTCTGCTACGGACTTGCCTCGGGCAGTGATAGCCTCTATACCTGAGCTTGACGACGCAGGGATGGTCATGCAGCGTGTGCTTTGGCTATTTCAGGGCCGGGCCCAACCCACGCGTGCGTGGTTTGAACTCTTGCGATATCTGTTTGACCCAGAGGTCCTAGGCAAACTCCGGCAATTCGAGATGTGCTACGCCGAAGTAATGTGGCGTCTTGGCGACCTTTTGATGCATCCCAGCGAGGATTGTCCTCCCGATCTACTGGTCTTGAGCAGGGAACTGCTCTTTGAGATTCCGGTCGGTGAGAATGCCTCAGCATTGATCGCGATCAAAGCACACGTCCTCTCCCAACTTGTAGGTTTGGGATTGGATGTCGAGTCAGTATGCCAGTGGTTGAGAGAGGTTGCACAGAGTGATGAGGTCGATATCCCTGTTGTCCGATCCGCACTGCGGCCTTCTATCCTACTCTGGCCACACTACTCCGAAGAAGTTCGCGAGCCGCTATTTGATACGCTTATGGAAATCGCCCAGCTACCGAACTATCGAAGCCTGTGGGAGTTTGCTCGGGTGGTTCGACACCAACGGGCTCTCAGTGTGGGCGACGTCGGAAGCAACTCGGGAGACCACGACGGTGCATAAGCAACCAGCCGCTGGCGGAGATGCACTGACTACCGCCGTGAGTGGGGCAATTGAGGCTGTGGGATGACTGCTCAGATGAATGACAGGTTCTCGACATCACAGACGAACACCTCTGGCCATGCCAATCCAGTGGGGTATGGCAATATCATTCAATTGGTTAAGGCCGAAGGTGGGAGCACAATTCGAGATGTCGTGCAGCACGTGTTCGTAGGCGACTACGAGCGATTGCGTGATGCCTACATTCATCCTTGGCCCGTCTTTTCGAGCGGGTGCGGCTGGATCGCTTCATCGGGCGTGAGTGGTTAATCGCTGAGATAGATGCCTTTCTGCAAGAGGATCGAGGCTACTTTGTCCTGGAAGCAGCAGCAGGACTGGGCAAAACCACTTTCCTGGCTTACTTGGCGAAGGAGTGGGGCTATATCCACCACTTCGTAGAGCTAGCCCCCGGTCAGGATGGCATTGCGCCCGGTCTGCGCAATCTGGCAGCTCAACTCGTGTGTGCCTGGGATCTAAATCCCTACCTCGCCGAGGGAGTACTGCCCGGTGCAGCCTCTTGCACAGATTTCCTTCAGAGCCTGCTGGCTGAGACAGCACAAAAGCGGGACGAAACCCGACCCGATGAGAAGATCGTCCTCCTGGTGGACGCGCTAGACGAGGCAGGCGTCCCTCTAGTAGGCCAAAATGTCTTGGGCCTGCCCCTAGTCCTACCACGGGGTGTCTATTTCATTTTCGGTTTTTTTGCCGAGTTGCGAATGAGCGAGATGAAAGTACTGTTGCCTGGATCTCTTGCTATGTCAAATGCGCTGCTTCCATATCCAACTGTCAATTTTCGCCCGACATGGGGCCATCGATTTTCGGCCAAAGTGGTCCACTC
>CAYPOY010000042.1:0-23525 GCA_964412395.1 uncultured Anaerolineales bacterium | reverse complement strand
TGACGAATGACGAATGACGAGTGACGAATGACGAATGACGAGTGACGAATGACGAGTGACGAATGACGAATGACGAGTGACGAATGACGAATGACGAGTGACGAATGACCAACAACGACCAACCCACAGTTCTCAAACCTGATCGTGGCGTCGGCATCATTGGTTACGGAGCCTACGTGCCCAGATACCGGCTGCCTGCCACCGAGGTGGCCCGCGTGTGGGCAGGCGGACAGGGCGGTACACCAATCAAGGAGAAATCGGTGCCTGGCCCAGACGAGGACGTAGTGACCATGTCCGTCGAGGCGGCCCGCAATGCGCTGGCCCGCGCCGGCGATGTGGACCCGGCGCTCATTCGTGCCGTGTGGGTCGGGAGTGAGTCGCATCCTTACGCCGTCAAGCCGACCTCGACCATCGTGGCCGAGGCCATCGGCGCCACGCCCCACACGCAGGCTGGCGACTGGGAGTTCGCCTGCAAGGCCGGTACCGAGGCGCTCCAGGCCGCCATCGGCTTCGTAGGTTCAGGAATGGCGCGGTATGTGCTTGCCATCGGGATGGACACAGCCCAGGCCCGCCCCGGCGACGCGCTGGAATACACGGCGAGCGCAGGAGGCGCAGCCTGCCTGGTTGGCCCGGCGGAGGAGGCTCTGGCCGTCTTCGAGGGCTCGTTCTCCTATGTCACCGACATGCCCGATTTCTGGCGGCGGGCCTACCAGTATTACCCATCTCACGGCGGGCGTTTCACCGGCCAGCCAGCCTACTTCAAGCACGTCACCGCCGCCGCGCGGGGGTTGATGGAGGCGCTGGGAACGGAGCCATCCGACTACGCCCACGCCATCTTCCACCAGCCCAACGTCAAGTTTCCACAGACGGGGGCCAAACGGTTGGGCTTTACGCCAGCGCAGATCGAGGCCGGGCTCCTGGTCAATGAGATTGGCAATACCTACGCCGGCTCCTCACTCATTGGCCTGACGGCGGTTTTGGACGTAGCCACGCCGGGCGACCGGGTGCTATTGGTGAGTTACGGCTCCGGGGCCGGGTCGGATGCCATTTCACTTCGCATCACCGATGCCGTCTTGGAGCGGCAAAAGCGGGCACCGGCGACCCGTGATTACATCGCTCGTCGCGTCGAGATTGACTACGCGACCTACGTCCGGTTCACCAGGAAGCTGAGAAAATGAGAGACGTGGCCATCATCGGTGTTGGACAGACCAAAGTAGGAGAGCATTGGGATATCAGCCTGCGATACCTGGCGCTGGAGGCCCTCCAGGCGAGCTTAGCCGACGCTGGGGTGATGCGGGCCGATGTGCTCTACGTGGGCAATATGCTATCGGGTGAACTGACCGGGCAGGAACATCTAGGTGCGTTGGTCGCCGATTTCGCGGGGCTGCGAGGGATTGAGGCGTTCAAAGTCGAGGCGGCCTGCAGCTCTGGGGCGGCAGCGCTGCGGCTGGGCTACATGGTTGTCGCCGGTGAATTGGCGGACATCGTCGTCGTGGTCGGAGTGGAAAAGATGACCGACACGCTCGGCCCCGATGTGACCACGGCGCTGGCTATGGCAGCCGACGGTGACTACGAGGCCGCACAGGGGGTCTCCTTCGTCGCCATCAACGCGCTGTTGATGCGGCGCTATATGCACGAGTATGGCTACAGCCACCAGGACTTTACCCCCTTCGCCGTCAACGCCCACCGGAATGCGACGAACAACCCGCACGCGATGTTCCGCTTCCCGGTCACGGCTGAGCGTTTCGCCAGGGCGAAGATGATCTGCGACCCCATCAATCTGCTGGACAGTTCCCCCATCTGCGACGGAGCTGCGGCAGTGGTGCTTGCACCGGCCGACGCGGCACGTGCGCTTTCGGCTGCCCCTATACATATCGCCGCTTCGGCGGTGGGAACCGATGCCCTGGCCGTGCACGATCGGCGCGATCCACTGGTGCTGAATGGGGCTGTACTTTCAACACGCCGCGCTTATGAGCAGGCAGGGATCGGGCCACAGGACATTGACCTGTTCGAGTTGCACGACGCCTTCAGCATCATGGCAACGCTCAGCCTGGAGGCGGCTGGATTTGCGGACAAGGGCCAAGGGCTGCGGCCGGCCCTGGATGGGGAGATCGGGATTGATGGGCGCATACCTGTCGCCACGATGGGAGGGCTGAAAGCGCGGGGACACCCCGTCGGAGCCACCGGCATTTACCAGATCGTCGAGGTGGTGCAGCAGTTGCGCGGCCTGGCCGGGGCCAATCAGGTGGAGAACGCGCGGACGGGGATGGCCCAGAACATCGGCGGCAGTGGCGCGACGGTCGTCACGCACATTCTGGAGCGAATGGAGTGAGGGCAAGCGGGCAAGTGGGCAAGCAAGCAAGTAAGCAAGTGGGCAAGTGGGCAAGTGGGCAAGTGGGCAAATCTACACACTTGCAGACTTGCAAACTTGCAGACTTGTAGACTATGGGAGGTAAATGATGAGTATACCAGGAAACTGGAGACTACAACAACAACGTTACCGGCTTGTGGGAGAGGTATGCGAGAAATGCGGCGCGAGGATCTTCCCGCCCCGCGACGTCTGCCCGGAGTGCGAAGCGCCGGCCCAGACACCGTTTGTCTTCAGCGGACGGGGCGAGGTTTACTCCTACAGCACTATCTACAACCCGCCACGGGGGTTTGAGGAGTTCGCTCCCTACACCGTGGCTCTGGTGCAGTTGGAGGAGGGACCCATGGTCACCGCGCAACTCACCGACGTGGATGCCGATCGCGTTCGTATCGGGATGCCGGTGGAGATGGTGACGCGCAAGGTGCAAGGGGGTGGTGAGCAAGGCGCCATCGTCTACGGCTACAAGTTCCGTCCGAGCATCGGGCACGCGGCCTGAGTTGAGGGCAAAGCACGTTTCGCCCTCACAACTATCTCCTACCTGGAGTTTGGCAAATTCGATCTGACCCTGAATCAGGACGCAAGTGCACGCAGATCAGCAATTCCCGTTCTGTAGCCGCGATTTCCAAATCGCGCACATTGTGCCACGTAAAGCGTCCTGCGCGATTGCGAAATCGCGGCTACAACTTGCCTTTCTTCCCATAACGGGAATTGCTGCACGCAGACAAGGCCGACAAAATCTGCGGAGACCAGCGCTAATCTGCGCCCCTGGTTGGACATAGTCGGCGTAGCGCGGGTCACGGAGATTGCGCAGGGGCTCGGCGCGGTTCCATTTGTTGGTGATCTGCCAACCGACGAGCAGGAAGATGGAGACGGGATCGAAAGGCTTTTGACCCCGGGCGGAGGTCCAGCCCAAGAGTTGGGCCAGCACAGGGCACAGGGGGCTGAAATCCACCAGGCGCAGCAGCAGGTCGAAGGCAGAGAGATGTTCCCAGGCGGAGGGATCCTATAAGTCCCCCCAGCCCAGGTAGACGTAATGGGAGCGGTAGTCGTTCTTGGGGGAGGGAGGTGTGTCCGGCAGGATGAGCCAGATCAGCGGCAGGCAGTCTTGTCGGCAGCTTCGTAGTCGGCCAGGGTGTGATGCCCCAGCAGGCTGCGCAGCACGTATGAGTGAACTGGATGACGCAACCAGACCAGGGTTTCGGTGTGGAGTTGGCGCGCCCGTTCGCCGCTGAGTCCCAGGGCAGCTCCAATCTGGCGATAGATGGCGGGGGGATTGCTGTCCAGCCCGTAACGTGCGACGACGACCTGCTGCAACCGCTCGGGCAGGCGCTCAACCGGGTCGTGAAGTGCCTGCTGCACGGCTACCACTTCCCACACGGCGGCAGGGTCTGGCGCCTCGTAGAGTGGCAGCCCATTGTCCGTCATCGGCGGCGAATAGAGGCGCGTGTGCAACTTGACTGCCTGCCAGACCTGGCGCATAATGCAGGGCCAGGCGTAGGTGGAGAAGGCCAGACCCCGCGAGGGGTCGAAGCCCATGATGGCCCGCCAGAGGCCGATGCGACCTGCTTGCAGGGCCTCGGTGAAGGGCAAATTGCCCAACACCTGCTGGCGCACGACGGCCTGGACCAAGCCGTCGTGACGGTCCATCAGGGCGTTCAGGCTAGCCGAGCATCCTGCCCGCGCCTGTTGGAACAGGGTGGCCTCGGAGACAGCGCCGGGGCCACCTGCTTCGTGAGTTTGAGTGCGCATAAGGCACCTCCTCGAGTGAGATGCCCCATTTTACATCAGATTTGTTAAGATTCGGAGGGTGAATTGTAGGGTTGATTTTTCGCCCCTGTTCTGCCTCGAAAACCCGGTGTGGAAAAACGAACGACATAATCTGGATGCTGGATGCTGACTGTCTACATTCCGCTCCCTGCAGCCGTAAGCAAGACATGATCGGTGACAGGTTGACCTGTAGAATCTAACACAGCCCAACGCACACCGGTCATCGGGTCGTAGAGGCCGAGTTCGAGGAAGTAGGGGCCACCAGGCACATCGTGCGGGAGGGTAAGACGGTGAGCCTGGGCGAAGCAGTCCCTGGGCTGCAGTGTGAGCGGATCCACCCACAGACCATCATCACCGACGAGGAACGTCCCATCGGCAGCGAGCAAGTGGGCAAAGACGGCCAGCCGTGGCCCAGAGTAGACACCCGGCGGGGGTGGGTTGGCGACGATTGGGATAGGCGGCAGGTCGAGCTGCGTGGCGACGAGCCAGGTCGTGAGCAGAACCACTTCCTGGCCAGGGACCAGGGGTTCCTCATTCACCCAGCGGGCTTCGATCAACTCAAGGCCGTTGGCGAATTGGAGATTGGAGACTGGAGGTTGGAGATTGGAGACTGGGGGCAGCGTGTAAAGCATGAGATGGGGTGAGATCGCCTCCGGTGGATGGGCGTTCGCCTCCAGGAGGTCGTCAATCGGTGGGGCCGGGCGGGGAGATGAGGTGAGCAGCACGACCGAAGGGGCGCTCTCTTCAGCCCAGACCAGCGCACGCTCGGGGTTGAACAGGCGCACGGCGACGTCATCGCGGTGGGTGTCCACCTCCAACGCCAGGCGATCCCAGGGCCCCATAAGAGTGCTAGAGATCGCAATGTTGTCAATCTCTTGATGGGCATTTAGATAACTGGCGGCCTCGCGGTAGGCGACGCGGTAGAGTAATCGTACCATACCGCGCTGGGGCCATACGATGAAGTAATCGTGAAGGTCGCGGATGGTGTTGGTGGTCAGAAACAGAATGAACAATGAACAATGAACAATGAACAAAAGCGAATGGCGAATGGCGAATGGCGAATGGCGAATGACGAATGGCGAGTGGCGAATGGCGAGCCAGCGGTAGGCTTCGACGAGGGCCAGGGCGGGGAGGATGTAGGCGACGGGCTGAGCCAGGATGGTGTGGCTCAAGCTGGCAGGCGGGGTACTGATAAAGGCGGGGAGCAGTCCCAACCCCAGCCATAGGAGCAGGAAGAAATAGCGCGGCTGCCGCCAGCGGTACAGGCATAGCACGACGCCGGCCCACAGTAGCGCTCCGCCGAGGAGATTGAACACCGGGCGATTGGGGATATTGTACAGCCATTCGGGGTCGCCGGTGGCGTGGAACATCCCCAGCGTCACCCAGGTACTCTCTAACAGCGGGCGGGGGTTGCCGACCTGTAGTTCCCGCAATGGCACGGCCAGTTCGGCCAGGCGGGCGTCGGCCCCGATGCCCTGTGCGGCGGCTTCGCTGCGCCCCTGGGCGATGGCGATCCCCAGCGGTGCAGCCAGCACGGCCATGATCGCCAGCGCCAGGAGAAGACCACGCCAGCACCGGCTGAACTTGTCACGGTGAAACAATGCCAGGTAGGCGGCAAACAAAACGAGCAGCACTGGCAACAGGCGGGCGGCAGGATAAGTATAGAGGCTCGCGCCAAGCAAGAGACCGACCAATACCGAATTTACGAACCCCGAATTTACCGAGTCCGTGATTCGTAGATTCGTAGATTCGTAATTCGTGGAACGCCAAGACACGTAGAAGGCTGCCAGGGCGAGGGGAGGCAGGCTGATGTGGCGGATTGCCGTGCGGCTGTACATCAGCGACCAGCAGGAGGTGCTCAGCGCCAATGATGCGATCCCAGCAGTCATATGCCCGAAGAGGCGGCGAGTTAGGACATAGGTCAGGGCGACAGTGAGGGTGCCGAAGGCGACGGAGAGCAGATGCCCGCTCAGCACGTTGAAGCCCAGCACGGCGTGCACGCCAGCGTGCAAATAGTGGTAGAGCGGCTCGTGGCCAGAAGCCCCGGTAAAATACAGGGGGAAATGGCCTGCCAGCAGTTCGCCGGAGAGGGCGTGGATGTTGATCAGTTCGTCGTCGCGCCAGCCGGGGGGGACGGTCTCCAGGCAGCAGAGACGCAGGCCCCAGGTGAGCAGGAGCAGGATAACGACCAATGACCAATGACCAATGACCGATTTTGGATTTTGGATTTTGGGTTTGGTCATTGACTTGTGACCTCCACTGGCTGCAGGAGGATGCGGTCATCTGTCTCAATGCCGTTGACGATGACGGGCAGGCGTGCCAAATCTTCGCGGGTGTAGATGCCCACCTCCAGGTGATAGAGGCCGGGCGGTGTGTTGGCATCTATCTGAAAGCGGTGCAGTTGTACGAAAGCGTCGCCCGGCTGCCAATGCCACGAAGGAACGTCCAGCCGGTCCGCCTGTCCAACGACATGGCTGCTGTGGTCGAGCAAATGGGTGAACATGACGGCTTCAGAGACAAAAGGAGCGCGGACGTGCCACACTGTCAGCAGTTCCACCTGCTCGCCTGGCCCGACGACTGGCGTGCGCAGGTCGTAGCCTGCCAACTCGATGACATCACCCACGTCAACCGGGAAAACAAGCGGTTCGTAGGCTGCCTGCGGCTCGTCGGCAGGGAACGCGTCGAACGGGCACCAGTAAACAGGGTTATCTTTTACAACCGGGGTGAACGCCGCCAGCGCGCTGGCGGCATCGAAGCGGTAGACGTCAAAGTGAGAGATGGTGTCGTCGGGCCGGAGGTGCTCGGTGTGGATATGAGATGCGTGCTCCTTGAAGATTGGCTCCAGGGTCTCGTCAAGTGGGGCGATGGTGGGAATGATCACACGAGTCTCCCCTCCAACCGGGAAGACGAGCGCGAACCGCCCATCGAACCAGCGCAGGGACAGGTCATCGCGGCGCAGAGTAATCTCCGCCGTGTAGGGATCGTGGAAACGACCGGGGTAAATGGAGGAGAACGCCACAGCGCCCCCCTCGGGCTGCGCATTGAGGTAGCGAACCTCCTGAACCAGCGCGTGATGGTAGGCCACGCGGACGTTTCGATGCTCCCCCCAGGCACTAAAGTAGTTGTGTGCAGTGCGAAGGCCAATACCAGCGATAGAGACGACGACACATCCGATCCCCGCGACACGTGCCCATCGCCCGGTTCGCTCGTGTAGAAAGCGGAGGATGGTCCCCAGCGCCAAGGCCACGATGATGAAGACGGCGGGTTGGGCCGCGATAGAGCGCAAGACGGTGGCGTCAGGGCCGGTGACCAGCGCGGGGCCGACGCCGACGATCAGCCAGAGCAGCAAGAAAGTGTAGCGCGGGTCGCGCCAGTGCCACAGGCATACGAGGATGCCGGCGTAGAAAAGCGCTCCACTCACAGGGTCGAGCAGCGGGTGGCCGGGGATGTTGTAGAGCCACAGTGGGTCGCCCCGGAAGGTAAACATGGGTAGGGAGCGAGACAGGTTGCGCCATAAGCCGCTGAAATCGCCCTGTGCAACCTGCTGCACTGGCGCGCTGAGTTGTCCAAGCCGTTGTTCTGCCTCCGGATGGGTGATCAGGAAGTGAGCCAGCGGGGCGGCGACGAGGGCTGCTACAAGCAACAAGAGTGCAATCCCCAACCATTGCTGGTGAAAGAGAGAACGTCGCATACCCAATAGACGAAGCACGAAAAGATAGGCCAGAAACAGGGGGTAAACGGCCGGCATAGCGCGACTTGCCATATATGTGTAGATTGCAGCACCGAGAAATGCGCCGGAAAGCACCCACCACACCCAGCGATGCCAGGGTAGAGACAACCCTCCCGCAGATTCAGACGGTTGCCATGACGCAACCCACTTGCTCAGATGGGGGCTCAGAAGTGAGAACCTTTTCAACGGCAACCTGCGGGAGGGTGGTGGGAATGTCAGCCAGAAGCATAACGCCGAGGCGGTGAAGGTGGTCGCCAACGTGATGGCCCGCAGTCCTACCCTGCTGGTCATCACGCACCAGAATGATGTGGCCATCCACGCAGCGGTAAGCAGGGCGGGTAGTGGGCCGAATAGCCGCCGGGCGAAACCGTAACTCAGCAGAATGAGCGCCATGCCCCAGCCTACAGTCGTCAAGCGCAGTGCTGTGCCGGTCGGTCCCAGGAGGGACATGACGAGAGCGACGGAGTAAGGATAGAGCGGTTCGTGCCCGTACCCTACGGTGAAGTAGATAGGCCGGACACCCCGCAACACAGCCGCTGCATCGTGGCCATTGCTAGCCTCGTCGTGCGTAAACCCAGGCGGCACGCTGTCCAACCGCCACAATCGCAGCACGGCAGCCAGGAAGAGGATAAGCGCGAGCAACACCCACTCCCACCTGGACCAATGACCAATGACCAATGACCAATGACCAACAGCCGATTTGGGATTTGGGATTTGGGGTTTGGTCATTACGATCTGGCCTCCCAGGGGAGCGCGCCAATCATACCCTAACCTGGTGCAGTTGACAAGTGGGACTTGGAAGTAGATTGTGCTATAATGGGTGTGCTGATCATCCCAGTTGGAGGTGCCATGCGATCTCGAATGATCCTTTCTGCACTGCTGTTCTTGACCCTGACCGGCTGTGGAGGATTGACGCCTACACCCGAGTCTGTAATGCCGACCCCAATACCGACTATAACATCGCCTCCCGCGACCCCCACGCCGACCCCCAAATTGCAGCCGATGATCGTTACCCTCGGGCTATGGCTACCCGAGGAATTGGATCCCTACGGTAAGGGACTGGGTGCCGACATCCTCGTGCAGCAGTTGGATGACTTCGGCGAAGCCTACCCCGACGTTCAGGTCGAGGTGACCGTGAAGGAGGCTCACGGGCGAGGCGGACTGCTAGACTTCTTGCGCACAGCGCGGGACGCCGCTCCCTCGGTCTTGCCCGACCTGGTGGTGCTAGACATGGCTGACCTGGAGACCGCAGCCGGATTGGGCCTTATCCAGCCGCTCGACCATCTTCTCTCGCTGGCCGAGATGACCGACCGCTTCCCCTTTGCCACTGAACTGGGGACGTTAGATGGACAGACCTTGGGCTTCGTTGTCGGCGCCGATATGCAGCACATAGCCTACCGACCGGACCTGTTAGACTCGCCCCCTGTCTCCTGGACCCAGGTCATCTCCCCTCCCATCTCTTTCCTCTTCCCCGCTGGTGGGCGTGACGGACAGATCAATGACGCTACACTGATCCAGTACCTGGCTGCCGGCGGAAAACTGACTGACCCGGACGGTCGCCCGTGGCTGGACGAGGAAGCGATGGTGAGCGTGCTTGGTTTCTACAGCGGCTGCATCGGCACCGCCGCAATCTCACCGACGGTCGTTTTGGACATCACGGACGCCGACCAGGCGTGGGAGCTGTTCCAGACTGGCGAGAGCGAGATAGCTGTGGTGTGGGCTGGTCGCTACTGGCTGGAGGCCGACGAAACCGTGGCCGCCGCGCCGGTGCCTACCCGCGACGGGCACCCCTTCAGCATCGCCCGGGGCTGGGTAGTAGCGATGGTCGCCGATGACCCGGCGCGCCAATCGCTGGCTACGTTGCTGCTCGATTGGCTCATCGCGCCTGACCACAACGGGCAGTGGACGCAGGCGGCCGGCTACCTGCCAGGTACACTCAGCGCGCTGAGGATGTGGGATGTGTCAAACGTAGACCAGGCCGTGCTGCGCAGCGTGATGGAAGCCGCCGTCCCTGCACCTCGACCAGAGGTGATGGCGACTGGTGGGCCGGCCATGCAGAAGGCGCTGGAAGCGATGTTGCGGGGATGGGACACCCCTGAGGAAGCGGCTGCTGCCGCTGTCAAGAGATTGGAGGAGTGAGACGATGTCTACATATGACCTGCATGCTGCCGCCGCCGAGCTACAACAGGCCGCATTGGCCGCCGTCGAACCAGCGGCCGCCGTGCGTCGTCACGTCCGTCGCGAGGGGGATGTGCTCGTCGTCGCCGGCCGCCGCTACGACCTGTGTGACTACGAGCGCGTGTTCGTCACCGGGGGCGGGAAGGCCGCCGTACCGATGACCGCCGCCATCTCGGACATTCTGGGCGACCGCCTGACCGCCGGCGTCGTCGTAACGAAGTACGGTCACACCGCCACCAACCAGCATCCAGCATCCAGCATCCAGATTCTAGAAGCGGGGCATCCTGTGCCCGACGAGAACTCCATGCGCGGGGCACAGGCTGTCGCCGCCTGTGCTGCCCGTGCGACGGAACATGACCTGGTCATCTGTCTCATTTCCGGCGGGGGTTCGGCGCTACTGACACTGCCCGTGCCGGGCCTGGGTCTGGCCGACCTGCAAGCCCTCACCGACGCGCTGCTCCGCTCCGGCGCGACGATCAATGAGATAAATGCCGTGCGTAAGCACTGCTCGCGCATCAAGGGCGGCAACCTGGCCCACCTGGTTGCCCCGGCTTGCCTGGTCACCCTCGTCCTCTCCGACGTTGTTGGCGACCCACTTAACGTCATCGCCTCCGGCCCTACCGTCCCTGACCCGACGACGGTGGCCGACGCCCAGGCGGTGCTGGAGAAATATGGGATCCGACCCCCCTCTTATCCCCCCCACAGGGGGGAGGAGCACCCCCCCTCTTATCCCCCCCACGGGGGGGAGGTTATGCGGGAGACCCCCAAGCCCGGCGATCCGGCCTTTGAGCGAGTGCAGCACGTCGTCGTCGGCTCTAATCGGCTGGCCGCACTGGCGGCGGTGGAGAAGGCCCGCCAGTTGGGGTTCAACGCACTGCTGCTGAGCACCTATGTGGAGGGGGAGGCGCGGGAGGTGGCGAAAGTGGCAGCGGCGCTGGCGAAGGAAGCGCGCGTCCACGGCGATCCCCTGTTCCCGCCGGCCTGCCTGGTGTGGGGCGGCGAGACAACGGTGACGATACGCGGGGAGGGAAAAGGCGGGCGCAACCAGGAACTGGCGCTCGCGGCGGCGCTGGCGTTGGGCGGCTGGCCGGGTGTGTTGGTGATGGCGCTGGCGACCGACGGCACCGACGGCCCCACCGCCGCCGCCGGCGCGATAGTCACCGGCGAGACGGTGGCCCGCGCCCGGGCGCTGGGGCTCGACCCTGGGGCGGCGTTGGAGGCCAACGACAGTTATCCCTTCTTCGATGCGCTGGGCGACCTGATCCGCACCGGCCCGACGGGGACGAACGTGAATGACCTGTTGTTCGTGCTGGTGGGAGAGACGGCGGTGGATTGACGACTATCCACTGACCTGAAACACGTCCCCCTGCTCCGGCACCGCCACGTCGTGCACGCTCAGTTGCCTCAGTCCATCGGCCAGTGCCGCAGCCGGCTTGGGGTCACCGTGCACGACGAAAGCCTGCCGCAGGTCCCTGGCGATGGGCTTCACCCAGCCCAGCAGGCCGTCCCGGTCGGCGTGAGCGCTGTAGCCGTTGATTGCCTCGACTCGTGCGCGTAGTGGGTACTCCTGGCCGAAAATCTTCACCACCTTCTGTCGCTCGACCAGCCGCCGGCCCAGGGTGTGCGGTGCCTGCCAACTGACGATCAATACCGTGTTGTGTGGGTCGCCGACGTTGTACTTGAGGTGATGCTGTATCCGCCCCGCCTCACACATCCCCGAGGCGCTGATGATGACCGCCGGTCCTTCCAGGACGTTCAGCGCTTTTGAGTCCTCTACGTTGCGGATATACCGCAGCCGGTTGAAGCCGAAGGGGTCAGGGTGGCGATCCTGGGCCACGAATTCCCGCAGTTCCTCATCGTAGCACTCGGGGTGGAGCCGGAAGATCTCGGTCACGTTTACCGCCAAGGGGCTGTCCACGAAGATGGGCACGTCGGGGAGGGACGCGGTTGCCGCGCTCTTACTCGCTAGCCGGTGCAGGCTGTAGACGATCTCCTGCGTGCGGCCCACGGCGAAGGCGGGGATCACGACTTTGCCGCCGTGGGTGCATGTCTCGCCGATCAGGTCAAGCAGCCGCTGCTCGGCTGCCTTGTGGGGTGGATGTAGCCGGTTGCCGTAGGTGGACTCGATGATGAGCACGTCAGCCGGCGGCGCAGGAGTGATGTCGCGCAGAATCGGCATATTGTTTCGTCCCAGGTCACCGCTGAAGAGCAGTCGCGTCCGTCGCCGACCTTCCTCTATCTCCAGCAGGACGATGGCCGAACCAAGGATGTGCCCTGCGTCGAGGAAGGTGCACCGCACCCCCGGCGCGACGGTCACGGGCCGGTTGTACCCCACGCTGACGAAGTGCTCCAGGCTGGCGATCGCGTCTGCGTGCGTGTAGATCGGCTCGACCGGCGGCAGCCCCTTACGGGCGCGCTTCTTGTTGACGTAAGCGACGTCGTGCTCCTGGATGTAGGCCGAGTCCCGCAGCATCGCCGAGCACAGGTCTCGCGTGGCGAAGGTGCAGCAGATGGAGCCCCGGAATCCACTGCGCACCAGGTTGGGAATGTTACCCGAGTGATCAATGTGGGCGTGAGAGAGAATGAGTGCGTCCACGCTCGCAGCATCAAAGGGCAGGTTCCGGTTACGCTCGAAACTCTCCCGCCGCTTGCCCTGGAACAGCCCACACTCCAGCAGGATGCGGCTGCACCGGCCTGAAGAGCCGGCATTGGGAACCGAGATGAAGTGCTGAGAGCCGGTGACGGTCTGTGCTGCGCCGAGAAATTGTATCTCCATAGCGCAAGTTCACCTCTCTATGTTGGTAGATTGGTACACTGGTAGATTGGGGGGCTGACCGATTCACCAGTCCACCAATCTACCAATTTACCAGTCTACCGACCTACCAATTTGCCAGTACCTTCAGGATTGCCTCGCCATACGTCTTTCGCTTCCATGGGCCCAGTCCCTCAATGCGACTCAGGCCCTCGAAGGTGCAGGGTTTCTGTTCGGCCAGCGTCCACAAGACGGCGTTGCTGACGACGACGCTGGCGTCCACCCCGCGCTCGGCTGTCACCTGCTTACGCCAGGCGCGCAGCGCCTGGAAACGTGCCACTTCTGCGTCCGAGTGGCGCGGGGGTAGCGGAGGGGGTTGAGGTGGCCGGGCACGCGTCCCCCGCTTAATCGCCCGTAGGATGTGTCCACCGTACCGGCCCACGTGATATGGCTTCAGGCCGTTCACAGTGGCCAGTTCCTCCGCTGTACGAGGGCGGGCCTGGGCCAATGTGACCAGGGTATGGTCGTTGAGCACCTTGAAGAGTGGGAGGCCCCGACGACGGGCCTCCCGGTCGCGCCAGATGTAGAGTTCGCGCAAGATGGCTTGCTCGTGCTTAGTCAGATCAAAAGCCCCCTTGATGCGCCAGAAGTCTTCCGGGTCGAAGGTACGGGACACAGGCTCGGATGCGGCGACCTGATCGAAAACCTCCCGCGCCTCCTCCCAGCGCCCTTTCTGCGTCAGCGCGTCGGCCTGGAGATGTTGGAGGGGCAGCAGGTAGTGGGTGTCCAGGCGGGCGTAGGCCAGTGCCTCCGACTCCAGGGGACGCTTGCCCCAGTTGTAACGTTGGTAGCGCTTGTTGGTGTGCACGCCGAAGGTCTCCTTCAACACGTCGCCCAGCCCTACGTGGGGCCAGCCCAGGATGCGGGCTGCCCACATCGTGTCGAACAGATTGACAAAATGAAAGCCAAAGTCCCGCTTGAGGCACATCACGTCGTACTCGGCGGCGTGGAAGACTTTCTGCACCTCGGGGTCGGCGAAGATGGGAGCCAGCGGAAAAAGGTCGAGGTCGGCCAGTGAGTCCACGATGTAGTCAGCGCCAGGAACGGAGAGTTGGATCAGGCACACCCGCTCGCGATAAGCGTAGAGGGAGTTGGATTCGGTGTCTACGGCGATGGCGGGCTGGCCGGAGAGAGCCTCCAGCAAAGTTGCCAGTTGCGGGGGTGTGGTGATGATGACGGGCGGTGGCAGTAGGGGCAGAGTAACCCCGCCCCTATTTGCGGAAAGCGGTCGGGGGGTCATATCAACCTTGTCAAAACCAGTGTGGCCAGGCTCAGGTAGATGAAGTAACCGCAGGTGTCGGTGATCGTGGTGACCAGGATGGGCGAGGCCAGGGCCGGGTCAATCCGCAGAACCTGCATCGTCACTGGAACTAGCGCTCCAGCGATGCCTGCGCCGATCATATTCAGGAGGGTGGCGAGCCCCACGACGACCCCCAGCATCGGTGCTCCTTTCCACGTCAGCGCGATGAGGGCGGTCAGGCCACCGACGGCAACGCCGTTGGCCAGGCCGATGAGCGTCTCCCGTGCCAGGGCACGGAGCCCGTCACGGGGGCTGAGTTCGCCCAAGGCCAGCCCGCGCACGGTGACGGTGAGAGTCTGGGTGCCAGCGCTGCCGCTGACACCAGCGACGATGGGGAAGAAAGCGGCCAGGAGGGCCACGCGAGCGATGGTGCTCTCAAAGAAGCTCAGGATAGTGGCGGAGGCCAGCGCCGTGCCCAGGTTGAGCACCAGCCAGGGCAGGCGAGTCCGCAGGGCGGCGGGGATCGGCACGTCCGGGGGATGCTCCTCCGGCACGCCACCCAACCGGTAGATGTCCTCCGTTGCCTCTTCCTCCAGCACCTCTACCAGGTCGTCGTGGGTGATGAGGCCCAACAGATGTCGTTCGTCGTCCACGACGGGCAGGGCCAGCAGGTCGTAGCGGGCCATCAGGCGGGCCGCTTCCTCCTGGTCGGCGTCGGCCCGCACGTGGATGACGTCGGGGTCCATAATCTCTTCAATGCGGGTGGAGGGCGGGGCGACGACTATTTGCCGCAGGGAGACTACTCCCACCAGTCGAATCTCCTCATCCACGACGAAGAGGTAGTGCACCGTCTCCGTTTCTGGTGCGATGACCCGCAGGTGAGCGATAGCTTCTTCGGTTGTCATCTTCCTGTGAAGAGTTACGGTGGCAGAGATCATCAGGCCACCGGCGCTCTCGTCGGCGTGGATCAGCAGCGGGCGCACCTCTTCAGGCTCCTCCATCGCGGCCAGGACCTTGGTCGCTCGCTCCGGCGCGATGTCGCCCAGGAGGTCGGCTGCCTCGTCCGGCTCCATCTCATCCAGGATGTGGGCCAGCTCCTCCGTCTTCAGGCGTGCAGCGATCTCCGCCGCCTCTTCCTCCTCCAATTCCTCCAGGATGTCGGCAGAGTCCTCCAGGTCGAGGCGGGGCAGGAGTTGATCCTGCTCAGTGCGAGGCAGATCGCTGAACAGGTCGGCCTGGTCAGGGGGTCGGAGCGCCTCCACCAGCGCCGCGGCCTGATTCCAGTTCCCCTTGGCCAGTGCCTCCCGCACTTGCTCGAGAATGACGTCCACGTCTACACGATCCATAGCCTTTTCCTTCCAACAGCGGGGCTATTATCTCACGTTGGCGGGAGATGTCAATTTGATAAATGACCAATGGCCGTAACCACCCAGGCTGATGGGCGAAGGTCTCCCGACCGAGCCCTTTGCGCCTCGGTCAGGAGACCTTCGGCGAACGGGGAGCCTCGGTCGGAGACCTTCGGCGAACGAGGAAAGGTCTTGGTGGATGGGTATGCTGGTAGAGGGGCCGCCTGGCGATGCCGCTGGTTGCCCATTTGCCCTGCCTGTCCTGCTATGGTACAATTTTTGAGCGAGGAGCCTTCACAAGCACCGGCCGGCGATACGAGCGGGTGCAAAGTGCAACACAATGTAGGGAGGATGTACGGTGAGCGGGAAAGTGCCGGTTATGTTGGCAGTGGCAGGCCTGTTGCTCGTCGCTACTGCGGTCGCCGCTACAGCCGCCAATGCTGCCAGCGCGACCTGTGCCTCGCCTGCCCCGCGTGCTCTGGCTCAGGATCATCACTTGCACTACCCCAACTTCACGTGCTGGTACTGCCAGGCCGGCGCTGGCACCGCGGCCAGTGAGTGCTCGACGGCGGAGGTGTACCCGCGGAAGAATCGCGAATTGCGAATTGCGGATTGCGAATTGCGGAAGCGGTACCTCGCAGCCCGTATCCCGGCGCTGAACGCTCAGACACTCAGTATGACGCTTACCATCAGCACCAACGGCGGGGTGAACTTCGCCACGACTGAACCGGAGGTGACGTTGGAGGGGACGTGCTCTCCCCTGCGCGATGTCACCGTCAATGGGAGCACCGAGGGCGTGTGCTACCCGACCGCCACGGCCTGGTGGTACACGAGCACGCTCTGGACGCGGGATAACGTCTTCGTCATCACCGATGGGCTGGACAGCCGCACGATTACGGTCTACTGGGACAACTTCCACGGTGGCACGCTGACAGAGGATACCACGCTCCTGACCAGCGGCTATCCTTACGTCATCACCGATGACATTGTTGTGTCGTCGAGCATCACACTGACCATTGAGCCAAGCGCGACGCTTCGTTTCCGGGCAGGTCGTTCGCTGCGTGTGGAAGGGCGGCTCGTGGCAGTGGGTACACCGTCTCGGCCAGTCGTGCTCACTCGCGACGGCACCGACCCGTGGGGCGGTGTGACTTTCCAAAACAGCGCTGCGGACAACCGCATCGCCTACGCGACGGTGGAATACGCCGGTGCGGCCGGATCCAACCTGTTCTGGCAGGGTATTACCGCGTACGACTCGAAGCTGTGCGTGGAACATAGCACCATTCGTCACCTGGATGGCTGGAGGACGGGGTTGTACCTGGAAGGCAGCGAAGCACAGGTGCTGGACAACGTCATCCACAGCGTGAGCAAGGATGGGATCCACGTTGTGGGGGGGGACGTCGTCGTGCGTGGCAACCACGTCTACAGTGCGTACGAAGGCATCGAACTTGAGTTTATGGTTACGCCGGCGGTGTTGCTCGACAATCACGTCCACGACATTGTTGACGACTGCCTGGACCTGGACGCCTCGTTGGCGGTCGTTGAGCGCAACGAGTTGCATCACTGTGGCGACAGGGGCATCTCAATTGGATACCCCTCCTCTACGACGCTGGTAAACAATCTGGTCTATGCCAGTAGGGAGGGCATTGTAGTTGAGGACGGCGCGGTCTCGCGCATCGTAAACAATACGGTGGCCGACAATCAACTCGGTATCGGGTTGCACAAGAACCATGAGAAAAATGGAGGCTTCGCCACGCTGGTCAACAGTATCGTGTGGGGCAACGGGACAGCGTTAGAGGTGCGCGACGAGTCCGTTGTCACCGTCACCTACTCCGACGTCGAAGACGGTTGGCACGGCGAGGGAAACATCAACGCCGCCCCGATGTTCCGCGCCCCTCAGAGCGGCGATTACCGGCTTCGGGAGGGTTCGCCATGTGTGGACGCGGGCACGCCGGTGGGTGTGCCTGACGAGGACATCCGGGGAGACCCTCGTCCTTTTGGGAGGGGATACGACCAGGGAGCGCACGAGTACCGTGAGTTCTTCTCCTACATGCCTCTTGTCTCGTACAATTACCCGCCCTGCCCGCCCCTCTATCATCTCTACGCTGACCCCAGCGACCTGGCCTGGCTGGTGAAGAAGGAGAATCTTTACAAGAACAAGACCTTCCCCGCCACCTTCGTCTACGAGCGCAGTTGGGATGTGGACATCCGCCTCCGGGGAGACGTCTCCCGCCTGATGCCCAAGAAGTGTTGGAAGGTCTTCTTCCCCGGCTCCGACACCTTCCAGGGCCAGGGAGAACTGAACCTCAACGCTGATTACCCGGACCAGACGTTGTTGCGCAGTTATATCGGCTATGACCTTTTTGCCCGCGTCGGCGTGCCCACCCCGCGCGCCGGCCACGCCCGCCTGTACATCAACGACGAGTACTACGGCCTCTTCTCCCAGGTCGAGCAGGTTGACGAACGCTTCCTCTATCGGCGGGGCATTGACATACACGGCAACCTGTACAAGCCCTTTTACGGTGGCCTCCACACACTGGATTACATTGAGGATCCGGCGAAGAGAGCCTGGTGGTACCGCTACTACTACCCCAAGAAGACGAACCGGCAGAGCGGGATTGACGACGTCGTCGCTTTTATTGAGTTGATTAACTACACGTCCGATGAACAGTTCCCGGACACCATTGCCGAGGTGCTGGATGTCAACGAGTGGCTGGACTGGTACGCCGTCAACATCCTCATCAGCAACTTTGAGATGATGGAGAAGAACTACTATCTCTACCACGACCTCAGCACCGACCGCTGGCTGATCCTGCCCTGGGACGTGGACATCGCCCTCGGCCACAACGTCGGGCCAGGAGGAGGAGGGTATGGACATCTGCTCGACGAGGAGCTCAGTTGGGACAATCCCATTGACAGCGGTACTCAGGAGAGCAAGAAAGTTGACGGCAAGTGGAATGCCCTGATTGATCGCATGATGGACGTGCCGGAGTTCCGCTTGTTCCACTGCCGTCGTCTCAAGGAATTGATGGCCGACGAGTTCAGTCCGGCCGAGATGTTCCCCCCCATTGACGCCGCCTTCTCCTACATCCGCCCGTGGGCCGAGGCCGACCCCCATCGCTGGCAGCCGGAGGGCTTCCAGTTCTCCGACGGCCCGGACGAACTGAAGACCTATGTCACCAACCGCATTCAGTTCCTCGAGACGGAAATGATCACCTTCTGCCCCAACCTGGAGGTGCCACTCACGGTCAACGAGTTTATGGCCGACAACGACAGTACCGTCGCCGACGAGGTCGGCGACCACGACGACTGGATCGAGATCCACAACGGTAGTTCCACACTGACCTGGGACCTGGGTGGGATGTACCTGACCGACGTCTTGAGCGAACCGACGAAGTGGCATATCCCCGACGATACGCTCATACCGCCGGGCGGCGTGCTTCTTTTCTGGGCCGACGGCGAGGAGGATGAGGGGCCACTGCATGCCAGCTTTGCATTGAGCGGTACAGGCGGACATATCGGTCTCTTCGACCGTGACGTCTTCAGCAACACAGCCATCTCCGTGCTGACCTACACCGCCCAGGCGACCGACGTCTCCTACGGACGGATGCCCGATGGCGGTGAGACCTGGCAGTTCTTCGCCACGCCCACCCCCGGCTGGCCCAACTGCGGCCGGGCGCCCATCGTCAGCGGGACGACCCATGCCCCGACCTGGCCCACCGGCGCTGCCGCCGTCACTGTTACGACGGGCATCACTGACGAGGGGGCCGTCACAGCCACGTTGTGGTACCGCGCCTTCACGGCGGGGACGCAGCCGCCGGACTACCAGGCCGTGCCGATGACCGTCGCCCCCAAGACGGGGGTGGGGAGCTCTTTTGTCGGCACCATCCCCGCCCAGGCTGATGGCACATGGGTGGAGTACTACGTCGAGGCAGAGGACGAGATGGGGATGGTGACCGTGGATCGTCCCGGCTGGCCGCAGGGGGACTATCGCTACGTCGTCGGCTGGCAGCGCCCGCCGCTCTATATCAACGAACTGATGGCGCTCAACACCCACACGCTGGAGGATGAGGATGGCGAGACCGACGACTGGATCGAAATCTACAACGCTGGGCCGGTGGACATTGACGTGGGCGGGATGCATCTCAGCGACAACATTGGCAGTTCCACCCAATTCACGATCCCCGCTGGCATCATCGTCCCCGCCAGCGGCACTCTCATCTTATGGGCCGACGGCGATGGTGAGGATGGCCATCTCAACTTCAAACTGTCCGGTGCGGGTGAGTACGTGGGCCTGTTTGACAGCCAGGCGCACTACTACGCGCCGATTGACGCGGTCTACTTCGACCCGCAGACGCCGGATGTCTCCTGGGGCCGCTTTCCCGATGGCGGCAGCGAGTGGCACGCGATGGGCATCCCCACGCCGGGCGGCCCCAACCGTCTGCTGCCTCCCAGATTCTCACAGGTGACGCGCACGCCCACCTGGCCTGGCGCGGGCGAGGGTGTGACCGTGACGGCTGTCATCACCGCCGGCAGCCCTATCATCTCCACCACCCTGTGGTACGACGCAGGGAGTGGCTTCCAGCCCATACCCATGTCCGGTTCTCCCCCCTGTGGGGGGGAGCTAGAGGGGGGTTGCGGTCCCTACACCGCGCACGTCCCCCCACAGCTCGAGGACACACTGGTGCAGTACTACCTGGAGGCGGTGGATGGCGTGGGTCAGAGCACACTGCATCCCGCCGGTGCGCCCACGGTCACGCACCATTACCTGGTCGGCTACGCACCCCCGGCCGTGCTCATCAACGAATTCCTGGCCGACAACGCGAGCGTCAACCAGGACGAGGCGGGGGAGTATGATGACTGGGTGGAACTGTACAATGGCGGCGCGGTCACGGTGACGCTGGACGGGATGTACCTCACGGACGACCTGAGCGAGCCGGCAAAGTGGCAATTGCCCACTGGCACGACCATCCCGCCGGGCGGCTACCTGCTGGTGTGGTGCGACAGGGATACAGGACAGGGGCCGCTGCACGCCGACTTCAAACTGAATCGGGACGGGGAGGAGATTGGCCTCTTCGACAGCGAGGCTCACGGCCTGGTGCCTCTGGACTGGATCGTCTTTGGCCCGCAACAGGAGGACGTCTCCTACGGCCGGAGGCCGGACGGGGCGGACACCTGGGAATTCCTCGATCCACCTGCACCTGGCGCGAGCAACAGGTAAAGCATCAAAGCCCAAATCTCACAAACGTCCTTCTTCCTTCCGCACGGCGGGGATTTTACTCCTCGCTGTTGTTGCGCTATACTGTTGGCAGCCTGTATCTTTTCAATAATATGGGGCAAGACCTCCGAGGTTTATAGATTTGTGCCCTCCAGAAAGTGATTGGTGGCACGATGCTCGCTTTCCGAACCAAATACGCTGCCCAAACCTCGGAGGTCTAAATGGTTGCCCCCAAATATTGAGATGATACCACGACCTGTGCCATGCGCGGTATTGTCTGGTCTGTCTGGCTGTTGAGAAGAAACTGAACAACTGTGAATGTTCCTGATGTTCTGGATGCTGTATTGCAGTTCGTGTGACCGCCGATGTGCGCGGGCACATAGGTCGGTCGGGTACACGTGCAGGTTAGCCGCCGCTTTCTCTACCGTGACCCTCGTGACGTTGGTGTAACACCTCTCCTGCATATTGGGCACGAGCGCCACCATCAACATCTCGATTCTGTGCCCTGCACCATGCCAGCAACTCCTCCACGTCTACTTCAACCTTCTCGGCGTATATCCCTGCCCTCCGCATCTCTCGAATCGCCCTCTCCGCATTGGCTGCCCATTCTTCGTATGTCTCTCCCAGTCCGTCGCGATCTACCGCAACCTCGCGCAGACGCTCCCACTGTTCCGCCCGGTACCAAGCATACCCTGCAACCATTCTGACCTCTGGCACATCTCCAGCCTTCTCGCCAGTCAATTCACCCGTCCATCTATCGCGGTTTGCCCAATAGGGACATTGTGGACAACTCTCTCCCATGGGATAGTCTATCCCCTCCTCGTGAGGACAACCGATGATGCCATCCGTCATTACTACCGACTTCACCTGATGCTGCCTAATGAACTCGACAATCTCCCGGCTGATTGCGGGATCGGTGCGAACATCTGTATCCTCCGAGAACCATCTCTCCAGGAAAGCAACGTCTCCATCTTCTCGAAGAATGATGCCTACCGCAACCTTCGACGCAAACTGATTGTCCGGGCCATAGTATGCCACGGTGGCAATGGGATAGCCACGAAAGCCCTTCTGTGCTTTTCGTTGCAGAATGGTTTTGCTGCGTCTCGTGCGATGCCTTCTACTCATTTCATTCCATCCTCCCTCGCGTCCGTCGCGGCGGCTAACGGGATCGAACTCATCGGATGTCCGTAACGCTCAAGTAGGGTTTCATCTTCTCGAACAAACCCCGAGTGAACACCACCGTGGTAACTGCTGGATCCCCAACCGTCAACCTCACTGCCTTCTGCCAATACAGGATTGCCCCGCGTGGGTCTCTCAACTCGGACCACGGAATCATCACTGGCTGGTACTTGCCAAGAAACGGCCTTACCCACAGGTAGAGCCCTTGCGGGCTGACGCAGACGTCCACCGTGTTCTTGTAGTAGACCATCCCAACCGCTATCCGCCGATTTCCATTCTACTATACTCCCGATAGCTTCCAGATTGCCGTGATCTGTGACCGCCAAGAACTTTGACAACTGTGTGTCCATATAGGTGAGATGATAGCACGAATTGTGCAAAACATCAACTCAAACCGAAATACGTCTACGACACCGACATCGCCGCTTGACATCAACCTGCTTCGACAACATTGACTGGCAGGCGCTCTCGACCAAACTGAACGCCATACAGCCCGTCGCCCGACTGGTACGCGTGACACACACCCTCGGACCCCACAACGGAAACGTCGGCTTTGACTTTCTTGGATTTCACATCCGGCAGTACCGTGTGGGAAAGTACCGCATGCGGACATACCGAGGGAAGCCGGGTTTCAAGACCATCATCAAACCCGGCCAGAAAGCCATCGAGCGCCATCTGCAACAGATACAGGACATCGTCCGCAGGCATCGGGGTGCACCACAAGAGGCCCTAATCGTGGCCCTCAATCCCGTCATCTGGGGCTGGGCGTTATATCACCGCACCGGCGTCGCCAAGCGCGTCTTCACCGAGAGCGATATGCGGATATTCGAGATGCTCATTCGATGGGCACGCCGCCGACATCCTCACAAGTCGTGGGGCTGGCGCTACCGCCGCTACTGGCGGAAGCAGAAAGGCCGTGTGTCCTTCAGTGACGGCGAAAGCACGCTCGTCCGCCACGAGGACACACCCATCAAGCGACACGTGAAGGTGAGAAGGTGAGAGGAGACAAAAGCCCCTACTGGATGCAGCGTCGAGGCCGTGACCCAACCAAACCGATTCGGGTGACCAGGCTATTCGAGCGACAAGAAGGCCGTTGTATGCTGTGCGGACTACGTTTCACGGCAGAGGACATCGTGGAGGTGCATCACTGGGACGGCGACCGGTCAAACAACCGGTATGCCGACCTGGGGCTACTTCACGGTCACTGCCACGATCAGATACACGGCGAAGGTGTCTGTGGCAAAGACCCTTGTGACTGAAGAGCGGCGTGAGGGGAAACCATCATGCGCCGTTCGGTAGTGGGGGTCGGGGTCGCGAGGCCCCGGCTCACCATAACTTAACGCGCGCCTCTAGTGCAGGAGCTCTATCGCTCTTGTGTCCAGGCAAAAGCAAGACGCACCGGCGCAAATCTCCCTACTGTTGCGGAAGCAATCAATACCCGCGCCTCAAACCGGGCCAAGTTCCCTGTCAAGTAAACAGGGGTTGTCTGCTGGTCCCAGACTGCACCTAGCTGTCTGCCAACCTCATAGGGCAGTACGTTAACGGTTGCGCCTGTATCCAGCAGTCCCGACGCGGATAGAGATGTGCCCCGATAGCTCAGAGTAAGCGGTAGATACGGAAGAGTGCTGGCGGCTCCAACTCGACTTTATCCATTTGGTGGACAAAAGCGCGGCAATAGGGTAAACTGAAA
>CAYPOY010000041.1:7091-23670 GCA_964412395.1 uncultured Anaerolineales bacterium | reverse complement strand
CGCGCCCTGCGGCCTTCTAAGCGTTTTTGGGTTTCGTTCTGCTACGATTTCCCGTCACATCGGCCCCAATGTCGTCGGCCAGACGGAACAGTTGAGGCGCAACACACAGACAGGGATCCGGCATGTCTGGATGGGGCGCTGAGACGACGACGGTCGAGGGCAGGTTCCCGATGCCCAGGCGTACGTTCAGGAAATCGGCGTCTTCGGGCCGGCGTTCCCACAGCCGGGGGTCGCGGCTGCTGGCACGGGCCAGCAGGGTCGCCAGATCCGGGTCAGTGTTGGTGCGGATGCGCTGTTGCTCTTGCCGCAGATGTTCCAGTTCAGCCCGTTTCTGATCCAGGGCTGCCGCGTAAGCAGCCTCGTTCTCCTTGGCCTCCTTCTCGTGGCTTTTGCGTTGTATCAGTCTGCCGACGATGGAGCCGACCACTGAGAAGCCCGACATGGCCGCCATTGCGACAGCCATAGTCCAGTCACTACGCATCCCTCCGTATATGCCGACCATCACAAACACGCCCGCCAGCGGCACGCAGTTCATCAATTGCGCAACTGTTTTTCCGCCCACCGCCGGACTTTCTTGCTGGGGTCTTCCAGCGCAGGCCGGATGAAGTCTGACTCCAGTATCTCCAATCCGATCGCATAAAAAGCCTTGCGCACAGCCCAGGCCGGATGGGCCACCCCCTGACGCAACACCTCGCGCACGAGCTCTTCCGGCATCTCGCCGTGATGAGCGGCAATCACGTCGGCCACCCCGGCGTTGATTGCGTCCCGTGTGTACTGCGTGCCACTCCCCAGGTACTGCCGTACCACCTCCTGGGGATCGGCGCCCACCTCTGGCAGCCAGGCGATGGCGTGGCGCATGAGGAACTTGGGCGTCAACGGGTTGGCGCGCATAGAGCGCACAAATGCCTCCCGGCCGAGGCCGAATGGCGACAAGCGTAGTGGAGACTTCTCTCGCAGCAGTTGATGGCACAGTCCCTGCTTGGCCTCATCTGGCAGGTCAGGGTGCGTCATCGCTGTCTTCAGCAGCGCCTTGGCCGGTTCGAAGGCGTACTCGGCCCGCATGAGCAGGAACCGCAGCCAACGGACAATCTCCTCTGCCGTCCATCCCGGCTGGCCGATGAGCGCGTCGACCAGGGATGGTATGTCTCCAGTGCGCAGCCCTACGAACACGTCCCGCTCGTAGGTCAGCAATTCGAGCGCCTGGCTCAACGCTTCGCCCTGCAATTCCTCCGCCTCCGCCAGAGTCGCTATCGCCAGGAGCAGGCCACGCGGCGTCCCGTACCCCTCGGTGTCGGTCTGGTCAACGATGGAGAGAGCGTAGCGTGCTACTCGCTGCCTGGTCTCGGGCGAAATGTCCTCACGGTGCAGGATGTGAACGGCGCCGTAGCCGAAGATCAGCGGCTCCCCCATGCGCTCGTTGATCAGGAAATCAGGGCGCTTGCCGTACTTGTGGTAGCCGTAGACGTCGAGGTAGTAGTCCTCCAGCCCCTGGGCCATGGCCTCGCTGATCCGCTCCTGTTCCTTCGCCGGGATGCGCAGTTCCCGGCAGAAGTCCCGGAAAGAAAACGGGCGAAAGGATGCATCCATAGCTCTCTCCTCCAATGCTCACAGGCGTTTTGCGATCTCACACTCGTACTCTGGGAAGTAGATGACTCTCGTCTGTCCAGGGACACTACCGGTGGATCAGAAGCCGCACAATTTGAATTACAATATTCAGCAGGATCGTCAGCAGAATGCTGAGGATAATCGAGCTGACCAGTGGGATCAGGCAGGTGAAGCCCGGCCTTTCGATGCGGATGTCGCCCGGCAGGTGGCCCAGGAAGGGTATCCTGGAGAGCAGCCACAGTAATCCGCCCAGCAGAACTATGGCAGTGCCTACAACCATTAACAGTTTGCCTATCGTCTCGAATCCACTCATAGCAGTCTCATCATAGCAGCGTTGGCTGCTCCGGTTGTCCATAGGGCAGGCCTAGGTGCTCGTAGGCCCGCGCCGTCGCTACTCGCCCTCGGGGTGTGCGGTCCAGGAAGCCCAGTTGTAGCAGATATGGCTCGACCACGTCCATGATCGTGTCGGGCTCCTCGCTTATGGCGGCCGCGATGGTATCCAGACCCACAGGCCCGCCGTCGAATTTCTCGATGATGGTGTGCAGCACGCGGCGGTCCAGGTCGTCCAGTCCACGCTCGTCTACGTCCAGCAGTCTCAGGGCCTCGCGGGCCACCTGGGCGGTGATGTTCCCATCGGCGCGCACCTGGGCGAAATCGCGCACGCGCCTGAGCAGCCGTATCGCCACCCGGGGCGTACCCCGACCGCGCCGGGCGATCTCCGCTGTCCCTGCCTCGTCTATCTCCACTTTCAGCACCCACGCGGCGCGGCGCACGATGGCTTCCAGCGCCTCCTGGTCGTAGAAATCCACGCGGAAGGTAGCGCCGAAGCGTGCCCGCAGTGGGGCGGTCAGCAGCGCCAGGCGGGTGGTGGCCCCTACGACGGTGAAGTGCGGCAGTTTGAGCCGAATGGAGCGGGCGCTAGGTCCCTTGCCAATGACGAAATCGAGCGCAAAGTCCTCCATCGCCGGGTAGAGAATCTCCTCGACGGCACGGCCCAGGCGGTGCACCTCGTCAATGAACAGCACCTCTTTCTCGTGCAGGTTGCTCAGGATAGCGGCCAGGTCACCGGCCCGCTCGATGGCCGGGCCGGAGGTGACCCGGATTGGCATACCCATCTCGTTGGCGGTAACATGGGCCAGAGTCGTCTTTCCGAGACCCGGCGGACCATACAGCAGCACGTGATCCAGTGCTTCGTTGCGCTGCTTGGCTGCCTCGATCAGGATGGCGAGGTTCTCCCGCACGTGATCCTGGTTTATCAGATCGGCCAGGCGCTGCGGGCGCAGAGTCCGGTCACGCATGGCTTCGTCTTCCTGAGGCTGGGGTGAAATGATGCGCTCGTGCATTTCAGGAGTGGATTATACAGTGAAATGACGCTTTGACAAGCGGTAGGCTTGGGGGTACAATTCAGTTCTCAAATCCTCAACCCCAAATCTCAATCCCAGGCCCCCAGGAGGTGAGCCGTGACGTCACAGGTGCACATTTCGACCCATCCGCTGGTGCAGCATAAAATGACCCTTCTGCGTGACCAGCGCACCGACCCCAAGAAATTTCGCGAGCTGCTGCGGGAGATGGCCATCTTGATTGCCTGCGAAGCCACAGCCGATTTGGCGACGGAAGAGGTGACGGTGATGACGCCGCTGGGGCACGCCAGCGGCCGCCGGCTGCGGGAGCGGGTTGGGCTCGTCCCCATCCTGCGCGCCGGGCTGGGGATGGTGGAGGGAATCTGGAACATGATGCCCAACGCCGAGGTGTGGCACATTGGCCTCCTCCGCGACGAGAGGACGTTGGAGCCGGTCGAGTATTACAACCGTCTTCCGGTCAGTCCAACCGTGGACGTCTGTCTCGTTCTTGACCCTATGCTCGCTACGGGCGGATCGGCAGTGGCGGCGGTGGACATTCTTGAGAGATGGGGGGTCAGGCGCATCAAGTTCGTTGGTGTCATCGCAGCCCCTGAGGGCGTACAACGCCTGACAACAGCCCATCCCGATGTGCCCCTGTATCTCGCTGTTGTAGACGAGCGGCTGAACGAGGTGGGCTACATCGTGCCAGGCCTGGGAGACGCGGGGGACCGGCTATTTGGTACGGGGTAGTAGTATCATTCCTGTTCAAGTGTATCCATGCAGTGTGTGCTCACCTTCATCATCTCGCTCGGCCTGGCGGCTCTGCTCACCCCCATTGCCGGTCGCCTGGGACAGCGGCTGGGCATCGTAGACCGGCCTGGAGGCCGCCGGGCTCACAAGGGCGAGGTGTCTCGCCTGGGTGGCGTGGCGCTGTTTGCGGCATTCGTCATCGCCATCGGCGCTGCAGCGTGGCGTGGGGTCCTCACTGCAGGCTATAACCCCGACGATTTCACCCGGCTGAACGGGCTTCTGATCGGCGGGCTGGGCGCTTTTCTCTTTGGGTTGATTGACGACCGATTCGATCTGCCACCGGGACCTCAGTTTGTCTTCCAGTTCATGCTCTCACTGATCGCCCTCGCCACGCTCCTCTGGCTCGAACGCTTTACCTTACCCTTCTTTGGCTTAGTGGCGTTGAGCGACTATTCCTGGGGCCCCTGGGCCTACGTCCCGTTGACCATTCTCTGGGTGATGGGGATGATGAACACCGTCAACTGGCTGGACGGGCTCGACGGGCTGGCCGCCGGGGTGGGGGCGATTCTCTGCCTGGTGCTGGCGCTCCATATGCACCGCTTTGGGCAGCCCAGTGTGGCACTCTTGCCGTTGGCACTCCTCGGCGCGCTGCTGGGTTTTCTGCCCTATAATTTCGCTCCTGCGCGGGTCTTCCTGGGGAGTGCCGGAGCGTTTTTCCTGGGCTACGCCTTGGGCGGGTTGGCCCTCATCGCCGGCGGGCGGGCACCTACTGTATTGCTGGTGATGGGGCTACCCGTCGTGGACGTGGCCTGGCAGATCTTCGACCGGCTGCGCCATCGCCGTTCGCCGGCCCAGGCCGACCGGGGCCACCTCCACTTCCGCCTGCTCGACCTGGGGCTATCGGAACGGGCTATCGTGCTTTTCTACTGGGGCTTCTGCGCGCTGTTCGGGCTATTGGTGCTGGTCGTGTCCACGTGGCTCTACAAACTGATCGCGCTGGCGACCATCGGTGTGGTGGTGGTCGTCGTGCTGGCCTGGCTTTCTCGCTCTGGTCGCTCGCACTGATGGTCGTTTCTTTTCACCACCGAGGGCGCAGAGCATGCAGATATTTTATTGACTTCTGTGCCAGACTGCGCTATACTGAACCTGCATCAGGCGGTAGGAGCCGCCATATTCGATCTCAAGCAGGGCGTCAAGTTTCACAACGGTGAGGAACTCACAGCGGAGGACGTGGTTTTTACTTTTGAGCGCATCCTGACCCAGGAAATCGGGGCGCCGCGGAGGGTCTTTGTCAAAGAAGTAGAGAGCGTGGAGAAGATAGGCGATTACACCGTGCGCTTCAACCTCAAGAGCGCCTGGCCGGTTTTCCTCCAGATGCTGGTGCATAACCAGATCGTGCCCAAGAACTATTTGACCCAGGTGGGTGACGCCGAGTTCGCCAGAAAGCCAGTCGGTTGCGGCCCTTTCAGGTTTGTTTCCTCCTCAGCCTCCCCCCCGCAGGCGGGGGGGACTGAGGGGGGGCAGATCGTCCTGGAACGCTTCGACGATTACTATGGCGGCGCCGACGCGCTGCCGCCAGTTGGAGCGCCCTATTTGGATGGGGTGATCTTTCGTTTGATGCCGGAGATCTCCACTCGATTGGCCGCCTTGCTGGATGGAACGGTACACATCATCCAGAACTTGGCCCCGTACATCGTGCCGCAACTGATCGGCGATCCCGACATAACGATCAAGACCACCGTCGGCACGCGGCCCAAGTTTATAGACCTCAACGTGACCATCCCTCCCTTCGACGATGTGCGCGTGCGCCAGGCATTGAACTATGCTGTGGACGCGGATGCGATCTTGACCCAGATGGTCGCCGGTTACGGTGTCATCCTACCCGGCCCACTCTCCCCGGCCAACCTTTACGCCGACCCCGCGCTGGAGCCTTATGGCTACGATCCGGAGAAGGCCACGGCGCTTCTGGCCGAAGCGGGGCACATGCCTGAGGAGATTTCGTTTACTATTGATGCTTACGGACCTTACGTGGAGATCGCCGAGGCCGTGGCCGGGCAACTCCAACTGCTGGGCATGGACGTCAACGTGCGCACCTGGGAGTACAACGTGGTGAAGCCGCTGCTGCTCAATTGCGAGCGGCAGGCTTTTATACACGATTGGGGCGATTCGGCCTTTGACCCGGTGGGCTACATCGAGGCCAAATGACAGACGCGCGTGGAAGGCACCTCGGCCGGCCGAGGCAACTATTCATGCTACTCCAACGCCAGAGTGGATGAACTGATCGAGGCGGGAGCCTCGGAGCCGGATTCGCAGAAGCGACGAGAGATCTACGACGAGGCGCAGCGCCTCATTTATGAGGACGCGCCCGCCGTCTTTCTTTACGTACCTCAAGAGATCGAGGCCGCTTCCGCCAGAGTGCACAACTGGGAGCCCAGCCCCGATAGCCGCATCAACCTCCACGACGTCTGGCTGTCTGAGGAATAGTAGGGGCGATCCCTTGTGGTTGCCCTGGGCAGGCACAAGGCGCTGCCCCTACTGAACGTCTATTGGAGGGCAGTTATGCAATCGAGAATTCGATGGGGAGGGCTGCGCAACAAAATCATCGCCTGGTCCTTCGTTCCCACGGCGCTCATCTTGCTCACGGTGGCGTGGGTTATCTTCATCGCCTACCAGCAGGTGACGGAGAGCCTGGCTATCGAACGGGACCGCGAGGTAACCGAACTATCGGCCGCCCAGTTGTCGGCGGGGCTGGCAGAATACACCGATCTCCTCAGAGAATACACCGGCCTTCTGGCTGACCCGGCGCGCACCACGTACATTAAGGAGAATAACCTGGATGCCCTACGTAGGACGCTCATGGAGGCCAGAAGCCGCTTCGAGGTTTTTGACGGTGGTGTGCTGGTCATCAACAGCCGGGGGACGGTCGTGGCCGCCGAACCGGAGCGGCCAGAAATCCTGGGGCAGAACTGGGCCGGCCGCCCCTATTTTCGCCACATGCTGCGCTCTTCAGAGACGGTCTTCTCCGACATCGTGGCCGATGGACCGGGGGGCGCGGAGGTCATCGTCGTCGCCGTGCCCATCACAGGAGGCCAGGGCCAATTCCTGGGGATCGTAGCCGGCATGTTTCGTCCGGGCACAGCCGCCATCAGTCCTTTCTACAACAACATCATAAGACCTCACATTGGGGAGAGCGGCAGCGCCTACCTGGTGGATGGGGCTGGCCGGGTGATCTACCACTCTGACGCCGGCCACATCGGGGACGACTTTTCCGCGCAAGCGGTGGTGCAGCAGGCGTTGAGTGGGCGGGTGGACGCCATCCGCACCCGCGCTTTCGATGGTCGAGACATCGTCGCCGGCTTCGCGCCGGTACCGGGCACACCCTGGGGTCTCGTCACCGAGGAAGACTGGGCCGCGCTGATCAGCGCCAATCGAGGCTACGGGCCATTTCTGCTCCTGTTGCTGGCGCTGGGCGTGGTGGTGCCCACTCTCGTCGTCGCCGTCGGGGTCAGGCAGATTACGAAGCCTATCACAGAACTCATCGAGGCTACCCAGCAGGTGGCCGGGGGCGATTTTGGTCAAACGATCAGCGTGCGCACCGGGGACGAAGTAGAAGATCTGGCCGAACAGTTCAATCTCATGTCAGCCCAACCCCAGGAATCGTACGCTCACCTGGAACGGCGCGTGGCCGAGCGCACAGCCGAGCTGCGGGCCGCCAACGAGGAAATCCAGCAGCGAGCCGACGAGTTGGCAGCCCTGTACGAGGTAGGCCGTGACCTGGCGGCGACGCTCGATCTGGAGGTGCTCCTGCCGGCCATCGCTCAACGGGTCACGGCTACCCTGGGGGCCGACCGCTGCGCCGTTTTCCTGTTCGACGAGGGGGCCGGCGTGCTGCGGGCGCGGGCTGCCCACGGCTACATGGCCGAGCGATTGGCCGATTTCGGCTACCGGCCCGGGGAGGAGGTCGTGGGTCAGGCCTATGCCGCAGGAGAGCCCCAGTACGTGCCCGACCTGGATCAAGTGCCAGATCTACCCCGGCGCGACGCAATCCGCGCCGTGTTGGCCGTGCCGCTGGTGAGCCCGACGGCCGGTCCCCTGGGCGTGCTCAGCGTCACCAGCCTGCGACCGGATGCCTTCACCCCGGACCAGCAGCAGTTGTTGGAGACGATGGCCGGTCAGATAGCCAGGGCCATTGAGAGCGACCGGCGGCAGGTGGAGCAGATTCTCATCAACCTGCTCAACAACAGTGTAAAGTTCACCGAGAAGGGGAAGGTGCGCATCGAATGTGAAGTCAGCGACGGCTGGCTGGTAACCCGTGTGGTGGATATGGGCATCGGTATCGAGCCCGAGGACATGGGCAAGTTGTTCGAACCATTCCGGCAGGTCGAGACCGGGCTGACCCGCCAGTACGAGGGGACGGGGCTAGGGCTCTCTATCTGCAAGAGCCTGGTGGAGATGCTGGGCGGTGAGATCTGGGCCGAGAGTGAGTGGGGTGTGGGGAGTACCTTCACCTTCACGCTGCCGAGGCGTGAAACGTGAAACGTGAGGACTGATTACCGTACATTCTCACGTGGTTGAATTGCGCTCAGTATAAGAGGAGGAGATGAGACCAAAGATCCTCGTCATTGAGGATAACGAGCGGAACCTCTACCTGGTGACTTTTATCCTGGAGAAGCACGGGTACGAGGTTGTCCCGGCGCGGGATGGCCGCGAGGGAATCAAGTTGGCGGGCCAGGTCAAGCCGGCGCTGATTATCCTGGACATCCAGTTGCCGGTCATGGACGGCTACGCCGTGGCGCGCGCGCTGAGGAGCAACCCGGCACTCGATGACGTGCCCATCGTGGCCGTGACATCCTACGCCATGGTCGGCGACCGAGAGCGGGTTCTGGCTGCGGGCTGTACGGGCTACATCGAGAAGCCTATCAACCCGGAGACGTTCATGACCGAAGTCGAGCAGCATCTGCCGGGAGATACAAGACCCTAAGGGTTTTGAAAACCCTTAGGGTCTTAGAGGAGGTGGATCATGACCAAACTCCTGATCGTTGATGACAACGAGCAGAATCTGTACATGTTGCAGGTACTCCTGACAGGCCACGGCTACGGAGTGGTCTCGGCGGGGGACGGGGCCGAGGCGCTGGAGAAAGCCCGGCGCGACCCGCCGGACGTGATTATCGCCGACATCCTGATGCCGGTCATGGACGGCTTCACCCTCTGCCGCGAGTGGAAGAAGGATTCCCAATTGCAGGGCATCCCCTTCGTCTTTTACACCGCCACGTACACTGATCCCAAGGACGAGGAATTTGCCCTCAGCCTGGGGGCGGAGCGGTTCATCGTCAAGCCGGTGAAGCCGGACGTGTTCGTCGAGATGCTGCAGGAGGTCATTGAGGAGCACGAGGCGGGTCGCCTGGTCGCGCCTCGCCAGCCGGTGGCGGAGGAAGCGGTCTACTTCAAGGAGTACAACGAGACGCTCATCCGCAAGCTGGAAGACAAGATGTTGCAACTCGAGGAGGCCAACCGTGCCCTGGAGCGCGACATCGGCGAGCGCAAGCGGGCGGAGGAGGCGCTGCGGGAGAGCGAGGAAACCTTGAAGGCAATCCTCGCTGCCCCTCCAGTGGGGGTTGGTTTGGTCCGCGATCGAGTCCTGGACTGGGCTAACCAAACTATGTACAGTATACTGGGCTACGAGAAAGGTGCGTTGCTGGGAAAAAGCGCCGAGGTACTCTATCCAGATGCTGAAGAGTACGAGCGTGCCGGTCGCGAGCTATACTACGGGGTTGAGAGGGGGGGTATCGGGCAAGTAGAGACTCAATGGGTTACCAAGGACGGCAAGGTGATTGATTGTGACCTTCGAGCGAGCCCGCTCAACCCGTCTGACCCTTCCAAGGGGATTATCGTGACTATGCACGACATCACCGAGCGCAAGCGGGCGGAGGAGCAGTTGCGGCAGCAGGAGCAGTTGGCCGCCGTGGGCCAACTGGCCGGAGGGATCGCCCACGACTTTAACAATCTCCTGACCACCATCATGCTCTACGCCCAGATGGGGATGGGCAGGCCGGACCTGCCCCCGGACGTGGCGCGGGCGTTCGAGACCATCCTCGACGAGTCACGCAAGGCGGCGGAGCTAGTACAGCAGATTTTGGACTTTAGCCGCCATGCGATGATCAAAGTCCGGCCGCTAGACCTGGAGTCCTTCACCGGGGAAGTGCTTGCCATCCTGCGGCGGGCGATCCCGGAAAACATCCGTCTCACCCTGGCGATGGGAACGGAGGAGTACGTGGTGAATGCCGACCCCACGCGCATTCAGCAAGTGCTGATGAACCTTGCGACCAACGCTCGCGATGCCATGCCGGAGGGCGGGGAACTGCGGTTCGAGCTATCCAGGGTGGACGCAATCCCCGCCGCGGTCGGTACTCCCCCCCGCGCCGGGGGGGCCGGGGGGGGTTGGATCTGCCTGGCCGTTTCGGACACGGGGACGGGGATGACGGAGGAGGTGCGCTCGCATCTCTTCGAGCCCTTCTTCACCACCAAGGAGCCGGGGAAGGGGACGGGGTTGGGACTGGCCCAGGTGTACGGCATCGTGAGGCAGCACGAGGGGTATATCGGCGTGGAGACGGAAGTAGGAAAGGGGACGACGTTCCGCATCTACCTGCCGGCCTCCGGGCCAGAGGGAGTGGTTGGAGAGGAAGAGGTTGTAGCCCTTCCGCAGGGACAGGGGGAGACCATCCTGTTGGTGGAGGACAACGAGGGGGTACGGGAGGCGGCACAGGAGATCCTGGAGCCGCTGGGCTACCGGGTACTGACCGCTGAGAACGGACGGGAGGCGCTGGAGGTCTACTGGGTGGCACAGTCGGGAGACCGGCCACAGCAAGGGGTGGACCTGGTGATTACAGATGTGGTGATGCCGGAGATGGGAGGCAAGATGCTGATCCGGAAACTGAGGGAGGCAAATCCTGGTCTCAAGGGGTTGGCCATCACTGGCTACATCGTGGAAGAGGATGTACAGAGGTTGAGGAAGGCGGGCTTTCTGGATGTTGTCCGCAAGCCCTTCGACGTGGACGCACTGGCACGGACTGTCCGCCGGGCTCTGGACGTGGAGTGAGCAAATGCGTGGCGTGCTCTCAGTATTCCACCTGCACACCTTTCACCCGCTCCAACAACCTCTCCCCCAACGCGATCAGCAGCACGAACGGTAGATCAACAGCGATCGTGAGGGCGCACATCGTCGCCAGCCAGCGCAGCGCCGTGGTGAGCGGTTGGGCCAGGCTCTCGACAATCGCCGGCCCCAGCCCCACTGCCCAGATCAACACGCCGATCAGGAGCAGGAAAAGGATCACTGGCGTCCAGCCTTGCCGGTCAGCTCGGCTGGGCAGCATCGTGTTGCTCACGGTGAAGATCGCGTAGGTCCAGATCCAGGCATCGGATGCTTGCAGTGCTCCCAGCAGTCCTGCGGCCAGGTTGGCCCGGTCCCCGGCGACGAACGCCGACCCAACCGTGCCGATGCCGAAGGCCCAGTATCCGATCAGCAGAATGGTGCCACTCCCCGCTAACAGTGGGGCCAGCCCAATCAGGCTGGCCCGCACGACGTCGGTCTTCTCGACCGGGACGAAACCCAACTGGACGCGCTGTCCTGCCCGTTTAGGGCAGATGGAGAGGCGACCTACCCGTGCTCCCAGGAGTATCGCCGCGAGTGCGTGGCTTAGCTCGTGCAGGAGGATGCCCGGCAGCAGTGGCAGCGCGTACAGCACCACCGCGGTCTCGGGGTCACCCGTGAGCAACAGCATGACCCCCTGCAGATGGCGGTGAATCCAGCGCTCGGTAAGCAGCAAGATTGCCAGCGTCGCCGCTAGCCAAAGGAGTGATGTCCAGTCCATCGGGAGGGCGCAAGGGTGCAGGCGTGCAAGTTTGCAAGTGTAAGTCCGGCGGCTTGTCTGTTCACTTGCCTACTTGCCCACTTGCTCACTTCTGTGCCTTTAGTGCTTCCCGCACGATGACCACGAAGTCGGCTGCTCGTAGGCTGGCTCCGCCCACCAGTGCGCCGTCAATCTCCGGTTGTGCCATAAATTCGGCTGTGTTGCCGGGCTTGACGCTGCCGCCATACTGGATGCGTATTGCCTGGGCCACGTCATCGCCGTACATCTCGGCCAGTGTCCCGCGCACTGTTCCCCCGATGATGGTGTTGGCTCCCTCGCCGGTGGCCGGTACTCCCGTGCCGATGGCCCAGATCGGTTCGTAGGCCACCGTGATGCCCCGTGCTTGCTCGGCGGTCATACCCGTCAAAGCGGCGCGTACCTGCCCGCCGACGAACTCCTCCGTCTCTCCGGCCTGGTTTTGCTGGAGATTCTCCCCTACGCAGAGAATGGGTTTCAGCCCGTGGGCCAGCGCTGCGTGCAGTTTCTTGTTGACCATCTCGTCCGTCTCGCCGAAGAGGTTGCGGCGCTCCGAGTGGCCGATGATGACGTAGTCGCACACCCCCTCTAGCATCCGCGGGCTCACCGCACCGGTGAAAGCTCCCTGTTCCTCCCAGTGCATATTCTGCGCCCCCAATCCAATGGCCGACCCGGCCAGGGCCTCGCGCACGGCAGCCAGGGCGGGGAAGGGAGGACAGGCAGCCACATCGCAGCCGACGATGCCCTCCAGCGCGGCGCGCAGTTCCTGGACTAGCGCGACGGCCTCCTCGACGGTCTTGTGCATCTTCCAGTTACCAGCGATGAATGGTGTGCGCATAATCTCTCCTACCTTTCTGCTAACACCGCCACGCAGGGCAAGGCTTTGCCTTCCAAGAACTCCAGGCTGGCCCCGCCGCCGGTAGAGACGTGGGTCATCTTATTTACCAGACCGGCCTGTCGTACCGCTGCCGCCGAGTCGCCGCCGCCGATGATGGTCACAGCATCCAGGTTGGCGAGCAACTGCGCTGTAGCGAAAGTGCCCTTCGCGAAGTTGGGCATCTCGAACACGCCCAGCGGCCCGTTCCAGACCACCGTCTTTGCTCCGCCCAGCGCAGACTCGAACGTGGATACCGTCTTGGGGCCGACGTCGAGGACGCGCCAACCGGGGGTGACCTCGTTGGGGGCCACGATCCGCGTGCGGGCGTCGTTGTCGAAAGCGTCGGCGATGACCACATCCACGGGCAGCACCAGCGTGCCCCCGGCCTGCCTGAGCAGCGACTCCGCCATCTCCACAGCCTCGTCTTCGACCAGCGAATCGCCCACCTCGAAGCCCATCGCTTTGAAGAAGGTGTTCGCCATCCCACCGCCGATCAGCAGTCGGTCGCACTTTGCCAACAGGTTCTCGATGACGCCGATCTTGTCGGAGATCTTGGCCCCGCCCAGGATGGCGACGTAGGGGTGCTCTGGGTTCTCGGTCGCCCGCCCCAGAAACTCCAGTTCCTTCTCCATCAGGAAGCCGGCCACGGCCGGCAGATGGTGTGCCACTCCCTCGGTCGAAGCGTGAGCGCGGTGCGCCGCGCCGAAAGCGTCGTTGACGTAAATCTCGGCCAGCGCGGCCAGTTGGTGGGCGAACTCGGGGTCGTTGGCCCGTTCCTCCGGGTGGAAGCGAGTATTCTCCAGCAGGATGACGTCACCCGGCTGCATCGGTTTGACCACCGCCTCGACCTCCGGTCCCACGCAGTCGTCGAGTTTCTTCACTGGACGGCCCAACAGTTCCGCCAGCCGCGTCGCCACCGGGTCCATCTTCAACTCCGGCACGACTTTCCCCTTGGGCCGGCCCAGGTGCGAGCACAGGATGATGGCTGCGCCGTGCTCCAGCAGGTAGTTGATTGTGGGGAGTGCGGCCCGGATGCGGGTATCATCGGCCACAGCCCCTTCTTTGAGCGGTACATTGAAGTCCACGCGCATCAGTACGCGCTTGTCGCGCACGTTCACGTCACGGATGGTTTTTTTGTTCATCTGCATCCTTTGTTCCTGGGTGAGATATGCTTTGAGATGCTCCAGCAACTCGCGCGCCAGAGCGATTGTCTCCTGCGCCATCGCCTCCGATACCTTAGCCTCGTACTTGTAGTGTGCCTTGCCAGGTCTCCTCGCCCTTCATCGCCACGCTCGTCCCGTCGCTCTACAGGGAGGTGGTCAGGGATCAGGACGCCCCAGCCTCTTGCATCCTGCCTCCTGCATCCTGATCCCTGCTCCCCTGTTACAGTCCTTTGTCCTCCATAAACTTCACCAGGTCGGCCATGCGGACCGAGAAGGCCCATTCATTATCGTACCAGGTGAGCACCTTGAAGAAGTTGTCACCTATGGCCATTGTGCTGAGGGCGTCGAAGATGGCTGAGTGCTCATCGCCTTTGAAGTCCATGCTGACCAGCGGCTCTTCGGAGTAGCCCAGGATACCCTTCATCGGGCCTTCGGAAGCAGCCTTCATCGCTGCATTGATCGCCTCGACGCTGGCTGGCTTCTCCAGCAGCACGACCATATCAATGAGTGAGACGGTTGGCGTGGGGATACGCAGGGCCATGCCATTCATTTTGCCGTCCAGTTCGGGCAATACCAGCCCAAGCGCCTTGGCAGCACCGGTGGTGGTAGGGATCATGTTGAGCGCAGCGGCTCGTGCTCGCCGCAGGTCTTTATGGGCCAGATCGAGAAGGCGCTGGTCGTTGGTGTAGGAGTGGATGGTGGTCATCAAGCCTTTAACGATCCCGAAGTTGTCGTTCAGTACCTTGGAGACAGGGGCCAGGCAGTTGGTGGTACATGAGCCCATTGAGAGGATGTGATGCTTCGCCGGATCGTACTTCTCATCGTTCACGCCCAGCACGATGGTCAAGTCCACACTGTCGGCCGGCTTGGCCGGGGCGCTGATGATGACCTTCTTGGCGCCGGCCTTGATGTGGGCAGCGGCTTTCTTTCCATCGCGGAAGACGCCGGTGGACTCTATCACAATCGCCACTCCCAGGTCGCCCCAGGGCAGTTTCGCCGGGTCGCGCTCGGCGAAGACCTTGATGCGATCACCGTCTACGACGATATCTCCCTCGACCACCTCGACCGTGCCGTCGTACTTGCCGAAGTTGGAGTCGTACTTGAACAGATGCGCGTTGGTCTCAGGTGGGAAGAGATCGTTGACGACGACGACGTCGAACTCATCGCGATAGTTTTCCTTCATCGCTTTGAGCACCTGCCGCCCGATGCGGCCGAATCCATTGATGCCGACTTTTACTGTCATTGCTTTACTCCTTTCTTCTTATGTGATTTTTGGAACAATTCACCTTGTCGTGACGCCAGAGATGCGCGGAGCAGCCAGATTGGCAGCGCGGAGCACGTTTACCGTTCTTCAACCATCCGCACCAGCGCCTGTGCCAGTTTATCGCTGTCGTGCCGCCAGGGGCGAGCGAGATCAACCAGGTCAGCGGTGACTACCCGGTATCCTGCGTCGGGTGGGAAGTCCACCGGCACTAACTCGTCCCCTGGGGGCGTGTCGAAGTCCACGCCCAGGTTGTCGTTGACTAGCACCACCGGGAAGAGACCGGTCCCTATGTGTGCTTCCAGCACTGTGACGTGATCGCCTGTGCTGTACCCATTCGTCTCACCGCGCTGGGTGGCGACGTCGCAGACGTAGACCTTGAGCGCCCGGCTGGCCGTGACTGCCCGCGCCACGTCCGGCACGAGCAGGTTGGGAAGGACGCTGGTGTAGAGGCTGCCAGGGCCGGCCACGATCAGGTCGGCCTCCAGCAGCGCTCGCACCGCGTCGGGGTAGGCTGGGGCGTCGTCGGGCTCCAAATAAACCCGTTCGATGGCCCTGCCTGCCTCGGTGATGCTCGACTCGCCGGCCACGCGTACGGGTGGGGTTACCCCGCCCCTACCGATGGGCTCAGCCCGCAGGTCGGCCATCAGCGTCACGTCACAGAGCGTGTTGGGCAGCACGCGCCCCTGCACTGCCAGCACCTGCCCCGACTCCATGATCGCCCGTTCGAAACTGCCGGTCACCTCTGTCATCGCGGTGATGAAGAGGTTGCCGAAGCTGTGGCCGTTGAGTCCGCTGCCATTGCTGAAGCGGTACTGAAACAACTGGGTTGTCAATGCCTCGTCGTCGGCCAGCGCGGCGATGCAGTTGCGGAAGTCACCCGGCGGCAGCACGCCCAGTTCGCGTCGCAGCCGTCCCGAACTGCCTCCATCGTCGGCGACAGTGACGATGGCGGTGATGTTGGATGTGTACCGTTTAAGCCCGCGCAGCAGGACCGAAAGACCGTGCCCTCCACCGATGGTGACGATCCTGGGGCCGCGTTCCCGCTGGCGATAGCGGTACACGGCGTTCACCACCGTCTCCGGGTTGGTCTCCACGAAGGGTTCGAGCAGTGCCCGGTTGAGGCCGATCAGCGCGATCATCACTGCTGCCACGCCGGCCAGTCCGAAGAGCCCGGCCCGCAGACCGCGTGGAATGAACTGGAATGTCAGGTAGTAGAAGATGTTCGGCAGGGGATAGAGTTCTCGGAGCAAGAAACTGAAGCCCAGGCTCAGAAGGGCGATACCGCAGCCCAGGAGTAGCAGCCAGCGTTTGACCCCCATGCCAGGAGTCAACCACTTAAGGGCAGTTCGGATGTGCCGGTGAAGTTTCATCATTCACTTCAACTGCTTCTGTGCGCTTCGTCCCTCATCTGCACCAGCAGCAACAACGTTATTATAACCGAACGTGGCATAGTCGTCAATGGGGGGTGCGCCGCGCTCTACAGGTTGCGGGCCTGAGGTGAACATCGGCCCTTCTTGGGGCTGATGGGCGAAGGTCTCCCGGCAGAGCCCTTTACGCCTCGGTCGGAGACCTTCGGCGAACGGTGCCTCGGTTGGAGACCTTCGGCGAACGGTGCCTCGGTTGGAGACCTTCGGCGAATGAGGGGGCTGATGGGCGAAGGTCTCCCGGCAGAGCCCTTTACGCCTCGGTCGGAGACC
>CAYPOY010000041.1:0-6991 GCA_964412395.1 uncultured Anaerolineales bacterium | reverse complement strand
TTCGGCGAACGGTTGGAGACCTTCGGCGAACGGTCGGAGACCTTCGGCGAACGAGGACGTGGCGTGTCAGGTGAGGAACTTTAGTTTGCCGGTGGAGAGGGCATCTCGGCCGAGGTGTACGTCGGTATCTCCATTGGGATACTTGGCAGCGTTTTCCGTGGAGATGGCTGTCCTCTCTGCCTTTGCGATGCCCGCTGAAGCTGCCAGAGGACGAAGCGCACTCGCTGGGACATGGCTGTGGCGATGTTCCACAGCACTCGGCTGCCCAGTATGGCATCATCCTCGCAAAGGGCCAGCAGCCGATCCCGTTCTAACGTCAGTACCGTAGCTCCATCTGGGCCAGCTATCAGGTCGGCGCTGCGCAGCCCCTGGTCCAGCATAGCGAGTTCGCCGACGAGCTGGCCGGGCCGCATGGTTGCCATGCGGTGAGGATGCCTGGGAGCTTGTCCGGGATTCTCCGGGTCGCTCCAGACTTCCACGGTGCCGGCTTGTACGATGTACAGCTCGCTGCCGGCATCGTCGGCACGGACGATATCGGTATGGGGGGGATAAGCGCGCTGTCGGCATTGGGCTGCCAGGCGGGTGCGCTGGGCCATGTTCAGGTTGTTCCCAACGTTGGAGTGGGCTAAGAACTGTGCCACCTCGCGAATTCGCGTGAATTCTTTGTCGCTCACGGGAGTGTGAAGTTCGTCACTGAACAGTGGCAGGCCGAGGAAGGAAGCGATTTGGCGGCGGGTGGTGTCAGGCGTCTCGAAATGGGGCCAGTGCCCGGCCTTGGGGATGATACGCAGATCGGCCTCGGGCCATTCGTCGGCCACCACGCCAGCGTCTCGCAAGGGGACTGTGTTGTCTTCCGCCCCCCACAACACCAGGGAGGGCGTTTCGACCTGGCTCAGCCGGCCGCGCAGGTCACTCTCGCGCATGGCGAAGAAGCATTCGGCTCGCACCCGGCCCTGACCAGGCCGGCGGACATCGCCCCGGATATGCGTATAATCCTCTGCGGTGATCCCAGTGCGCTCGGCGAAGGAGGCCGGACGCATCAGACGGTCGGAGATACCCACCATCAACTGTTCGACAGTGGATACGATCAGGCTACCCAACCCAAAACGTTCCAGAATGGTAATCGGTGAGACAACCACGTTGATATATTGCGACAGACGGCCGCTGATGGTTGGGTCGATCAAGACCATACGCTCGACCAGGACCGGATAGCGCAAAGCCATGATCAGGCTGATCATGCCCCCCATCGAGTGACCTATGAGCACAACCGGCCCATCGGTCACTTCTTCGATGAAATCCGCCAGTAAATCTGCATAGGCAGGGATCGTCACGCGTTCAGGCAGGGGTGGCGATTCGCCGTAGCCGGGCAAGTCAACGGCAATCGCCCGAAAGCGCTGGCTCGCCAGCCCAAGCAGAGGTGACATAGCATACCACGAGCTTGACCAGCCGTGGATCAACAGCGCTACCTGGCGGTTTGGCTGGCCCTCTTCAGCGGTATGGATCTGCTGACCATTGATTGTATAAAGCGCCACAGTATTCCCCCCTATCATTTCGTGAAGAGGATCTGTTACTGATTGTAACAGAAAATGTGGCGCTGTTAGGTTACAATTACGTTACAGGATGGGAACGGAGTTCATTTGACCAGGATAGTGGGCAAGGGCGTTTTAATGCGGGGATGGATGCGCGAGAAGAAAGCCGGCAGGTAGCCGTCGTGGCTCAGAGCCAGAGCCACGCGCGTCGAACCGAGCAGCGCTGTGTTCAGCGAGGTGACGATAGCAATTATCCCGGCCAGGCCCGGCAGAGGTGCGCCCCTGCCGCCCAGGAAGTGAGAGGCAGCATCGGACAATGGGGTGGAAGCCGTAGTCAGCGGACCACCAGTACTGGGCGGTTGGCCGCCAACAGGACGTCCGCGCTCAGGTCATCCACCAGGCGTGCGTTCAGGCCAGGGGTGACGTGAGCCCCGGTCACTATCAGATCGTATCGTCCCTCCCGGGCCTCAGCGATGATCTCATCCAGCACCAGGCCGTGACGGACCACTGCGCGGCCTACCTGCCCTTCCGCCGCCAGCAGGTCCAGCATGTGTCTGAGGTGTATCCCCTCCCGTGATCTGTGCCGGATCAGTTCCTCCGCCGACGCATCCAGGTCGTTTGGGAGCGCGTCTTCGGCCAGTGGCAGTTGGGACATCACGTGGAGCAGGGTCACCGAAGCTCCCAGAGCCCGAGCCAGCCGGCTGGCGAACCGGACGGTGTGCTCGCTTATGGGACCGGCGGAGGAACAGACCAGGAACCGCCTGAGTTCACGGGCGCGCCCCTTGACTACCAGGATAGAGGCCGGCGCGTGCTCGGTGACGTGGAGGGCCATCGAGCCCAGCAGCAGCCGCACCACTCCCCGCCGCCCCCGGCTGCCGATAATCACCAGGTCGTACGGGGCGGCTTGTGCCTGAAGGACCACCTCATTGGCCATCTGGCCGGTTCGCTGGTGGGTGGTGACTGGGGTCCCCGCTGCTGCCAGGTCGGCAGCAGTTGCCTCGGCCATCCGACGAGCCTCTTTCCCCTGGTCTCGTTCAGAGACGACCAGGATATCTACATCGCTCGCCGCCTTTTGCGCGACACGCACCCCCACCTCCAGCGCCCGGGCTGTGTGGGAAGAGCCGTTGGTGCAGAGTAGAATCTTCATTATTCTCCACTACTCACGTTACAACGCGATAAGCACCACAGGGACAATAAAGATGACGCCCAGAAAAAGGGCAAAGTTCCTGCGCCGGCGGGTGATCCAGGCCAGCGCGTCCGAGATGGCCCGCTCGTAGGGCCGGTAGGCCAACAGAATGAGGGGGAGGGAGACGGTGGCCGCGCAGACCATGTGCGTCACCACCACGGTCACCGCTTGTGGGTCTCCCAGCAGCGCCGCCGCGACCAGCGTGTCCGCCAGGGTGGAGATGTTTGCTCCCAGGATGTAGGGGATGATGTTCTCCCGGCGCATGTAGCCACGGGCGGAGAGGGGGACCAGGATGCCCACGGAGATAGAGACGGACATCGTGAACAGGGTGATCGCCAGTCCCATCAGGAACATGACTTCGGGGCGATAGATCAGCCTGGGGACCTGGCCGAGGTTGGTTCTCTCCAGCCGCATCTGGGGCAGGGCGCGGTCGAAGAGGCGGAAGCTGAGCGTCACCAGTCCCACCCCGGCTACGAAAAGCGCCCAGCCGGGGAGGAAGGCCGCGAGGGGGCTGATCATTGGTTCCAGCCCCCGGTTGACGCCGGCCGCCAGTCCCTCCAGGGCGGGAACAGACAGATCATCAAGCCAGCTCCGGCTGAGGATCAGCAGCCCTATTGGTAGTGCCACCAACTGGATCGAACCGGTAAGCAGGAGGGAAAGGACGCCTGCGGTGAGCGCGGTCCATTGTTCATGCCCTCGCAGGATGTAGATGAAGCCGACCAGCAGGACGATGAGAGAGGCGCCCAGGCGAGAGCCAGCAACCATAGTAAAGGCTTGAAGGGATGCCAACGCGCCAGCGCTCAACAGCGCCACCGCCGCAGCCGCCACCGGCGACCCACTCAGGACCAGATAGGCCATCAGCCAGCCGAAGCCCATGCTGTCGGCGGCGTTGGTGATCTCCAGGTGGCCCCGCAGAAGCGGCGCCAGCCCTCCGGCTCCCTCTTTCATCAGCCCCAGGGCGAGGGTAAAGAGCAAGAACCCGGAGAGCGCCAGCCCCGGTTTTTTCCATTTCAGCCGTTTGTCGTGCCGGCTTCCCACTACCGCCCTCCCTGTACCTCGGCCTCCCGCCGCGCGAAGGAGGCCCTGTGAAGTGGGTGCATTTTAGCACAACCCACCACGCATGCAAGCCAGTTCACTTGGCGTTGGGTGCGAATTCACCCAATGCTCACCAAAGCCTCACCGTGTTGTCATTGACGGCCGCCCGATATGATGGTACAACAAATAATCATGCACAGCCCACCGCAGACAATGGACCGGGGCTGTATCGCGTCAATAAAATTGGAGGTGATGCCAGATGAAAGAGACGCCCAAGAAGCCCAAGAAGCCCAAGAAGTAGTTCCTCGAGGACAGCACTGAGCCAGCGGCCCGGTCGGCATGACCGGGCCGCATCTTGTGGATACTCAGTGCTTGAGACAAGTTCGCTCTATCGCCGCGTCGCTCAATTCTCTTCAGGCGGGGCGAGCATGTAGCCAAAGCCGCGCACTGAGCAGATGTAGGGGTGTTCCTCCAGGTCCAATCCCAGTCGCCGGCGGATTTGGCGAATGTGGACCTTCAGCAACTCACGGGCCTCGTTATCCTCGCCCTCGTATCCCCAAACCGCTCGTAGCAATTCCCGGTAACTGACGACTTCGCCGGCCTGTTTGGCCAATGTCAACAACAGACGGTACTGTAGCGGAGGCAGGGTAACCCAGCGCCCGCCGAGCCCTACTCGCTTCTTGCGTGTATCAATGCGGAGTTCTCCGATTTGTAAAACAGGAACCGACGCCTGGACGAGACGTCGGGTCAGCACAACCCCATTCTGGGCACCGGCGGCTAGAGTATCTACGAGGATCAAGGGCGGCCAGCGACCGGGCTCCGCCAGGTTGAGCAGGGTCGTGGGCTCCAGTCGGTGCAGGGCGACCCGCTCGATGAGGATCAGATCAGGGGAGTCGTCTTCGAGGGAAGAGAGGACGTCTGACCAGGTGACAGCAAGAGTGCAGCGGTCCGCTGTGTCACCCAGTGCGGCTCGCATCCGCAGCGCTGTGGATCGGCGCGAAGATGAGGACGTGCATTATGGTCACCTCCATAACACGGTATGCCAAGCCCGCTTCCCCACATGTGATGTATGATAACACCGGGTGTACGAAAAGTCAACAGGAGTGTACACCGAATCTTTACCAGGGTCTCACCAATCACTCACCACCACGAGGCTTGTTTTGTGCTATACTACACACGATCCGCCAGACTTGCATCGGCGGGAATGCCACACTAAGCAAAAAAGGAGGTAAAAGAAATTGCCCGCAACGTATTGTCCCAATTGTGATGCTGTCATTCGCATGGACGACCCACGCATTGGCGCTACGATCAAGTGTCCCGAATGCGACGTAGAACTGGAGGTCATCAGCACTGATCCCTTCGAGGTAGATTTTCCACTCGATGAGGAGTGGGAGGAAGAAAAATAGGAGCCGGACACCCAATAGAGCAAGGATGCCAAACAAAAGAGGTAAGCGATGCCTAAGACGCGCTGCCCCAATTGTGACACTCTCATTAAGGTGGACAAGCCGCACGAGGGCGCCATGATCACCTGTCCCGGATGCGGTGTGGAACTGGAGATCGTCGGCACCGATCCCTTCGTGGTGGATTTCACCGAGGATTGGCAGGAAGAATGGGAGGAGGAGGAGTAAATACTTCTCTGGCTTGTGCGCAGTAGAGAATACAGACAAAGCCGTAGGCGCCTCGCCTTTTCAGCGAGGCGCTTTTTGGTCTCTCTAGGGGGCAGGTATGAGCAGTGTGTCGAGGCCAATTGTGCACGAATGTGCGTGTTTGGGCCTGAGACCACGCCGAATCGCGCAAATAAGTATTGACAAATTGCGCACAATGTGATAAAATAGTGGCCGTGAGCCAGCGTCCATTGCCCACTCTGACCGTTGAAAGGCGCGCCGCCATCGCCAGGATGGTGGCGCAGGATGGTGCTGCCCGCGTGGCGGAACTGGTGGCCCGATTTGGTGTGCACGCCGCGACTATCCGCCGAGACCTGAGAGCGCTGGAAGAGCGGGGAGCGGTACAGCGCGTGCACGGCGGAGCCGTGGCTGTCGAAGAAGCCGTGCCGGCGAGCGTCAGTACTTCGCCCGAAACCCCAGAGGCGCGCATCGGACAGGCTGTGGCTGCGATGATTGCCGATGGTGAAACCGTCTTCCTGGGCCCGGGACGGCTCCCGTTGGAGGTCGCCCGCTGTCTGGCTGCGCGCTCGCGACTTACCATCGTCACCAATGGACTCCATGTGGCCCATTGGGTCGCCGCAAACACACTACATACCCTGATCATCACGGGCGGGCAGGTCGAAGGGCGTGACCCGGGGTTGGTGGGTCAATTAACCAGGGCGGCGCTTTCCAGTCTGCGGGCCGACCATGTGATCCTGGAGTTGGGCGGCGTCAGCGCTGTGGAGGGCTTGACCGACGATAGCCTCCCGCAGGCGGAGATAGCGCGAATGCTGTTGGAGGTTGGGTCTCAGGTCGTCGTCCTGGTGTCGGCTGAGCGGGTGGGGCGGGTGGCGGCTGCGTGCATTGCGCCCGCTTCCGACGCGGACGTCATCGTCACTGCCCGCGAGGCCCCTTCGCCAGTCCTGTGGGACCTGAGTCAGTTGGGCGTGCGGATTGTCCTGGCATAGTCGTGGACGATAGCCCGACTATAGGTATTAAGATCAAATTTATAAAGGAGCACAGTCAAATGGCAAGCGTAACGTATGAACATGTGACCAAGCGGTTTGGTGATGTCACAGCAGTCAGCGATCTTGACATCCACATCCCGGACAAGGAGTTCCTGGTCTTCGTCGGTCCCTCGGGCTGCGGCAAGACCACTTCCTTGCGCCTGCTGGCTGGCCTGGAGGAGGTCACTGAGGGCAACATCTACATCGGTGACCGGCTGGTCAATGATGTGCCGCCCAAGGACCGGGATATCGCGATGGTCTTCCAGTCCTACGCGCTGTACCCCCATATGTCGGTCTACGACAATATGGCCTTTGGCCTCAAATTGCGCAAGACCCCCAAGCAGGAGGTTGACCAGCGCGTGCACGAAGCGGCCCAGATGCTGGGCATCGATGCTCTGCTGGATCGCAAGCCCAAGCAACTATCCGGCGGTCAGCGGCAGCGTGTGGCGCTGGGCCGCGCCATCGTGCGTGAACCGCACGTCTTCCTGATGGACGAGCCGCTCTCCAACTTGGACGCCAAACTGCGCGTGCAGACGCGCGCTGAGATCAGCAAGCTCCATCAGCGGCTGGAGACGACCTTCATCTACGTGA
>CAYPOY010000040.1:361-23689 GCA_964412395.1 uncultured Anaerolineales bacterium | reverse complement strand
ACCGCCCCAGCTTGCGCTGTCGGACCCTTCCGCCAGGCAACTGAAGTGGGAGTTCGTAATTTGGTGGCTGTGGTGTACTCTTCTTACCAGCACTACGGCCACTTTTGCTACAAGGAGGAGACAGGCCATGAAGTTAGCAGCCGTGATCCTGGCAGCAGGCCAGGGAATCCGTATGAAGTCCGACCTGCCGAAAGTACTGCATCCGCTGGTCGGGCGGCCGCTGGTCACGTACGCCGTGGAGACGACACGGGTACTGACAGAGACTGCGCCGGTGCTGGTGGTGGGCCATGGGGCCGAGGCGGTGCGAGAAAAAGTGGACGACGACGTGATCTTTGTCGAGCAGGCCGAGCAACGGGGCACAGGCCACGCCGTGCTCCAGACGCGAAAAGTACTCCAGGGCCAGACTGACCTGGTACTGGTCACCTACGCCGATATGCCACTCCTCACCATAAAGACGCTGCGCCGACTGGTGGAACGACAAGAGGAAAACCCTGGCCCGATGACAATACTGACCCTGGTGAGCGAAAACGCCCGCGGGTTCGGGCGAGTGATCCGGGACAGAAGCGACGCGGTGGTTCAGGTGGTCGAGGAAGCGGTGGCTACGCCGGAGCAGTTGGCGATCCAGGAACTCAACGCTGGCGTGTACTGTTTCGACGCCGGTTGGCTGTGGACCCACGTGGACCGCATCCCCCTCAGTCTCCCTAAGCGGGAGTATTACCTGCCTGATTTGATCGGGATGGCGGTCGCCGAGAGGCTGCGGGTCGAGGCTGTGGTCGCCGAAGACGCGGCGGAAACCCTGGGCATCAACACACGGGTACACCTGGCGGAGGCGGAGAGCGTGCTGCGTCGTCGCATCAACGAGCGTTGGATGCTGGCCGGTGTCACGCTTGTGGATCCGGCAACGACGTACATCGAATCTGACGTGACCATTGGGCGGGATACGACCGTATGGCCCAACACATATCTGCGCGGTGATACGACGATTGGTGAGCACTGCCACATCGGCCCCAACACCATCATCGTGGACTGCCAGATCGGCAACCGCTGCCGGGTGCTGGCCTCGGTGTTGGAGCAGGCTGTGATGGAGGATAACTCCGACATCGGCCCCTACGGACACCTAAGGAAGGGAGCGCGGCTGTGTGAGGGCGCGCACATGGGAAACTTCGGCGAAGTGAAGAATGCGACGCTCGGCCCTGGGGCGAAGATGGGCCACTGCAGTTACCTGGGCGACGCCGAGGTCGGGGCCAGGGTGAACATCGGCGCGGGGACAATCACCTGCAACTACGACGGCGCACGCAAGCACAAAACGGTGATCGAGGAAGGTGCATTCATCGGCTCCGACACGATGCTGGTCGCACCGGTGCGAGTGGGGAAAGGAGCCAAAACGGGGGCCGGGGCGGTGGTGACTCACGATGTACCTGAGGGCGCAGTGGCCTACGGGGTGCCAGCGCGAGTGCGGGGAGACAAGGGGACAAGGAGCAATAGATGAGGAGGCGCAGGGATGAAGGAGTGGTCACAGGAAAAGCTAGTGACACAGGCAATGCAGGCACGCGAACACGCCTACGCGCCTTACTCTGACTACACGGTAGGAGCCGCATTGCTGGCGAAATCGGGGCGGATCTACACCGGCTGCAACGTGGAGAACGCTGTCTACCCCTTATGTACTTGTGCTGAGCGTGTAGCAGTCGTGAAAGCGGTCTCCGAAGGAGAGCGAGAGTTCGTAGCGCTGGCTGTCGCGACCCAGAACGGCGGCGCTCCCTGTGGCTCCTGTCGCCAGACCTTGCGGGAGTTCGGTGAGGACATCGTGGTGCTGATCGCTGACGCCACCGGTGCCTACCGTGAGACGACGGTGGCGGAGTTGCTACCGGGCAGTTTCAGTGCGACGGACTTCAGGTACAGGTGACTGTTGTGCGGCACCCGCTATTGGCGTAGGCGCGGGGGTATCTGGAGGGGGTGTAGACGTCGCCACTGCGGCTGGCATCACGGGGATGGCGTCGGCTCCGGTGTGGGTTCCTCGGTCGGCTCTGGCGTCGGCGTCGCGGTCGGCTCCGTCGTCGGTTCCTCTGTTGGCACCAGCGTCGGCATCGCAGTCGGCTCCGCCGTCGGTTCCTCTGTTGGCATCGGCGTCGCGGTCGGCTCCGTCATCGGTTCCTCTGTTGGCAGCAGCGTCGGCGTCGCACTCGGCTCTGCCGTCGGTTCCTCTGTTGGCACCAGCGTCGGCGTCGCACTCGGCTCTGCCGTCGGTTCCTCTGTTGGCACCAGCGTCGGCGTCGCGGTCGGCTCCGGCTCTGGCGTCGGTGCGGAATGGTTCTTTACCGTATGCGTACAGAAACCATCACCGCTGCTGACGCAGTACCCGTCGCCCGCCGTGAACTCCCCGGTGCCCGCAACCCACGTCCAGCCTTCGGGTAGTCCGCTTTCCACTACCGTGTACGTGGTTCCAACGGGAACCCAGAGTCCATTGTCGTCGAGGGCAGGAGACTGGCTGTTGACGTACTCGCAAACCAGGTCCGAGGAACCCAGAGGGTAGTTGCACGTAGCGATGCCAAGCGCACTCTGGGCGGTGATGGTGAAGCCTGGGGGTACACTTGCCGGCGGGTCACTCAGTAAATTGCCTTCAGCGTCGTACCACTGCTTCTCAACAAATAGGTGGTATGCACACGGCGTAGAATTACTCGAAACTGTTGCAGTGCGCCCGCTCAATGTCCATACCAGGTCACTCCCATCGAAGACCACGCTGAAGAGCGCGTTCGGCCAGCATGGTGTCCGTCCCGGTTGGAACGTCGTCGGCTGCCCACGGTCCTCCAGGCCTGGCGTGAACTTGTTGTCGAGGCCAATGGGAACAGTAACCACCACACCGTTTTCGCTCTCGTAGCCGAAAAACGCAGTGTAGCTGCCGTCGCCGTTGTCTACGACACCCTCCAGGACCGGGCACACCGGCCCGGTCGGCCCGGCCGTGGGGCTGGGTGGCGCCGGCGTGTGCGCCGGCGTCGGGTCCTCAGCCGGCATCGGTGTCGCCGTCGGTGTGGCTACCGGAGTCGGTGCATTGTTCGGCGTTGGCGTCGTGGTCGGGTCCTCAGCCGGCTCCTCGGCCAGCTCCGGCATGGACGTCGTGATTTCGCCGTCGCAGTGACCGGGGTCGATCACGCCGTTGTTGTATTCGTCCAGGGTATCGGCCAGCGCGATTCCTTGAGCGCGGTCGGGATTCGATGGGTCGCTGCCGAGCAGATGCTCGCCGAGCCAGTTGTCCGCGTCGGTGATGGTGGTCGTGACTGCGCCCGGGTCGGCCCCTTTGAGGACGTTGAGTTTCGCCGCGATGAGTTGATGGGCGAGGATGTAGGTCGCGTCGCCGCCAGGTTCGGTTTCGAGAATCACTATGGCCGCCGCTTTGGCGAAGGTCACGCCGCCGATGGTGATTTCTTCGACGGGCCAGGCTTCGGGGTGGTTTTTCCAATAGCCCATCGTGTAGGTGCAGTTGTTCGCATTGGGTGTCGGCGTGGGGGTAGGGGACACACCCCAAATGCCAGCGCTGAACTCTGCTTGTCCAGAAACCTGGTCCGACGACAGCGCCATCGTCCCACGCAGGGAGTATGCGACAGCGAAGACACCGGAGAGTAGCGCCAGTATTGCGATGGGCTTTGCCAGCTTCGACCATCTCATCGCGCGTCTGCCTCCATAGACTGCCGCTCTAGTACAGTCGCCTGCTCCGGCTCATTCGCTATCTTCCGCTATCTTCCTTTTGATAGTCAGCGCCGAGTAGTGGGTGCAGGAGCCCGCTCACATCCCAGCAGATATGCCCGTCGAGGCGGTCATCGGCATCCGACATCTCCCTGCCGTGAGAAAAGATAGGCAGTGCACGGCACTCATATACACCACCTTTTTCAGAGGCATGAATGAATCCTCGTCGGACGAGCAGACATCCGGTGCGACCCTGGCACTCGTTACCTGCAGCAAGGGGGAAGTGCACTGTGATCCTGGCAACCTCGGTCTCTCCAGGCTCGAGGTGTTGATTCGCGCCGGGGCTCCATACCACCTTGTAATACAGGCTGTCGCCGCCAGGGTCACATCTCCAGAGCTTGCCCTGTCTGACGAACACTACTCGGTAGTCCAGCGGATCGGAAGTGTAGTTGTGAAACCGCACCATTTTGCTGAACGAGTCTCCCGGCGCGATATTACTCATACGGATCGTGCGAACCCGTGCTGTGCTCCGTCTCAGTTCGCTCGGCGAGGCCATTCCCAGGACCTGCGGTGCACCAATCCCAAAGACAGCGGTGACCACGAGTGCAGCAGTAGCCAGTCTGATTACCTGTCTTGGTAAGCGTAGCAAGGCTCCCTCCCGTCTCTATAGCTATCAGACACAACCGATGCGCTCAAGCGAAGAACAGGGCGGCGACCAACCTCCCCGCGTCTGCTTGATCCGGAACTCGACACTTGTGTAGTATCCATCCGGCAAGCGGCTCTAAAGTCTGCAGGTTCGCAAACGAGTGTAGATCTACCTCAGACCGACTCCTTGGCTGCTTTCGAGTCCTTTGATGACTGTCTATCGCTGGACCAGATAACCTTCAGGATATTGACGAGTTCCATCAGAATCAAGGCGGCAGCGGGGGCCACCACCAGAAAGAGCCATCCCTGGCGCGTGCGGACAAACTGGGCCAGGTAGCCCGCGTAGGGTACACGGAACAACGCCCGGCCCAGGACGTTTGTGGCCGGGACCAGTGCCAGGTCAACATCGTCGTTGGCGTCACCCTTGGTGCGGAAGGCGCGCGAGTCCGGCGACCCGACGACCTCGACCACCCGGTGCGTCACCACCAGGCCGGGGCTCTCCAGCGACTGAAAGGTAATGACGTCCCCGGGCTGGATTGCCGAGGGATCCACTGACTGGACGGCGACTACCGCACCCAGTGGGATGGTGGGCTCCATGCTGCCACTGGCCACAGCGCGGAAGTCCAGCCCCCACAAACGGGGAGCGGCCAGCATTAGCGTCAGGCCCAGTAGCAAGCACACAAACGCCAGGTTGATGATCCAGCGCAGGGCACGGATGACAAAACGCATCGAGGCCGATCCTTTCGCAGCGATTATGCAACCAAGTAGGCTGATGGGGCGAGTATACCTCGTCCCATCAGCCGTTGCGGGCCTGAATCAAACGCCTATGGTCACGGGGTGCAATAGACTTCGAAGTCTTGGTAATCGAGTTCGTCCAGTTCCTCCAGCCATGGCGACTGATCCTGCTTGACCAGGAACTTGATCACGTAGTGGTGATCCTCGCAGGGTAGATCGATGGTCCACTGCCCACTGAAGTTGCCGTTGTCATCGGTCTTAGCTGCTGGATCATAGTATTGCGTGCTGAAAGCGTCAGACCCGTGGGCGAAGATATAGACACCTTCGCCAGAGGTGTTCGGATCGCACGTCGGCTCGAGACCTGTCCCGTCGTTCCAGAAGCCGCGGTAATAGGCATTGTATAGCTCACTTGTGCCATCGCCGTCGATGTCGCCGGCCAGAATCTGGTCAGTCCGCGAGCAGCCACCCTGGCCGTTGAGCGTCAACTGGAGCGACATGTCGGGGCTCAGGGAATAGCCGTTCACCACGACCACCAGGTCGCCGTTAGCATCGACGGTGTAGCACTTGTTGCCATGCTTCGGCAGTGTCGGATCGGGAATCCAGTCAGGCCCTTCCTTGTACATCAGCTTCACGCAATCCCAACCTTCGAGATTGCTCTGCTGTACGGCGTGAAAGAACATGCGCATCTTTCCAAACCCGTCCTGGCACAGGTTGCCGGCGCACAGCGGCAAACACGCTTCCAGTTCGTAGTCCTCCCAGTCGACCTCTATGCCGTCGGGGGGATATAGCTTTTCGTCATCCTGAGGGAAGTGGGGGTTTTGTGCGATGAGCGTCTTCCGCACGTACATGTTGCAGTTGGGGTTCGGGTCGCAGGCGAAGATGTTGGGTCTTGGGTCTGTGGAAGGTTTCCACGTGTAGATCCAGTTCCATAGATCAACCGGTAGAGTGCCAACGTTGGTGACCCTCACTGTCTGGCGGGCACAGTTGCCCGGCTCCATGTTGAGCATGTCCAGGGTCGTGTCGAAGAACTTGTCTTTCCCATCGACCTGGATGTCCACAGTGCCGGCCGCGAACTCCTGATCGTCGGATGCGACGTTGTCGCTGAAGATAGCGTATGTGATCCCGGCGACGACGGCGACCACGGCCCCGATGACCAACAGGCTCAACAGAATCTTGCGTGACACGATTTATCCTCCTCATCTAGATATGGCTGATGCCAGAACTGGCGTCTGGCGCAAACGAACGTCGCACAAAAGATGAAAATACGCGCTAGCCTCACCTCCTTTCACCTTTGGCCAGGGCGCTGTGTTCCCCGTGCGACGTCTCGAGGAGGACGCACGGAGTGCTCCGCCACCCGATGCCCCGGCCCAGGCCCGCTCATCCAAGCGGCCTGTCTGGCCCGCCCCTCTCGGAGCCGGCTCACCGAAAACAAAAAGCTCACGGAGGTGAAACCCCCGTGAGCCCGGTTGGCCACGATCCAGGACGCGACGATGTGAATTCGATGTCAGCGCCCTCGACGGAAAGATGACAATGTTCGCAGATTGTGGTATACTTGGACTGCACGGGGTGCTCCGCCACCCGGTGCCCCCAGCCCCGGTGGTGTCCGCCACGCGGGGCTGGTTATTTCAGAAACCAGAGCTCCGATGTGATCCCCTGCTAACAAACAACAAGCCACCCCCCCCTTGCTTTTGCAGGGACAGCGGCCTCTCGTTTCCTTCCTGACCTCCTTCGCAATAATGTATTCTCAGGCAGGTCTACACAGTCTCACACACGCAGTCTAGTTTCCGGTACAAAACTTTTTTTGCACCCAGAACCCGTCTAGCAGATGATGATGAATGTGAAGTAAGGAATCCCTGAGAATTTCTTTAAAATCTAAGGTTTTCTTAAAATCTCCTCGTTCGCCGAAGGTCTCTGACCGAGGCGTAAAGGGCTCAGTCGGGAGACCTTCGCCCATCAGGGAGGCGTTCGCCGAAGGTCTCTGACCGAGGCGTAAAGGGCTCGGTCGGCAGTGGATTCTAACCAATATCTCACATTCCTTTCACGTTATGTGAACAAAAGTGCACTATAATGGTGTGAGAACGAATGGCGAAATCAGAGTTTTCAACAAGCAGTTGGCTCAGACAAATCGCGTCGGCCTCGGTGCTCCTGTACGCAGCCCCGGTGATAGCGTGGTACGTCGCATACAGGCTCGTCGGCGACGGGTTCTGGCTGCTGGCGCTGGCCAACGCCTTCGCGGTCTATTTATTTGCACCGCTGCCATTGATGGCGCTTCTGGCCGTGCTGGCCCACCGTCGCATGACCTGGGGCGTGCTGCTGACCATCACGCTGTTGTTCTGCGGACTGTTCGGCGGCGACCTGATGCCCCCGTCGCCGGTAGCCCGCGCAGACACCAAGAGTCCTGACCTGACCGTTATGACCTACAACGTACTCTTTACCACCACCAATGCCACCCCGATAGTGACCGCCGTCACGAGCGCTAACCCAGACCTGGTTGCCTTCCAGGAACTCACCCCCTTACTGGCACAACAGTTGGAACGAGAGATGGGTGCGCGCTACCCCCACCGCACCCCCTTGCACGCCGGCTGCCGTGCCGAAGTCGCCGTCTGGAGCCGTTACCCACTCCAGACCGAGAGCGTAGACGAGGACACACTGTGCCGCGTGTGCTCAGTCGTGGTAGACTTCAGTGGGCGGGCTGTGCGGGTGGTGGATATACACGCCTGGCCCTACACCGGAATTGACCAGGAGAGTGTGGAGCAAAGCTTCCGTTGGCGACAGGAGCAGATTGAGTCCGTGCTCGACCGCGTCGAGGGACAGCCGGAACCGCTTATCCTGCTGGGCGACCTGAATTCGACTCCGATGCACGAGGTCTACCGAACACTGTCAACGCACCTGACGGATACCTTCCGTGAGGCGGGATGGGGGATGGGGCACACCTTCCCGGCGGCGGGAGGACACTTCTGGGGGTTTCCATACCCTGGCCGGTTGGTGCGAATTGACCACATCTTTCATTCCAACAACTGGAGAGCAGAGGCCGCCTGGGTGGGGGAGTGGGACGGCTCCTCGGATCACCGGCCCGTCGTGGCGCGACTGGGCCTGCTAAGCAATTGACCAAAGCCCCGCCGAACCCCCGAAGGCCACCCGTCTTCGGGGGTTCGGCATTTGCGCCTCCTCGTGGGGATAGTATAATGACACGCGAATGCGGGCAGACGTGAGCACAGAGCGGCCATTCCGCTGGCGCGATGAGGCACTGATATGTTACGTCTCCACACCTTTGGCGGACTGCGAATCAAGCGCGACGGGCAACCCCTCCAACTGCCCACCCACAAGGCTCGCGACCTGCTGGCCTATCTCATCACCCTGCGTGACCATCCCCACCCTCGCCCCGTCCTGGCCGGTACACTCTGGCCCAACCTCCCCGAGGAGAAAGCCCGCCGTCGCCTATCCGACACCCTCTGGCGCGTCCACCGCGCCATCGGCTCCGGCGTCATCCTGGCCGACGAGGACACCCTGGCCTTCGACCCAGCGTGCGACTACTGGCTCGATGTGGAGGAATTTGAGAACAAGACGCAGGAAGCAGGACGCAGGGAACAGACCGATGCATCTTGCATCCTGCCTCTTGCCTCTTGCATCCGGTTGTACTGCGGCCCCTTCCTCGACGGCCTCTACCACGACTGGGTGCTCCTGGAGCGGGAACGGCTGCGCGGACTCTACCTTGAAGCCCTGGGACATCTGCTGGAACTGCACAAACAGGCCGGTGACTACGAGAGCGCGCTGACCATCACCCAACGCCTGGTCGCCGCTGAGCCGCTGCACGAGGCCGCCCACCGCGAACTGATGCGCCTCTACCACCTCCTGGGCCGGGACGCCGAGGCCATAGCCCAGTACCACCGCTGCCGGGAGATATTGCGAGAGGAACTGGACGTGGCCCCTGCCCCGGAGACAGAGGCGCTCTATCACATCCTGAGCCGTCGCGCTTCCTCCCTCCCTGGCGTGCCAGCGGTACACCTGCCGGCCCCGGCCCGCCGCCCCCTTCCCGACCTTGATGAACTTCCCCTCGTCGGCCGTGACGCCGAGCGGGCGGCCCTGCTGAGCCACCTGGAGGCCGCCGCCGCGGGACGGGGGGGCATCCTCCTCCTGGAGGGCGAAGCGGGCATCGGCAAGACCCGCCTGGCCCGCGAACTCATCGCCGGCGCCCGCTGGCGCAACATCGGCGCAGCCCTGGCCTGTGCAGACGAGTCCAGCATGCCCTCCTCATACACCCTGCTGCTGGCCGCCCTGACGCCCGTACTGACCCCCCTGCGCCTCCGGCAATTGGCCCGCCTGGTGGACCCCGTTCACCTCCAGGCCGTCGCACCGCTCCTCTCCTCATTTACTCCCTTCCTCATTTCCTCATCCGCTCTCCCCCTCCCCGACCTCCCCCCACCCCAGGCCTGCGAGAGGTTGCAGCAGGCCCTCATCGCCATCGTCCTGGGCCTGTCCCGCATCGCCCCTCACCTCTGGGTGCTGGAAGACCTCCAGTGGGCCGACGCCGAGACCCTCTCCCTCCTGCCCCTCCTGCTCCCCCGCCTGACGGAAAGCCGGGCGCTTTTCCTGCTCACCGGCCGCAGCGCCGAACTGCGAACCACCCCCGCCGTCTGGGATGCCCTCCAGGCCCTGGACCGGGCGGGCTCCTTCCCTTGCTACACCCTGACCTGCCTGGGTGCCGACGCCGTCCGCTCCCTGGTGCGCGACCTGCTGGGCGGCGAGGATGACCCGGCCCTGACCAATCACCTGGCACGGGAGAGCGAGGGCGTGCCTCTCTACCTGGCAGAGACCCTCAGGTCGTGGCGGGATGAGGGTTACCTGCTGCCCACCGAGCGCGGAACCTGGCGCTGGCGGGGAGATGTGCCCACTGCCTTGCCCTCCCATCTGGGCGAGGCGGTCATGAGTCACCGTCTTTCCCGCCTCTCCCCCGCCGCCGATGAGGTTCTGACCGCCGCCGCCGTCATCGGCGCCGAGGTGGACTTTGACCTGCTGGCCTGGGTCTGTGCCCCTCCTGGCACTCCACCTGACCGGCTTGCCTCCGACCCTCACCTGCTGGCCGCCAGCGACGAACTGCTCCACCTGGGGCTCCTGGTAGAGACGGATGCTGGCTACCGCTTCGGCCACGAGCGGGTGCGCCAGGCCGTCTACCACCGACTGTCCCGTCGGGAGCGCCAGCACTTCTACCGCAGAGTCGCTTCGGCCGTGGAGGCTCTCTCCCCAGAGCGCTTCGAGTTGCTGGCTCACCACTTTGCCGCCGCTGGCGAGCGACAACCGGCCATCCACTACCTGACCCGCGCCGCCGAACGCGCCCGTGGCTTCTTTGCCCACCAGACCGCCCTGGCCTGCTACGAGCGCCTGCTGGACCTGCTGACCTATCCCGAAGACCGGTTGGCCCGCTATGACGTCCTGCGCGACCGCGCTGAGGTGCTGGGGTGGATCGGCGACCGGGAGGCCCAGGGCCGTGACCTGGAGGAGATGCTGCGCCTGACCCGTGCCCTCTCTCCCTCCCCCTCTCAGGGGGAGGGCCGGGGTGGGGGTCCACGCCTGGCCGAGACTCTCCACCTGCGGAGTGAGTGGCACCGGCTCCAGGGGCGCTACCGGTCCGCCGAGGAGAATGCCCTGGCGGCACTCGAAATCTATCGTCAGATGGGAGACGACCTCGCCTGTGCCGCCCTGCTCACCCAACTCGGCTGGAATGTCGTCTATACCGCCAACTATGCCCAGGCTGCGGATTATTTCCAGGAAGCTCTTCCCCTTTATCAGACCCTGGGCGACCTCCAGGGCCAGATTAACTGCCTGTCCGGGCTGAGCAACGCCGCTGAACTGGACGGCGATTATTTCCTTGCCCTTTCCTACCTACAACAGAACATGGCCCTGGCGCAAGCCACAGATGACCCGCATCGCATCAGTCGCGCCCTACACAACACAGGCGTGATCTACTACGACCTGGGCGATATGGACACCGCCGAGATGCACCTCCACAAAGCCCTCCATCTCAAGGAGTCTACCGGCGACCGGCGCAGCCAGGCGCTCACCCGTTTCTACCTGGGTGTGGTGCACACCGAGCGCGGTGACCTGGGGGCCGCCCAGGCTTACCTCAACACTGCTCTAGAGATGCTCCGTGACATGCAGGACGCATCCTGGGAAGGAGACACCCTGGCTGCCCTGGGTCGGCTGGCCCTTCTGCAGGACGATCCCGCGACCGCCGCCGAACGTCTGCGGGCCGCTTACCAGCGCCGCCGGGAATTGGATGAGCCTGGCTATGCCGTGATAGACCTTTCCTACCTGGCGCTGGCCGAACTGGCTCTGGGAGATGAGGCCGCCGCCTGGCAGCATAGCCGGGAAGCTGTGGATGAGCTGGATGGGGGCCTGATGGGGGTCGAGCATCCCCAGCGCATCTACTATAACCATTTCCGCGTGGCCGCGGCCACCCGCCACTGGGCAGCCGCCCGTGCCGCGCTGGAAAAGGCAGCGCACATTGTGGCCGAGCGGGCCGAGCGCATTGACTATCTGGCCCTCAGGGAGACATACCGCGCCGACCTCCGCGCCAACCGGGCCATCGCCGAGGCCCTCGCCAAACGGCCTCCGCCAGGCCACCTGCGCGTCCGCCTGGCCCGGGCCGATGCGCCCGCCCACCGCCGCCCCACCCTCGACGAGACCGTCGTCGTCACCTGGACCGTGGACGCTGGCAGCCCAGACGCCGCCCTGGCCAAGCGGGAGGGCAAGGTGACCCTGCGCCGCCATCGCCTCCTGCGCCTCCTCGCCGAGGCGGAGACAGCGGGCGCCCGGCCCACGGTCGCCGACCTGTCCGGCGCCTTCGACGTCTCCCCCCGCACCATCCGCACCGACCTGGCCGCCCTCCGTCGCCAGGGTTACACCGTCCGCACCCGCGGACGTGACGCCTGATCTCCCTTCTTGCCTCTATCTCTCTCTTTTTTCCCCCACCCCGCCTCTCTTTCCGCCCCGCCTGGCGTCTTCCTTGCGACACATTTACGACACCCGTGTGGTAGATTCGTGTTGCGTGTTGTCACGCAATGCACAAGGAGAATCAATGTGGGCAGCTACAAGCCGCTTTTCCCGCAGACCCACGCCTTCGTCGTCCGCGTATGGTGGGAGCCGGGCCTCACGCGGCCCGATGGTCGCCCACTATGGCGGGGATATATCCAGCACGCCGCCAGCGGCCGCTCCCTCGTCTTCCAGTCGCTGGATGAACTGCTGCGCTTCATCCAGTCCCAAGCCGGCAGCCTGGAGGAGCAAACGACCAATGACAAATGACCAAATGAGAAATCCCAAAGCCCAAATAGGGAGCAGTGGCGATGAATGACGACGTCACGGAACTGGTTCAACAACTGACGAGTAAAAAAAGCCAGGTGCGCGAGGCAACCGCCCGGGTCCTGGGAGAGATGGGAGATAGACAGGCAGTGCCCCACCTTACCCAGGCCCTCGGCGACGAACGGCCGAAGGTGCGCGAGAAAGCGGCGTCGGCCCTGGGACAACTTGGCGATGAGCAAGCCGTGCCCCACCTCGTGCGGGCGCTCGAACGCAAAGGACAATCCTCCCATGTTTCTCAATCCGCTGTAGTGCTGTGGAAAGGAGGTGGACGCAGAACTTGACTTCTGATGTATCAGTGCGCTTTCACGAGGCTAAATGAGGAGGTAATAAAAATGAAGTACACTCGTTTGATCCTCAGCCTGACATTGGTGTGCCTGTTGCTTTCAACAATCACCTGTGGCTCCGAGGAAAAGGAACCGGTGATCGAGACGCCGGCCGGAGAAATGAACTTTACCGCCGCCGACCTCGACGCCGATTGGTCCCTGATAGGAGAGCAGGGCCTGGACGAAATGCCGGCCATGAACCAGGCTCATGTTCAGGACGCCAATATGCGCATGTTCGGAGCCGAGGCGATAACGGGGATGGTGACGAGTATCATGGTCAGCACCAAAACCGTTGCGTCAGCGGAGAGTGAGATGAAAGCGGATAGCGTTCAGAACTTTGGACGGGACATGGAGGATCAGCTTGCCGGATTGACACTGGAGACTTTGGAGCCCCCCGACATCGGTGACGAGGTGGTTATGCACGGGGGGAACTATGCCGAAGCGGGTCTCAACATCTACACGGTGGTCTTTCGCAAGGCCAACGTCATCGCCATGTTCTCGCTGATCGGCTCGGCGGACTCTGTCACCGAGGAAACCGTGGCGAACTATGCCCAGAAACTGGAAGCCAAGATCCACTGAACCACAATCCACACCTACCCCCGGCCCTTCCCCCAGCCCTGGGAGAAGAGGCCGGGGGAATAGAGGAGACAAAAGTAACAAGGAGAAAATCAGATGAACAACAAAAAGCACCTATGGACCATCGTGATGACCGTAGCGCTGGCGAGCGCGCTACTCGTCGCCTGTGGCGGAGGCACGCTGCCTCCCCCGACACCGATACCGTCGACGCCTGTACCCGCTGCCACACCCACCCCCTCGGCCAGCGAGCACATGGATTGGGGGCTGGATTACCACGAGCAAGGCAAACTCGACGAGGCCAGCGCCGAGTTCCGAGAGGCCCTCCGGCTTGACCCCGATTATGCCCCGGCCCACGCTGGCCTGGCGATGATCCACTACGATCAGGGTAGGCTCGATCAGGCTATGGCCGAATGTAGGAAGACTCTCGGACTCGATCCCGATTCGGAAGTAGCCCACTATATTTTAGGTCGCGCCCATTACGACCAGGACAATCTCGTCGCGGCCATCGCCGAGTACGAAGGGGCCATCCAACTCGCCCCCGATTATGATGAGGCGCACTTCAACCTTGGAATTGCCTATGCCGCTCAGGACAGGTGGGACGATGCTGCTGCCGAGTGGGAAGAAACCATCAATCTCAACCCTGATTTCGCCGAGGCGCACTATAACCTGGGGCTCTTCTACACCAATCGGGACAGCGACAGGGCCATCACCGCGTTCCAGGAAGCGATACGGCTCGACCCCGATCACGCCAAGGCCTACTTCAAGTTGGGGCTTCTGTACTCCGCTCAGGATAGGTTTGACGAGGCCATCGCGGAGTATGAAGAAGCCATCCGGCTTGACCCCGACTACGCCGAAGCGCACAAGTTCCTCGGGCTAGAATACGCTATGCAGGGCCGGGTGGACGAGGCCGTCGCTGAACTGGAAACCTATCTCCGGCTCCAGCCTGACGCCTCGGACAGGACAGATATGGAGCAGATTATCGCGGAACTCGAGGGTCCGGCGGCGGGACAGGAGGCCGAGTATCGCAACGCCGCAGGCGGCTACAGCCTGCGCTACCCCGAGGGTTGGCACTACAAAGAACAGGGAAGCCAGGTCACATTCGCCGAGAGCGAGGATGCGCTTGAAACCGGCATAGAGAAGGCCCCGATGGTGATGTTCACCGCCGGGCCTTTGGACGAAATGGCCGAGAGCCTCGGTCTGGAGGCACTCACCGATCCAGCGGAGAGCCTGGAAGCGATAGCCGGAAGACTCGACGCAGAACCGGGCGAGGTGGAGACTGGGCAAATTGCCGGCTACCAGGCTGCCCTCACCAGCATCTCCGGTACTATGGGGGACACGTCCTATGGAGGAGGTCTGGCCATCGTCCTCGTGGAGGAGCGAGGCATCCTCGCCACCGGTCTGGCCTTACCTGACCAGTGGGATGATTTTCGCCCCACATTTATAGACATGCTCAACAGCCTCTCCTTCTTTGAACCACAGGATTGATCGGCTTCTGGGCCAGTCTCCAAAATGTGAAACCTGGTGGGAGCGGGCTGGCGTCCCCACCGAAAACCATGCCAAGAATTGAGGGGGTACGGCGATGAAAGCGAAGAAAGTAGAAATGAAGGGGCCACGGTTTCTTCTTCTAGCCGGGGCACTGGTCCTGGCAGCACTGCTCGTGAGTAGTATAGTTCTGGCCCAGGGAGTCACAGGGCCACAGATACCTCAGAACGTCACCGACGATCTGGGTACCGGTTTCACCTACCAGGGTCAACTCAAAAAGGGCGACTCCCCCGTGGATGGCGCCTGTGACATGGCCTTCCGCCTCTACGATGCCGCCGAGGGAGGAGGGCAGGTTGGCAGCGCCATCACCCGCCCGGTGACCATCACCGCCGGTCTGTTCGTCGAGACCCTCGACTTTGGCAGCGGAGCCTTCACCGGCGACGGACGCTGGCTGGATATCAAGGTCAGGTGCACGGGCGAGGGAGATACGGAATACGCCGACCTGGGCCGCCAGCAACTCACCGCCGCGCCCTACGCCCTCTACGCCCTGGGAGCCCCCTGGAGCGGATTGAGCAACGTCCCGCCCGGCTTCGCCGACGGCGTGGACGACGTGTCGGCCGTGGTCAGCGGCACCAACATCTTTGCTGGGGACGGCCTGACCCAGGCGTCCAGCGGCAACGCCATCACCCTCTCCGTGGACTTTGCCGGGAGCGGCGGGGACTATGGCGCGGCCACTTCGGTGGCCCGCTCCGATCACACCCACGACGGCCGCTACTACACGGAGAGTGAACTCCAGACCGGCAGCTCCGCCAGCGTTCACTGGGGCAACCTGACCAACGTGCCAGACGGCCTGGACGATGGCGACGACGTCATCACCTACACCGCCGGGACGGGGCTGGCCCTGAACGGCGCCGAGTTCAGCATCACCCCGACCTACCGGTTGCCCCAGGCCTGCGGCAACGGCCAGATCGCCGAGTGGAACGACACGGCCAGCCAGTGGGAGTGCGGCGACGACGACACCGGTGCGGGCGGTGACTACTGGTCCCTCACTGGCAACGCCGGCACCACCCCTGCTACACACTTCCTGGGCACCACCGACGACGTGAGCCTGACTTTGGCGGTGAACGGCAGCCCGGCCCTGAGGTTGGAGCCAGACGCCACCAGCCCCAACCTCATCGGCGGTCACGTCAGCAACACCGTCAACGCCGGGGTGTATGGGGCCGTCATCGGCGGCGGGGGGAACAGCACCTCCCCTAACTATGTCATCGGCAACTATGGCACGGTGGGCGGCGGCTTGAGCAACTGGGCCGGTCTCGCTGGCAGCCCCTCAGATACGCTCTACGCCACCGTCGGCGGGGGTTACGGCAACATAGTTGGCGCTGAGGGCGCCACCATCGGCGGGGGCGCGGGCAACGCCGCCAGCAGCGACTATGCCACCGTGCCCGGAGGTTTTTGGAACGCTGCCCACGGCGACTACGCTTTCGCTGCCGGCCAGCGGGCCAAGGCCAATCACGATGGGGCCTTTGTCTGGGCCGATTCCACGGACGCCGATTTATACTCCAGCAGCGATAATCAGTTCCTGGTGCGGGCCACGGGCGGCGTGAACTTTCAAACCGGCAGCGCGAACTTTCAGATCAACGACAGGAACGTCTGGCAGCCCGCCAACGTGATCATGGTTGCCCAGAGCGGCGGCGATTACACCAGCGTCCAGGCGGCGGTAGATAGCATCGGCGACGCGGCCGCTGACAACCCCTACCTGGTCTGGGTGGCGCCGGGGGTCTACAGCGAGACGGTGACGATGAAACCATACGTCCACCTGCAAGGTGCCGGCCAGGAGGCGACGGTCATCACCAGCACCGCCACCACCGGCGATTGGCCTCCCACCACCGCCACGCTGATGCTGGCCGACCACGTCAGCCTGCGGAACCTGACAGTAGGCAACAACGGTACGGGCTATCGCAACGTGGCCCTGTTGGCGATGGACGGCACGACTCAGACACTGGTGGCCGACGTGACGGCCCAGGCTCAAGGAGAAGGAGGTATCAGCAATTATGCCATCTTCCTGACCGGCAGCGGCACGGGTATCACACTGCAGCACGTCACTGGGCTGAGCGAGAACGGCAGCGAGAACTATGGCCTGTACAACCAGTCCGGCGCGGCTGCGACGCTGCGCGGCGGCTCCTTCACGGGACGTGGGGGGAACAACGCCCGGGGCATCTACAACGAGGACAGCAACACCACGCTGGAGGCCGAAAGCGTCACCGCCCTCGGTGAGAATGCCAGCAACTCTAACACCGGCCTGGTCAACGGCTCCAGCGCGGACGCGACGCTGCGCGGCGGCTCCTTCACCGGGCGCGGAGGGAACAGTACCTATGGCATCCTCAACAGCAATGCCATGCTAGGGATTGAAGGCGCCATCGTCCTGGCCGAGACCGGCAGTAGCAGCTATGGCCTGTACAACAGCGTCGGCGCGTCTGCGATGCTGCACGGTGGCTCCTTCACTGCGCGCGGGGGGAGCAGCGCCTATGGCGTCTACAACAAGGATAGCAGCACCAAGCTGGAGGCTGAAGGCGTCACCGGACTGGGGGAGAACGCTGGTAGCTCTAACGTCGGCCTGTACAACTCCTCCAGTGCAACAGCAACACTGCATGGCGGTGCCTTCACCGGGCGCGGGGGCTCCTACACCCGTGGCATCTACAACAGCACCACGCTCAGAGCCGAAAGCGTCACCGGACTGGGCGAGAACGGTGACACGAATAACTTTGGCTTGTACAACGAGGGCGCAGGGGCCGCGACATTACGCGGTGGTTCCTTCACCGGACGCGGAGACGGCGACGCCAGGGGCATTTACAACAGATACAGCGGCACCACGCTGGAGGCCGAAAACGTCACTGCCCTGGGTGAGAACGGCAGCGACAACTATGGCTTGTACAACTCTGACGTTGCGACGGCGACGCTGCGCGGCGGCTCCTTCACCGGGCGCGGGGGGACCAATGCCTATGGCATCTACAATGATGACAGCGGTACTATGCTGGAGGCCGACAGCGTCACCGCCCTGGGGAAAAACGGCAGCACCTTCAACTACGGCCTATACAACGACGACAGCGCGGCGGCAACGCTGCGCGACGGCTCTTTCACCGGGCGCGGGGGGAGCAATGCTTATGGCATCTACAACGATGGCAGCGGCACCACGTTGGAGGCCGAAAGTCTCACCGCCCTGGCCGAGAACGGCACCTCCGACAATTACGGCCTGTACAACTTTTACGGTACAACAGCGCTATATGGCGGCTCCTTTATCGGGCGCGGAGGAAACACCACCAGGGGCATCGTCAACTATGGCAGCGGCGCCACGCTGGAGGCCGAAAGGCTCACCGTCCTGGCCGAGAACGGCTCTGCCAACAACTATGGTCTCCACAACTCTTCCGGCGCGGCGACGCTGCGCGGCGGCTCCTGTACCGGACGCGGAGGAGTCGCCTACGGCATCTACAACCAGTCCAGCGGCGCCACGCTGAAGGCCGAAAGTCTCACCGCCCTGGGCGAGAACGGCGGCACCAACTATGGTCTACGCATCACTGCTGGCACTGCCACGGTAACCCAGGGCGTTCTGGAGGGTGTGACCAATTCGGTCATTCGCAGCGGCGGCGCCATCACCGTCAGCAATTCGCGGCTGGTCGGTGGCGCGGTAAACGGCAGCGTGACCTGCGTGGCCGTGTCGCGGGGCGCCACCTTCAACGCCAGCGGCTGCCCGTAAGGAGGCATAACGATGAAAGCAACCTGCACACTGACGCGGACACCGCTCCTGATGCTGCTGGCAGCCGCCATCCTGCCCCTCATCCCTGCCTTCCCGGCTATGGCCCAGGAGCCGGACTACACGCTGGACTGGTGGACGGTGGACGGCGGAGGCACTGTAGGGCAAGATGGCATCTTGCCCTACGCCCTGGGCGGCACCACCGGCCAGCCGGACGCTGGTGTCCTCGGCGACGGGGACTACACCCTGACCGGCGGCTTCTGGGTCGGCGGCGGGGTGCAACACCGCATCTACCTCCCCCTGGTGCTGCGAAACGCTTGAGATTGTCAACGCAAGGTGCGACGCACTTTCAGAAGTGCGTCGCACCTCGTTAAGAAGTGCGCCCAGCCTGGGCTGTCGCTCATTGTCGAGGAGTGAGCACGCCCACGTGCGAACGGGTCCACGCGACACGGCATACGGGCGTGCCCTCCCCTGAGCCGCACCTGGGGGTGCTTTCTCCTCAAATCTGGAATACTCTCCCATAACTTGTAGATGCATCCCACCATCGTTCCGTCCGCCGAACGGCTGGAAAGCGTAGGGCAACCGTCCAGCCAGAAGCCGCAGGACGTGGTATGATAGCAATCGTAGCCAAGGTGCGACGCACTTCTGACGCAAACTGGGTTTTCCAGAAAGGCGCTGTTTTCGACAGCAGAAGTGCGTCGCGCTGTGTTGGGAGGAGTAAATGAGACAATCCGAGTTCTCGACAGGCAGTTGGTTCAGACGAATTGCGGCGAGCCTGGCGCTTCTATACGCGGCCCTGGTGATCGGATGGTACATTGCGTACAGCCTCGTCGGCGACGGTTTCTGGCTGCTGGCGCTGGTCAACGGGTTCGCGGTCTACCTGTTCGCGCCGCTGCCGCTGGTGGCGCTTCTGACCGTGCTGGCCCGCCGCCGTGTGACCTGGGTCGCGTTGCTAATCGTCACCCTGCTCTTCTGCGGACTCTTCGGCGGCGACCTGACGCCTCCATTGCCGGTGGCCCACGCAGACACCGAGAGTCCTGCCCTGACCGTTATGACCTATAACGTACTCTTTACCACCACCGACGCCACCCCAATAGCCGCCAACGTCACGAACGCTGACCCCGACCTGATCGCCTTCCAGGAACTCACCCCCCTGCTGGCGCGACAGTTGGAGCAAGAGATCGGCGCACGCTACCCCTACCGCACCCCCCTGCACCCCGCCGACTGTCACGCCGAAGTAGCCGTCTGGAGCCGCTATCCCCTCCAGGTCGAGCCCGTGGACGGGGATGTACTCTGCCGCACCTGCCCGGTCGTGGTAGATTTCGACGGGCGGGCCGTGCGGGTGGTGAACGTGCACGCCTGGCCCTTCACCGGACTTGACCGGGGAAGTGTAGAGCGCAGCTTCTGTTGGCGACAGGAGCAAATCGAGTTGATACTCGACACAGTCGAAGGACAACCAGAACCGCTCGTCATACTGGGCGACCTGAACTCGACCCCAACGCACGAGGTTTACCGCACATTGTCAACGCACCTGGTGGACGCCTACCGCGAGGCGGGATGGGGACTGGGCCACACCTTCCCGACGACGGGCGGGCGATTCTGGGGCGTCCCCTACCCCGGCCGGTTGGTGCGCATTGACCACATCTTCCACTCCGACCACTGGCGGGCGGAAGCCGCCTGGGTCGGCGAGTGGGACGGCTTCTCCGACCACCGGCCTGTCCTCGCCCGGCTGAGGCTGCCCCGCGCCGATTGACCGGAAACCCATCCCCTGATCCGTTACTGTCCTGCTATCCGCGTTCTCCACTTTGCGCTCCGTCGTCAGGATGGTATAATGACGCCCCAGGAGACCAGACGTGAGCAGAGAACGACTCTACCGTACCGAGGGCATCGTGATGCGCCGACGCAACCAGGGCGAGGCCGACCGCGTCCTGACCCTGTGCACGCCGTCCGGCAAGATAGAAGTCATCGTCAAGGGAGCGCGCAAACTGTGCAGCCGGAAGGCAGGTCACGTCGAGCTTTTCTCCCGCTCTAATTTCGTGGTCTCGCGGGTGAAGAACTCCTGGGACATTGTCAGCCAGGCCGAGTTAGCCGAACCACACACGCTGTTGCGCAGCGACCTGCTGCGCGGGACGTATGCCCGCTACGCCGTCGAACTGCTCGACCGCTTCTTCACCCAGGGGGAGGGCGGCCCGGCGCTCTTCGACCTGCTCGACCACACGCTCACCTGGCTGTGCCAGGACGATGACCTGGATCTGATCGCTCGCTTCTACGAACAACACATGTTGGGGCTGGCGGGCTTCCGCCCGGAACTGAACGCTTGCGTAGGCGAACACAACCGGCACGTATCACTCCAGCCCCGCGAACCAACAAAAGACAAACGGCCCTATGGCTTCGACCCGGAAAGAGGCGGGGCGCTGTGCAAGAACTGCTACGCCGAACGTGGGGCACGCCAGGAGATTTTGGCCCTTTCACCCGACGGGCTGTGGTTCCTGCAGAAATGCCAGCGGCGTCCTTATTCCAGGCTGCGCACGCTGCAGATCACGCCCGCGCTGTACACCGAGGTGGAGCGCGTGATACAGCACTACGTCACCTACCACCTGGAACGCGGGGTGAGCGCCGGAGCCTTTCTGAAACGATTGAGGCGGGAGAATGGAATCCAAGACCGGAGATCGCTATGATTACCTGCCCCTGGTGCGGCACGAACTATATGACGTTTCGCAACAACTGCAAGAACTGCGGCGGGCCGCTGCCGCTTCCCCCGGAAGACGCCTCGGCTCCGCCCCCTGTCCCCGATATACCCGAGCCGCCACCAACGCCCCGCGCTTTCAAGGGGAGTTTTGTCTGGCGCAAGCTCTCGTCGGATGGATGGAGTATCGCGGCTGGCGTTTTCCTGTTTATGGGCATCATCTTTACGCTGGTCGGCATCCCGTTGATTGTTGTAGTCGTCGGCGTTGTGTTCGTACTTCTGGGGCTGGCGTTCCTGGGAGCCGGCATCCCCATCCTCATTTGGCGCTACCGAAAGGCCCAGCAGACGCTGAACGTGCTGCGCATGGGCGAGGCGGCCCTGGGCGTCATCGTGGACGTGACCCAGAACTATAACGTGACGGTCAACAACCGCCACCCCTGGACCATCACCTACAGCTTCCAGGTTGATGACCAGGAGTACGAGGGAAAGACGACCACCCTGCGCCCGGTCGGTTGCAGCCACCAGCCAGGGCAGCCTATGTATGTGCTCTATATGGAGAGCGGTCCTGCACAGAACACGATTTACCCGCCGGTGATGTAGCACACTGAATACCATTCACCGGGAGCGGGGGGTGAGGTCGGGCGCGTTCCTGCAGAAGTTGAAGCGGCAGGATTCGATGGGCGGATAGTCCATCTATTGAGTAGTTGAGCGGCCACGAGTTACGCAATAGCTGATGAAAAGACAAGTCGAGGGCTCAGAGATGGAACAGTTGATTGAAGTCATCAAGTTACGCATTGAGTCGCTTCAGCACACCAGGCAACTCATCACATTCTTAGCAGGTGGCCTCACAGGGGTCTACACTATTGTTGGGCTGTTCTCGGCCAATCTGGGAGTGTTCTTCGGGTCAGGTCAGGTACTATGGTCGTGGCTATCAACAGGATGGAGTGTATTGGCTTTAGGACTTTTTCTGACTCTGGGAGCAACCAATATATGTCTCATTCTTTCAGTCTTTCTGCTGACGGACTCCATCCATAACTACTCCAAGATTCTTGAGTATCGTCAGAGTGATTTGTTCGCTGGTACGAGTGATGAGGCAACCCTGGCTCATCATCGTGCGCTTGCCGCAGACGACTTGAGCTACTACTATCTCAGAGTAGGCATCTTCTTCCTGGTCTTCAACCTGCTGCTAGCCGTGCTCACCGTTGGGACACTGCCCATACCATCACTGCCGTTCTATGCTGCTCCCATCGGAATTATGGTTTGCGCACTGGTCGCGTTTTTCCTTGTATTGCGTTGCTACCGCGTCTCTCACTACAAAGTGCCGGAACATTCTCTCGGTAAAGCCATTTTGCGGTTCTGGAACTCCCGCCGTTGGCGAAGTGCTGTGCGTAAGCTTCATAGGGAGTGAGCAGATCACATTTAGATGGCCGCCCAACCCACGCTGCAGGCGACGCCGCTTCGCGGCCTTGTATCGCGGCACGATTTGGCTTCGTGAGGCACATTGAATTGATTGGCTTTCCGCGCAAGTCGCGGCGCGGCTGAAGCACACGGTTGGGTGGCAGGGCGTATGAATCAGGATCGCTGACAAGACAAGGGGCGACACCTCAATCTGAGAGAAAAGAACGTATGGAAACCTTCGATCCTGCAGAGTGGCGTCGCGCTCTTGTGGAAATGCGTCGCAGCGATGAAGCACGGGTAGCCGACAGAGCCCAGGAAATCAGCGACTTGGCTCGATCGGTCGACACAGTCCGCCTCTTCGTCGCAGTGGCTGCCAATGTCGCCATCGCCCCAGTCGATTGTATCAACGAAGCCACATTTGGTAGCGTGCCTGCCAAGATGGAGCTCCTGGCCTATCATCTATATCCTCATTTTGGATCCTCAGACGAAGCTGACATCACCCCCTGGCATACAAACGCATACATCGAAGCTCTGGAAGACCTATTCACCGCCCGCATACGTGCTCGAGCGTTTTCGGGGATTGAGGGAAAGGCTCTGCTTAAGTTAAACGAAGCTCCACCTGCAGACAGAATCCGCGATGATCTTCGTATAGAAGCAGATATTGTTAGGGGGTCTGCCTATCCAAAGCAAACTGCCAAGAG
>CAYPOY010000040.1:0-351 GCA_964412395.1 uncultured Anaerolineales bacterium | reverse complement strand
ATGTCCAAGGCAGATTTGATGATTGGTTTGTCAAGAAGGTAGGTATAGGACCGATAAGAGCACAAGCGCTTCTGTGGGCAGTTATGCAAGCTCAACAGAAGGCCATTGACTCTTTCATACCCGATGTTCGTGAGTATGCAGAGTACGTCGAGTCATGCTGGAAAGAGGCTAGGAAAAAACGGCATTCCAAGCAAAGAGCCAAAGAAGAGATTGCGCTTCTGCGAATACTGAAGGACAGTAAAACCGCCTGGATATTCGGCTATGTGGAGCGCTTGAACAGAGTTGCACCAGACTTGTTACCTGTAGTGAACCCCTAGAATTGGACACCCGGCAAAGTTAATGTAGAATAAG